>CAZFWN010000097.1:0-20030 GCA_964522745.1 uncultured Ktedonobacterales bacterium
TCCTTCCAGATGGCGAAGACCAGCGGGCTAGACACCAGCGACTTGGGTTCCAGATCTCCGTTGTTGATGATGATGTCCTGATTCTTATGCTTCTGCTGCCAATCGGCGCTGAGTTGGTTGAGTTCCAGGAAGCTGGCCGGACTCCAGGCGGTTGGTTGAATCGACCCGTTCAGAATCTTGTCATGCCCATCTACCGAGCCGCGCTCATCTAACACGATCTGGATGGCTTTGCCGTTGAGGGCAGGATTGCTCTGGTGAAAGGCATCGGTTGCCGCTTTGATCCAGGCGTCTTTCTCGGTGCTGTACGTGAAGTTGACGGTAATAGTGCCTGCTGTGCCAGTGCCGCTGACACCCGTTTTTCGATTGAAGTAGAAATAGGCGCCAGTGCCCCCCAGGGCAAGGATCGCTGCCCCCCCTATAAGCACTGCCCGGCGCGAAACACCGCGCCGTCCTGATGCCCCAGGTGGTGGAGCAGGCGAACGAGCAGAAGGCGCTGGGCTGACAGCAGGGAAGACCGGCGCCAGGCCAGGAGAGCCAGCGCTGGCATAATAGCTGGCCGGGCCGGGTGCTGATGCAAAGGTGGCGGGTGCTGGCTGCGTTGGGAGTGGGGCCACTGGGACCGTTGGCATCGTTTGCCCGCTGCCCGCCGGAAGCGGGGTCACCATCGTGGGCATTCCGCTGCTTGTTACTGAAGCCACTGCACTGGTGATAATGGCCTGTGACATCTCGGCAGCCGACTGGAAGCGATCCTTCGGTTCCTCTTGCATGGCTTTGAGGATAATCTGCTCAGTAGCCTGGGAGAGACGAGGGTTGATCTGACGCGGCGTTTTGAAGAGGACCGGGTTGACGCGGCGCGCCGGCGCGTCAATGGGTGTTGTTTTTGTCAGCAGATCATAGAGCGTGGCGCCCAAGGCGTATATATCGGAGCGCGCATCGCTCTGCCCCCGACCATACTGCTCCAGCGGGGCATAGCCCCCTGAGCCTAATGAGGTGGTGTCTTTCCTGGCCGCCGATTTAAAGACGCGCGCAATGCCAAAGTCGATGAGTTTGATTTCGTCATCTGGTGTGACCATCACATTTGAGGGCTTGAGGTCGCGGAAGATGATCGGCTGGGGGCGCGTATGCAGGTAGCCCAGCACATCACACAACTGCAACGCCCAGCCCATCACACGACCCTCATCCAGCGGCCCGCTGGCATCATCCTGCTCTTTTTCAAGCGTCTGGCCCTGGATAAATTCCATCACCAGATAGGCTTTGCCGCCCTCTTCAAAGAAATCGCTGACATTAGGGAGATGGGGATGGTGCAGTTGCACCAACAGATTCGCCTCCTGGCGAAAGTCTTGAATGGCTTGTGCTTTCTCGGCAGCGCTGAGTTGCGCATCGCTCATCTCTTTGATGGCGACGACTCGCTGTGCCTGAAAGCGCTCATCGGCGGCCTGGTAGACCGCGCCAAAGCCACCCTTCCCTACGAGTTGGGCGACTCGATAGCGCCCGCCCAGCAGGTTGCCTTTTTGCAGTGCCCCGGTGGTGCGGCGCGCACCCTGGGCGGCAACCGTGTTTGGGCTGCCCTGATTATAGCCGACGCCTGGCTGGGGTGGTCTAGGGATCGGGCTGGTGGGTCCGCCCGCCAGGGAATAGCCGCAACTGACGCAAAACTGTTCATTCGGAGCGTTGATGGCGCCACAATTTCCGCACGTGCGCCTGGCTCCTGCCTGTCCCATACGTATACGCGGTGGCGCCGGGTCGCCAGGCTCGGCGCCTGCCGCCCTCCTTCTTCAAGCTGCCGCGCAGCTAGTGCAAAACAGTGCTTCCACGCTTTAGTATAGGTCAGTTTTGTTATGTTCAGGTTAAGCCAGAATTAAAATTTAATGATTGCTTAAAGGGTCTGACGTTGTCCGGCTCTTGCGCTCGGCTCGCTGGCGCTGCTGCTCACGATACTCAGCCATGATGGCGGCGTGTTCCGGCGAGCGGAGGCAATCTTCCTGCGCGTCTAGCAATTCTGCCATCAACGTTTCGGTGCCCTGGGTAAATGCCTGGTTGATCTGGCGTTTTGTGTGCATCAGCGCGGTGAATGGGATAGCCAGCAATTCATCCGCGAGCGCTCGCGCCCGCTCATCCAGCCGTTCGGGCGTGGTCACTTCGGTGAGCAGGCCAAGCGCGAGACCTTCTTGTGCCGAAAAGCGCCTGCCAAGGAAGCAAAGTTGTTTCGCCGGGCCGGCGCCGATCAGCCGGGCCAGACGCATTGGCCCCAGTGCAGCCACCACGCCTTCTTTAACTGCCGGAATGCTCAGGATGGCATCGGTGGCGGCCATGCGCAGGTCGCAGGCCAGCGCGACTTGCAGGCCGCCGCCCAGGCAATACCCCTGAATGGCGGCGATAGTGATGCCTCTAAGGTTCGTCAGGCCAATGACCCCGCGCTCCCAGATTTCAAACCACTCGCGGCTCAGGTGGCCCTCGGCCAGTTCTTTGACATCCAGGCCGCTGCAAAAGGCGCGTCCTTCGCCACTGACGATGACCACATGCGCTTCATCGTGCTGCGCCAGGTAGTCTGTGGCCTTGATCAAATCCTGAACCCAGGTCCAGTTTGCGGCATTAAGCGCCTCCGGGCGATTGAGCCGCAGCCGGCCCAGGTGCCCATCTATCTCACATAGCATGGTTTCAAGTTCCAGGGTTGCCATCAGCGTTCCTTTCTCTTGTCTCTTGCTTGCAACGCTGCAAGCTGGTTACAGCGCTATCCTACCGCACCTCTGACTTTCTTTCAAGCGTGGTGCCTGGTAAGGGCTATGTGGATTGTGTTTCCGGCTACAGAAGTTTACTCAGTAGAAAGCTACAACTATAGTGTGACAAAAAACTTGATTATCTAGCAGGAACTAGATAGTCATGTATACTCATACGCATCTCTTCAATAGTGTCAATTGCTAAGTTTCCCAAAGAGAGTGGCAGATGGCAGTATCGTTGGCTACGTGCCCTGGTGACTGGTTCGCCCGCAATCCATCGGCTGTATTGAGGAACTTGGGCAGGTTGCTCTAGCAGAGGGGGCAACGTGAGTCGGGATACAGGCAACAGTGTTCCTGTGGCTGCCAACGAAAACCTGGGCCAGGCTGATGAAAAGAGAAGCGCTCTTCGAGTGTGGAAATGGCATCTACTCAGCAAATTGTGGAGATTTCTGCTCGTTGGTGGGGCGGGGGTACTGGTGAACAGCGCGGCGTTGTTTTTTCTGCATCAGATTCTGCACCTGGGGCTGGTGGTGGCGTCTCTTTTGGCGGTGGAGTTTGCTATTGCCCATAACTTTTTCTGGAATAACCGTTGGACCTTTGAACAAAAGCGGCTGTCTTTCCGACGGTTCTTCACCTTTAACCTGATCTCGTTGGGTGGGCTGGTGATTACGACCTCTACCCTCTGGGGGCTGGTGAGCTTCCTGGGCACGCCGTATCTGCTGGCGAACCTGGCCGGTATCAGTCTGGCAACGACCTGGAACTTTGTGATGAGTCTATTTTGGACATGGGGGAAACTGTAATGGTTTTGTTGATCCTCGTGGCTCTCCTGGTGTCTACAGTGCTGATTCTTCAGTCGGTGCATACACTCTATCTGATGATCTACACATGGGACCAACCAGAGACCTATCGGAAGGCCCAGGCTCCAAAGCAGTTTCTCCCACCACAGAAGTCTTTTACAGTTATGTTACCTGCCAGACATGAGGAAGATGTCATTCAAACCACTATCGAGCGTGTTGTGTTGGCCCATTATCCCTTGTCGCTGCTAGAGGTCGTGGTGATTTGCTCAGCAGATGATACGGGAACCATTGCCGAGGCGCAGCGAAAAGTCGATCAGCTACGCGGCGCTGGTGTCCATGTTGCGCGGGTGGTGACCTTCAACGATGGTCCGATTAATAAGCCACATGGTTTGAACGTCGGCTTGCAAAACACCCGTAATGAAGTGGTAACCATCTTTGATGCCGAGGATGATATTCACCCAGACATCTTTAATGTAATCAATACCCTGATGGTGACTGAACAGGTACCGGTTATCCAGGGTGGCGTGCAGTTGATGAATTATCAGTCCCGCTGGTATTCCACCTTGAATGTGCTGGAGTATTTCTTCTGGTTTAAGAGCAGGCTGCATTATCACGCGCGTCAGGGATCGATCACCCTGGGGGGCAATACGGTTTTTTTTACCCGTGACATTCTCAAGCGTCTTGGTGGCTGGGATGAATACAACTTGACCGAAGACGCGGATATTGGGATTCGGATCAGTTGCCTGGGTGAGTCGGTGCGGGTGGTCTACGATGATCGCTATGTCACGCGCGAAGAGACACCCCCAACAATAGGCCAGTTTATCAAGCAGCGCACACGCTGGAGTCAGGGCTTTCTGCAAACCTTAATGAAGGGCGAATGGAAACGTCTGCCCTCTCTAAGCCAGCGCTTCCTGGCTATCTATACGCTGGCCTTTCCATCAGCGCAGGCAGTATTGGGAATCTATGTGTTGATGTCGCTGGTGATGATGATTGTGGTGAAGACCCCGGCAGGCATTGCTATCATATTAGACTTACCTTTTTATCTCCTGATCGCGCATTTTCTGATCGCAGTGATCGGCCTCTACGAGTTTACCGACGCGCATGGGCTGAAACCGTCGTGGAAAACCCCGCTGGTCATGGCTGCCGGCTATCTGCCCTATCAGTGGATGCTTTCCTATGCAGCGCTACGAGCAACCTTTCGGCAATTGCGCGGCATTAATAACTGGGAGAAAACGCAGCATATTGGCGCGCATCGCCGGCAATTAGTGACGCTCGATACGCCTTCTGGGGGAGATTAATCGCTGGTGGCTTCTAAGTCACCAGCCGCGAATGTTGAAATTTGGAATACAGCAAGAGCTTATCTGGTGAGTTGAGCTTTCTATCGCTTCAGTATCGGAGGTGAGCGCTATGAGTCGCCGGGTGCTATTCTGGGCTGCTGGCGTTCTTCTTCTCCTGGCAATTCTTGTGAGTGCCTCGCTGAGATCGTTGGCGCCTGGGGGAACCTTGCTCGATAACACCGGCAAAAGCGCTGGCGCGACTCCGGCTGCCCGCCATGTATCTTCTCCTCCGGCTACTCTGGCGGCAGGAAGCCAGCCGGCGATTAGTGGGGTCCGCCAGCCGTTTCTTCTGCTCATTCCAGGATTGGTGCGCCCTGGCTCCAGCATTGGAGTGATGGGCAGTAATTTTGACCCCAAAGCAATCATTGATTTTATACTGAAACAACACCCTACAGATCGTGGTCATCACTTGACCCTGACACAAACCGATAAAACTGGCTCATTTGGGAGCGTTGTCCTTACACTGCCAGATACCCAGCCAGCCGGCACATTCATCATTGAGGCGCGCCAGCGCCATAGCTCGAACGTTGCTCAGGCGATGGGTGTTCTTGACAGCGGTATGGCAACGGTGACGCTAGGCACCCAGGTGGGCCGCACAGGTGATGTGGTGGGCATCTCTGCCAGTGGTTTTGCGCCCTCAGAAAAAGTCAGCGTCTACTGGAATAGTGTGGGAACTGCCCCGCTTATGACCTTCCAGGCGGATCGGGATGGAACTGTCTCTGATGCTTCGCTGACGGTGCCCTTTGGCGCGATAGGCAACAATGCTTTCATTTTTATTGGTGACAAAAGTAAAGACCCGGTGGCTGTGCCGTTTCTCTTGCTGAGTTTATATCCTAGTGTCCAACTCTCCAGCTATGCACTTCAGGCGAATAACACGCTCAGCTTTTCTGGGCAGGATTTTGGCCCAAATGAACCCGTAGCGGTCTATGTCAATACGCTCAATGGGCCGCCGGTACTCACTCTCCAGACAAACGATCAGGGAGCCTTTGCCAATGTCCCTGGGTTCATCATTCCTTTTGGTTTGAAGGGAACGCAGACGGTTATCTTTATTGGTCAGCGCAGCCGGACATCGGCTACCGCAACCTTTACCGTGCTTCCCTATACGCCGACTGCTGTGCCGAGCGCCTATGGCGCCAGCCCTGGTACGACACTCACCTTCTATGCCGCCGGTTTTGCGCGCAATGAGGTGGTGCATGTCTACGCGAGTAGCTCCTCGGATACCCAAGGCACTCTGGTCAGTTGTTTCAGCACCAATGATCAGGGGGCTGCTGGCGCCGCTGGCGGGTATCTCATTCCTGGGGACACGCAGCCTGGCAAGCTGATATTTACGCTCGTAGGAAAGAACAGTGGCGCTACCGCTCTGGCGACGGTAGATGTTATGCCTGCTGAGACGCCAGTGCAAACTGCTCCGCAGGCGCCCTTTAGCTGCCCATTAGATGGAAGGTAACTGCTTATTAGGAAGAAGTGGAACCGGCGTTGAGGCCGTTCCAATATCGAGGGAGGTCCATCCATGAATAAATCAGCCTTCTCCTTCTTGCTGCTCCTCTTGGTGCCGCTGGTGACGTTCCTTGCAGGAGGAGCTGGCGCGTCGCAGAGACCGACCATCGGCCTGGCTGTGATGAGAGCGTTTCAGTTGAGGGCAGGTGGGCATCCTCTGCGCGCGACGGAGGCTGTGAAGCCGCTTGTTGCTCCGCCCTCTGGGCAGCCGGGTACTGTTGGGCCTCAGGTAGGGCTAGATTCCTATAGTATCCAGCCTGAGCATGGTTTCGGGTTCGCTGGGAATGGATTTCAGCCAAACGAATGGGTAGAGGTTTATCTGGGAACGTTGGGTGATGTGCCATCATCGATGCCTGGCACATTGCTGACGCGCGCCTCTACGAATGCTGGTGGCAACCTGGCCGGGCGCGCGGTGGTGCCGATGCTGCCGCCAGGTGATTATCCGCTCTCGTTTTTTGGATGGCATCACCAGGACCGCGTGGTCATGAGCCTGAATATCCAGAAGCTAAGTCCCTGGGTCGTGCTGGATAACTATTCGCCGCCTCCGCATACGTTGTTAGGATTTCGCGGGCAAGGGTTTGCTTCTGGTGAGCCAGTGCTGGTGTATCTCAATCAACAAGACCAGAAGCCGATTATACAGGTGAAGGCTGATAAAGATGGGCAGTTTAATGCAGAGCATGCCTGGGAACTTCCCGACTTGACTGGCACGAACAGCCTGATTTTTGTGGGCACCTATACCGGGGCGGTGGTGACGGTGAACTTTACGGTCCTCTCGCCACAGCCCTCACCGGCCCCTCTGCGTGGCGTGGCGCTCTCCAGCAGTTTTATGAGCGCCCAGGGCTTCCTGGCGACCCAGGAACAGGGACAATCGCCTCTCAGGGGAATCAGCACTGACAAGCAAGGTGTAGCAACTGGTTTTCTTGCTCTGGATGATCCGGTGACTATCGGCATGCTCTTTCTTGCTGGGTGGCTTGTTCTCTGTCTTGTGCTGGTACTCCTGCTCTTGATTCCTCACCCAGACAGAGAGGCGCACAAGAAACGGCGTCTGAAAAGATATGCGCAGCGTACCTACGTCAAAATACGGTCATTGGCCCCATTCCATGCTGGTCCACCTGCTCTGAAGGGGAGATCTCCGGCTCCTGTGGCACCAATGCAGAGTCTGGACTTGCCATTTCGCCCAGCACGTTTCTGTCCCTGGTGCGGGTTGAAACAGTCCAGCGGCTCTGCTTGCTGCGTTGGCTGTGGACACAAACTCCCTGGCATTCCAGCAGGAAGTGATGCGCCGGCTCAGCGATCTGCCTATTCAAACGAGCCGCTTCAGCAGGCGTCCTCCCTTCCCGCACTCAACAAGCCGCTAGCGCAGCAGAGCGTCAAAGAATCAGTTCTCTCTGCTCGACCAGGCGTTCCATTGCCCCCTGTTCGGGGAGAAGATATCACCGTTATTTCGAGGGGCGAGCGTCCGCTGTTGGGGATGCAAGCCAGCGCCAGGACAGATCGGGGGCGCAAACGCGCTGAGCAGGAAAACGAAGATAGTTTTCTGGTGGTCCAGGGTACGCGAAGAGAGCAGGGACAGTTTCAGCCATTTGGCCTCTTTGTGGTAAGCGATGGGATGGGCGGGCATGCCAATGGGCAAAAAGCCAGCCGCATGACGATTGAGGTTATTTTTCGCTATCTGGCTCCAATTCTCATCCAGGATGATTTTCCTGGCCGGGACTTACTTCCATTGCTTGAGGAGGCGATCCAGAGCGCCAATCAGGTACTCTATCGGCTGAATCAGCAAGAGTACGCCAATATAGGGGCAACAGTGACAGCGGCACTGGTGGTGGGTCACGAGGTGCATGTGTGTAATGTCGGCGATAGTCGTACCTACCTGCTCAGCCCGCAGTCTTCTCTTCACCGCATCACTATCGATCACTCGATTGTTGAGAGCCTGGTGGTGGCTGATATTATTCGGCGCGAGGATGTCTATACCCACCCAAGAAGGAGCCAGATTTACCGCATTCTTGGTCAGAAAGAGTGGGTGCAAATAGATACATTTCGGCAGCCTGTTGCCGCCTGTGATCGATTGCTGCTGTGTTCCGATGGTCTCTGGGAGATGGTTCGTGATCCCGATCTTGAGGCCATCTTGCGCGGGGGGCAGGGTGCTGATCAGACAGGCGATACTCTCATCAGGCTCGCCAATGAGAAGGGCGGCCCGGACAATATTACCGCTCTGGTGGTGAAGCTCTTTGATATACCCTGGTCTGCTAAGCAGCCAGGCATTGAAACCATTGATTCGAGTTCATCGGATTTACTGCGTCCCAGTTCTTTCCGGTTTTTGCTGAGAAGCCAGTAGCATCTCTCTTGGAATGGATGCCATGATAGACATCAAGCCAGCAACTACGACACCAGATGCCAGACACGCGCGAGGACAGAATGGGATCAAAGCATCCCAGCCTTGTGTGTCCTTGAGTACTCAGGATCTGGCTCTTATTGATGCTGCACATGGAGACCTCCATCGGCTAGCTCGTGCCCTGCTGATTGTGTGGGCGCGTGCAGAGCATCTGCTGGCTCCTCATCCATCTGCGCTGCCCGATTCGATCATGTACTCGGTCAGTACACAACTTGGCCTTACGTCAGATATTGTCAATCGGTATAAGAAACGGCCAACACTGCCGGTGTCTGATGTAAAAGCTGTACAGGATTACTTGCACCTGCACCCCTTTACTGGGGAGGTGGCGCAGCAACTACGGTCCTTCCTGTATAAGCGCGTCACGCAAACGGGTAACACCGCATCGCTTCTGGATGCTGCTGATGAGTGGGTTGTGCGCCAGGGGATTCTGCGCCCGACCGGGAAGACGACTATTGAGCGTATCGTCTATCGCGCGCGACATGAGGCCGAAGAGGAGTTGTTTGCCGGGCTGGCTCAGCAGTTGAGTCAGCTCCAGTGTGATCGCTTGGATGCGCTTTGCCAGGCGGATCAGGGCAAAAGCGCTCTGGCAATGTTGGTGGCGCCACCCCACGCGGCTTCGGCTCGCGCAATCCGTGATGAATGCCACCGGCTGGCACTGATTCGCTCTGTGCTGCCCAGCACGCTCGATTGGATGGGCGTACAGCCAGAGCGCCTGGATCAGTGGGCCGACATCGTGAAGCGTCTCTCTGCTCAGGCGCTGAGGCGCTATCCGCCCGCGAAGCGCTATGCCTTGCTGCTGGCTTTTCTGGCAGTTCGCGCGCAAGAGATTACCGATGTGATTGTTGAGATGTTTGACACCTTGATCGGGCGTGTGTTTACACGAAGCACCACCGATCTTCGAGAGATGCGGGTTGAGCAGACTGAAACGCATCTGACCAGTGCGCGTATTTTCCGCCGCATCACCAAGGTACTGCTCGATCCTACTGTTCCATCTACGCAACTGCGCGAGGAGATTTTTCAGCGCATTCCGCGCGAACGGGTGAGTACGCTGGTGGAGCAAAGCCAGTTCCTTGACCAGAGCGAGGTAGAGGCGTTGTTTGCGATTCTCAAAGGCCGCTATACGCAGATGCGTGAGTTTACGCGGATTGTGCTTCAGACGCTTCATTTCGGCGCGGCTGGTGCTGCAACTCAGGTGCTGCAAGGTCTGGAGAGCTTGCGGATGATGGACCTGGAGAACCGCAAAAAAGTTCCCAAAGATATTCCGCTTGGGTTTGTTCCCCGGAACTGGATGTCTGTTGTCGCCGGTGGCGATGAAGTGAACCGCCGCGCCTGGGAGTTCTGCCTGCTTTTTCAGACACGCCAGGCGCTTCGGGCTGGCGATCTTAGGGTAGAGGGGAGCAGACGCTATGCTGGTTGGCGTGCTGCCCTCTTCGCTCCTGATGAGTGGGAGCAGCGGCGTACATCGTGGTTTGCTGAAAGCGGTTTTCCACAGGAGGGGGTTGCCTATCTCAAGCGCGCGGAGGCGGAGGTGCAATCGCTGTCGGTCCAGGCGGCCAGACAGTTATCTAAGGATGGGATAGCTCAGGTGCGTGGGGGGAAACTGATCATTACAGAGCAAGAACAACTGCAAGTGCCACCAACGGCAGCGCCGCTGCGGCGCGCATTGATTTCGTTGCTGCCGCGTGTAGGTCTGCCTGAGCTGCTCCTTGAAGTAGATAGTTGGACCATGTTTACCTCGGCGTTTGTTCACTTGACAGCCAGGAGAGAGCCAACCGTAGACCAACTCAGCCTGCTCAGGCCAGCGCTCTTTGCTGTGCTGGTGGCTGAGGCAACCAATATTGGATTGACCACGATGTCTGCCGCTTCAGGTATCCCACATGGGCAACTTGTTCGTGTCTACGACTGGTATATTCGAGAGGAGACGTTGCGACAGGCCAATGAGCTACTGCTCCACTTTCACCAAAATTTACCGCTTGCTGCTGCCTTTGGTTCTGGCGCGATCTCCGCCTCAAGTACGATCCATCTGGGGGCTGGAGGCGTGGGGTCATCTGCTCACCATCACCCATCGGGCAGCACGCGAGCGCTCTACAGCCACGTTTCAGACCAGGGAACCCAACGTTGGGTTGGAATGATCGATCCATTAGTTCACGAAGCAACCTATCTCCTAGAAGGGGTGCTTGCCCAGCATTTGCACCCTGTACGTGAACATACGGCAGACGCTCCAGGCTCTACAGAGTTGCTCTTTGGACTGCTGCACCTGCTTGGCTATCAGTTTGCTCCTCCGTTGCGCGACCTGTCGTATCAGTCGTTGATCCGCGCAGAAGCACGGGAGGACTATGGCACGCTCGATCCGGTCTTGAGCTACGCGATCCCCCATTCCCTCATTGAGGCGCAATGGGATGAACTCAATCGGTTAGTGGCGTCACTGAAGGATGGGCGCGTTACTCCTGCCCTGTTCCTGAACCGGGTGCTGCTGCCGCGCAAGCAAGACCCGCTCTCTCAGGCTCTGCGAGAAATAGGTCGTATTGCCAGGACGCAGCATATCCTTACCTATCTGCTCGATCCCGCGCTGCGCCAACGTATTCTGAGAAGTCTGATTAAAGCGGAGTCGCTAGATGCGCTGGCTCGCGCCTTGTTCTTTGGTCAACAGGGTCGGTTTAGTGACCGGGGGGCTGAGGCCCGGCTGAACCGCGCCTTAGCCTTAGGTCTGGTGATGAATGCCATCGTTGTTTGGAATACTCGCTATCTGGATGCTGCCGCAGCAGCGCTGGCAAAACGTGGGCAGCCAGTACCGGAAGATGTCTGGCCTTATCTCTCCCCCATTCTGTGGGAACATCTTCATCTGGTAGGAGATTATCGATTTGATACCGCGTTGGCGAGCAACGGGGCCAGATAAGGTGTTCTGTCCCAGCACTGTCTTCGGTATACATTTATTAGTTTTTGCCAAAACCTGGCGCTATCACGCCTTGAGATAAAGTTGCAATACAGGGGAACGAGGTGGCAGAAGGTGTTCGCGGGGCGAGGTGAGGGGCTGAAGGATGAAAAAGAGCCTGGCTTTGACTGCCCTTGATCGAGCAGAAGCCAGGCTCTTCTGTTTGAAAACCATCAACTCGCTGCGCGATCTGTCAATTGACGGGGTCTGATAACGTCGTAATCTCTCAGCAATCTTTGCAGGCGGGCGACATCGCGCAGGAAAATCCGTCCTCTACGCAGTTCTACCAGACCATCTGCCCGAAATTCGTTGAGCATCTTGGTTACGGTCTCGCGGAGCATGCCGGTGATCTCACCGAGTTCTTGATGGGTAATGGCGATGGTGGCATCGTTGTGTCCCTGGCTCAAGCGAAGGAGTTCGGCTGCAAGCCGCGCGGGCGCATTCTGGTAGGCGAGTTCTTCCAGCCGAGCGGCGCTGAGGGCTATCCGCCGACTTAGTTCGTTAATCATCCGAAGGGCTACTATCGGCCAGGCTTGAATGACCTGTGCGAGAGCGGCGCGGCTCATGACGCCAAGGATCGTATCTTCGACGGCCTCGGCAGACGCATAATGCACAGCATCTCCAAAGAGCAGTTCCTCACCAAAGAACGTGCCAGCGCGAATGGTTGCCAGCTCAAGCCGCTTGCCGCTCGCTGTCAGGCGGTAAATTTGCACCCGCCCCTGGGTCATGAGATAGAGACCCTCTGCGCGCTCTTCTTGCAGGTAGATGATTTGCCCCTTGCAATAGACTTGCTGAGTCATCTGGCGGTAGAGCGCGTGAAGATCTTCTTCCCGCAAATCGCGGAAAATATCGATGGTGAGCAGGAGATGACCATTCTCAGAGGCATTGTGTGAGGAGAGGCGCGACGAATCTTCGGCACGTTGACCTTTGGTGGGGGAAGGCGGTGGATGCTCCCGCAGGTGTGCTTTGGCCTGTTTGCGCAGCCGAATGAGGAAACTCTTCCAGGTCGAGGGTTCCAGCGAGACGATCTGGCTGTCGAGCAAATAGGCGGGCGCTTTGCCAAATGAAGCGATAAGCTGGTCTGGGTCA
This sequence comes from uncultured Ktedonobacterales bacterium, assembly GCA_964522745.1. Lineage (GTDB taxonomy): Bacteria > Chloroflexota > Ktedonobacteria > Ktedonobacterales > DATBGS01 > DATBHW01. The sequence goes on from CAZFWN010000097.1 coordinate 12,762, forward strand.
TCAACTTTGATAACAGCCACCTCCAGACCAGGAATCTGGCTAGCCTGCTCAGCAATGAGAAGAGGCTCCTGATACTCACTGTTCTCGTCGCTCATGTATATCTCAAGCCGCATGGCTTTCCTTCTCCTCTAGCTGTGCTTTTCGAGCGATGGGAGCAAACCACCAACATCAAGGGCTGGCATTGCGTCAATGTCACGCTAGTCCCAAATTATGAGTCTTCCTCTTTTAACACTAATAATTTGCGAATCTTTCGTCTGTGGGCTTCACTACAATGTCTTCCGGTGGCAGAAGTACGTTTTCGCCTTTTCTTAGCATGGCGGAGGGAAACAATCCCTGTTGTTGAGGTAGGGGTGAGCAGATGTACATACTGGTGAGTTTCAATGTCTGTACCGTCCTTGCCGCTGGCTATCCGGGCGGGGGAATGTCGCACCTTATGTGCCACAGTGTTTCATCATTTTATTGACAAAGGACTTTTTGGGGGCGTATTCTTGTTTATCTACTGGTGAAGAAAGCGCACTCTCGCGCTCTCGTTTCGATGCAGACGCCAGATCGAAACGAGAGCGTCTGCTTTTCTGATGCACTATACGAGGAAAGTAGCATGACTGATGTAACCGAGGCGCTCGCTGCTGCCAAAGGAAAAGCTAATGGCGAGCAGCATGAGCGCATTGTAGCGGTGCTGCGCGAGGCATTGCCGTATATTAATCGTTTGCAAAAGAAGATTCTGGTCTTAAAATTGGGCGGAAGCACGCTAGAACGTGACCGCGATGTGCTGGAAGATGCCATCTGGTTGCAGCGTGTCGGCGCGCTTCCGGTAATCGTGCATGGTGGCGGCCCATCGATTACGCAGTGGCTAGAGCGTATTGGGCATGAAACGCGCTTTGTCAATGGGCGCCGAGTCACTGATGAGGTCACACTCAAGGCTGCGCAGATGGTGCTGATCGGAGAGGTGAATACCTCTCTGGTGCAGCAGATTGCCCAGCTTGGTGGGCAGGCCATCGGGCTGAGTGGCATTGCTGGGCCATGTATTTATGCTCGTCAGCGTGATGAAGCGCTGGGCTATGTTGGCGAGATTGTGCGGGTTGATCCCAGTCCGATCAGCTTATTGCTTCAGCATGGTTACCTACCGATCATTGCACCGTTGGGCTATGGGGAGACCGGCGAGTGCCTCAATATTAATGCCGATGAGTCGGCTGCTGCCATCGCTGGCGCGTTAGAGGCCGATAAATTGATCTATCTCAGCAACGTGACGGGCATTCAGGCGGCTGATGGCACGCTGTTCTCGGAGTTGACGGCCTCACAAGCGCGCAAGCTGATTGCCGATGGGGTAGTGCAAGGTGGGATGATTCCTAAGACTGAGGCAGCATTGGCCGCGCTGGGCACCGTTCATCGCGTGCATATTGTGGATGGCCGGGTGCCGCATGTGCTGATCCGCGAACTATTCACTGACCAGGGCGCGGGGACGATGTTCACCCCAGATGGGTAGGCCGCGACCCGCCCTGGTTTAGCATAGAACATGCTAATAACCATCGGTATTGCTTGTTGTAGGAATAGTTGGAAAAGCGAGGGCGCTCGCAATGACTGATGTTTGCGCCGAACCGGAGACCAGCTTCACGATGGAGCGCCTGGGCATTATTGCTGAGCCGGCGGAAGGTGACCCGCGTGAGGCGTGGGGCATCTTGAATCCTGCTGCTGCTCGTGGCCGCGATGGAGCGTTGTATCTGTTTCCAAGGGTCGTGGCTGAGGGCAATTTTTCGCGTATCGGCATGGCTCGTGTCCTCTTTGATGCCCAGGGGAGACCCGTTGGTATTGAGCGCTTAGGCATAGCGCTTGAACCCACTGAACCTTACGAGCGGAATCCAAAATCAGGCGGTGGCTGCGAAGACCCGCGCATCTCCTATGTGCGCCCGCTGGACCTGTATGTCATGACCTATACCGCGTATTCCCTACTAGGGCCACGCATTGCACTCGCCATCTCCAAAAACCTCTTCTCCTGGCAGCGGCTGGGGGTGCTGCGCTTTGCTCCAAGCTGCCCAGTTGATTTCAACGCCTATGGAAACAAAGACGGCCTCTTTTTCCCTGATGTGGTGATGGATGAGCATGGTCGCCAGAGCTTTGCGCTCATCCACCGCCCAACGTATCTGGTGGCGCAGGCGGATGGTACGGTACATATGATCGTGCCCCCAGGCGTCACCGAGCGGCGGCAAAGCCTCTGGATGTCTCACCTCTCCGTAGAGCGGGCGCTGGCCGATCCAGAGGCGCTTACCTGGATTGAAGATACCCATTTGCTGGCGGTGCCTGAGCAGCCCTGGGAGAATATCAAAATTGGCGGTGGCACGCCGCCCGTCCTGACCCGTCATGGCTGGCTCATCGTCTATCATGGTATCTCCGGCCATCTGGTGGAGGGGATGCACCTCCAGGAGCGCTTGCGCTACTCGGCAGGAGTGATGGTACTGGATGCCACTAATGCCCGTCGGGTACTCTACCGCTCATCGATGCCACTTTTGACGCCAGAGCTACCGGAGGAGCGCGAAGGGGTAGTGCCCAGTGTCGTCTTTCCCTCCGGCATTGACTCGCGCCCAGATGCCGATGACGCTGAGGGGTTCGATGTCTACTATGGGATGGCTGATACCCGGATCGGTGTGGCCCGGCTGCATCTTCCGCGTATGCTTCCCAGCGAGGGTAGAAAGGAGGCGCTCCATGAGACTCTCTGAGAACCAGGCAATGTCAAAAGCGGAGCCACCCGATTTTGCGACGCTCCTGGAAATGCTGGCCCACCCACAAGCCTTTCCAGTTGCGCGCGCTGGCGATGAGATCACGCTGCGCCAGACGCATGCCTCGGCAGTGTTGTTGACGAAAGATCGCGCCTATAAACTCAAAAAGCCAAGAAATTTTGGCTTCTTTGATTACTCGACTCCTGCTCTGCGCCGGCACTTCTGCGCGGAGGAGGTACGGCTGAATGCGCGGCTGGCGCCAGATGTGTACCTGGGGGTTGCCCCGGTGTTGCTCCTGTCTTCCGGCGAAGCGCGTTTTGGGCAGCTTTTCCCACCTGCTGAGGTTCCCGAACCAGGCGCCTGGCTTGATGATGGGCGGGTCATCGACTACGCGGTCGTGATGGTCAGACTGCCTGATGAGGCAACATTGGAAGCAAGAGTACAGGCAGGAACGGCTACACCCGCGCTGCTTGCAGCGGTTGCCCGGTATATTGCCGCGTTTCACCGCGCAGCCCAGACGGATGCGCGCATTGCCAGCTTTGGCGAGCGGCAGGTGATTGAAGGCAATTGGGAAGAAAACTTTACGCAGACCCGGCCTTATGTAGGCCGCGCGCTTGATGCTGCCACCTATCAGCAGAGCATCGATGCCGTCCACCGTTTTCTTAATGAGCGGGCGCCGCTTTTTGCCAGCCGCGTGCGTGAGGGGCGTATCCGCGATTGTCATGGCGACCTGCGTTTGCAGCATGTGTATATCCGGGATGGGTCAGGGGCTTCCGGTCCCCGGCTCGCGGTGGTGGATTGCATCGAGTTCAATGAGCGCTTTCGCTACAGTGATGTGGCTGCCGAGATTACTTTTCTGATGATGGAACTGGATGCGGCAGGCCGCGCTGATCTCTCGCGGGCATTTGTCGATGCCTATGTGCAGGAGACGGGAGATGAGGCGCTGTGCGAGTTGCTGCCTTTCTATGGTTGTTATCGTGCCTGGGTTCGTGGTAAAGTTGCTGCGTTTCAGCTTGATGAGCCAGAAGTGCCTCCGGCCCAGCGCGACGCTGCCTTGCAACAAGCCCGCGCCCTGTTCTCTCTGGCCGCGCAGTATATGGATGGTGCGCTCGAACCGACGCTCCTGCTGGTTGGGGGCGTGATGGGTACTGGAAAGAGTACACTCGCCACGCGGCTTCAGCAGGAACTTGGCTGGGCGTTGTACTCCTCTGATACCATCCGTAAGCGGCTGGCCGGCCTTCTGGCTGCGCGGCCAGAAGCGGCGGACTTTGGCGCTGGCCTGTATGGTCGTGAATGGACGGCGCGCACCTATGAGGAACTGCTTGAGGGTGCCAGGGGGGCGCTTGCGGCGGGCCGCTCAGTCATCTTGGATGCCTCATTTCTGCGGCGGGCGGATCGCCTGGCGGCGGCGCACCTGGCACAGCAGGCTCAGGCCAGGGCCGTTTTTGTCGAGTGTCTCTGCCCGCGAGAGGTGGCACTAGAGCGGCTTACCCAGCGCTGGGCGACGCGGGTTGCCGGGCAGATGGAAGCTGCATCCGAGGCGTCGCGCGCCTCGGATGGCCGCCCTGAACTCTATGAGGCGCAGCGAGCCGCCTGGGAAGCGTTCTCCAGCGAGGAGGCGGAGGGAATACGCCACCTTCAGGTCAGCACTGACCGCCCGCTCGCTGTCAGCATTGAGCAGACACTAGATACGCTTCAGGCGCCTCGCTTTGTGTGCTGGCCTGGCCGCTCAAGCCCCTCCTAGCACCGTCGCTGTCACTGAATAAATCGGAGGCAGATAATCAGCGATCAGCGCCCAGGTTTCGCCACCATCATGGCTGGCAAACAGTTGGCCGGTATTGGTGCCCACATAGATCCCGCACGGATCATGCTGATCGGTACACATCCCATGCCGCAGCACCCCAAGCTTCACCTGGGCGCCATCTGGTAGCCCTTTCGTCAGCGGTTCCCAGCTTTCCCCACCAGTGGTCGTGCGATAGATAGTAAACTGCTTGCCGATATTATGACGACCTTCCGGCTCCTCCACGATCACAAAGACAGTCTCAGGATGGTGATGATCGATGGCGAGAGGAAAACCAAACTCCGAGGGCAGGGAGTGCTGAATATCGATCCAGTCGTTGCCGCCATTGAGACTCTTGTAAATACCACAATGATTCTGCTGGTAAAGGATGTCGGGATTGGTCGAGTGCTGAACCAGGCGATGGATACATTGTCCGAACTCAGGATAGCGTTCGGGGAGAAAATCGGCCCGCGTGTTCTTATTGGCGAAGACCCAGCTCCTGCCTCCATCATCGGTTCGCATGCAGCCGACGGCGGAGATTCCGACCCACATGCGCAATGGGTTGCTTGGATCGGCGATGATCGTATGCAAGCAGAGTCCGCCTGCGCCCGGTTGCCATTGTTCACGGGTCGGATGGGTGAGCAACGCTGGATCAGGTTCCCACGTCTCACCCTGATCCACACTTATCCACAGGCTGGCCGGATCGACCCCCGCGTAGAGAATCTCTGGTTCAGTTGAGCGGCCAGGCTCAATCGTCCAGATATTTTGCAGTTTCAGGTGGCTTTCCTCAGGAAACTGGATGCCGCGCTTTGGCTCCTGCCAGGTCTGCCCTAAATCATCGCTATAGCGAATAAAGGATCCAAAGAAATCCCCATTTTCTGCCGCAAATAATCGACAGTTCACCCGTTGATCCACTACCGCGTTATAGACCCTTCGCCCTTGCAGGGCGGTTGCTTCAAACGTCCAGTGTTCTCGATTGGGGGAAGCGGCCAGGAACAGTCCACGCTTGGTCCCAAGCGTGAGCAAGGTGGTCCCAGGTGCATAGGCGTGATGCTTTGCCATGACTCTTACCTCCATTTGTTGAAGCGCAATGCCGCGTCTCGGCCAAAGAAGAATAGGGAACGAGCAGCACGCCGGCGTTACCCACCGGCGACGGATTGCAAAATCTGCAACCGTGCCTCCGGTGGGATCGGTGTTTCTAACCCTTGGAGAGAGCGGATATTGATGCGCTGCAAGAAGATATTTACAAACGGGCGAAGCTCGCCCGTTTCGTAACACAGATGGAAGCGCAAGCCAGGATAGCGATGATCGAGCGCATCGATGACTTCTTGTACGGTATTGCCTTCAACCGTGACAGCGGCTTGCTGATCCACTTTCGGGCGCAGTATTCTAGGGAAAGATACAGTGATGAGTGGCATTTTTCCCTCCTCATGCTTATCAAAGAATGCTGTTGGGAGCGTCTTCTTTTTCAGGTACACAGAAGTGGAAATGCAAAGCCCCTCACCCTGCCAAAACACTGCTTCAAGCTGCTGCCTATCCTGTGATCAGCGCGCGTCCGATGGCGGCGGCAACCGCGTGCGCCGTCGGCATCAGTTGGCTGAACTGCTCGATAGTTTGGGATTGCGCGCCGTCTTTGAGGGCTTCGTCGGGATTTGGATGTACCTCAATCAACAGCCCATCGGCGCCAGCCGCAATGGAGGCCAGCGTGAGCGGAGTGACTAGATCGCGCCGACCAGTTCCCTGGCTGGGATCGGAGACGATAGGCAAGTGAGAGAGGCGCTTGATCATTGGAATTGCGCTAATATCCATTGTATTGCGTGTCATCTTCTCGAACGTGCGGATGCCACGTTCGCAGAGAATCACGTTGGGGTTGCCCTGCGAGAGAATGTATTCGGCGGCCAGCAGCCACTCCTCGAATGTGGCCGACATGCCGCGTTTGAGCATCACCGGCTTGTTGACCTTGCCGACCTCGTCGAGCAGCATGTAATTGAGCATATTGCGCGTGCCGATTTGCAGAATATCGGCATAGTCACAGACCAGTTCGACATCGGTGGGGGTCATGACCTCGGTGATGACGGCCATGCCAAACGCATCGCGGGCCTTTGCCAGCAGTTTCAGACCAGGCTCGCCCAGTCCCCGGAAGCTATAGGGAGAGGTGGAAGGTTTGAAGGCGCCGCCGCGCAGAATGACCGCGCCCTGCTTGCGCACGGCTTCGGCGGTGGTCATCAACTGATGTTCGGTTTCTACGGTGCAGGGGCCAGCCATCATAACGATGCTGCTGCCGCCAATTGGCACGACGCCCGATGCCACACAGGCCGCAGGAACCTCTACAATGGTATTATCTGGATGAAACTCGCGGCTGGCTAATTTATAGGGTTTGGACACCTCCAAAACCCGCTCGACGCCTGATAGTCCTTCCAGGGCATCCCCAACCGAGGGATTGATGCCTCCGGCAGTGGTCCGGGTGCCGGAAGGGCCAACTGCTCCGAGGACGCCGATTACAGTCAATTCGGCTCCCCGCGAAAGGTGCCCACTCAGCCCGTGATTTTTGAGGAAGACCTGCACATGCTCGATTTGCGCATCAGTACAGTGTTGTTGCATGACGACGATCATTGAACTGCTCCTTAGTAGAAAAATGGCAGGCAACCGCCTGACTTCTTTTGCCGGGTTGTTGTGGCCCCACAGCCGCGCAGTGACCTCGTCGTCACGACTTCTTGAATTGCTCTTTGCCTTGAAATCTGTTTTTTCGCGCCGGGCGTATTCATTCACTCTTATGTA
>CAZFWN010000098.1:0-19829 GCA_964522745.1 uncultured Ktedonobacterales bacterium
TTATCCAGCGTCGCGCCGCCGATGTGGCCGATAGTCTCCAGCCGGTTGATCGGCAGCCCATCCTTGTTTTTCTCTTGCAGATCGCGGTCTCGCGTCTCCTTGACCAGATGAGCGATACGATCCATCGCCCAACTAAGCGAGCGCTCCTCCCAGCGATGGCTCTTTGGCGCGCGGTAGAGTACCTTTTGAGGTCGGTTGGGGTTGACCGTAAACTGATAGGTAGCCGCGCCTTTGGGGCAGAGGTGGCCGGCGCTGATCGGGCTTTCGGGATTGCCCTCAATGTCAAGAATTCTGCCATCCCTGACGTAGACCTTCTGGCTGCATCCGACGGCACAGTAAGGGCAAATCGAATCAAAAACCTGCGCATCGCGGATACGCGGGGCCAGCGTTTTGCTGCGTTTGCTGATGGGGTTGGGGATAAAGCCAACGTGACTGCGCAGGAAGCCAGTCAGACCGCCCGCGCCAGCGTTGCCTGCGGTTGCCATAGACACACAGATCCTTTCTTCGCAGAGCATAAGAAGACCTGCTGCATCGCGTTACGACGCAGAACAAGGGAAGCGCAAGCAGAAACGAATTGCAAGAAGCATACCCTTATGGCGCTGTACCGCTCCAGGACTGCTCGCAACCGAATCGCCGGCTGGATGGGTCTGGTTGGCTTTCTGGCATAGCTCTTGCCGCGCAAGAAGTTTGCCAGCCGCTACTCGCACCAGCGTCGAACTTCAGCATGAGATTGCCAGTGCGCATGCTTTTCTTCAAGAAGCGGGGGCAGAAGCTACCACAGGAGTATAAGCATGAGCGTATCAGGACGCCCGAAGATTCTTATCTTGGGGGCAGGCTTTGCAGGCATCAATGTGGCTCAAGAGTTGGCGAGGTTGCTGCCGAACGCCGCAGATGCCCAGATTACAGTGGTCGATCAAAACAATTACTTTTTATTTACTCCAATGCTTACCGAGGTGGCCGGGGGAGAATTGGATACCCGGCATATTAGCGTTGCCATCCGCCGCTTTAGTCGGCGCATCCAGTTTATGCAAGGGAGGGTAGATCACATTGATCTGGCAAGCAAGCGAGTAACGGTTACCCTTGCCCGCCCAGACGACGCTATTCCTGAAGCGCAAGAGACCCTGGAGGCCGACCATCTGGTCATCGCCCTTGGCTCGACGACCAACTACTATGGCATCTCCGGGCTGGCGGAAAACTCGCTGCCTATCAAGGCATTGAGTGATGCTGCTGCGATTCGTAACCGGGCGCTGGCGCTGATAGAACGCGCCGACGAAGAACCCGACGCGGACCTGCGCCAGGAACTGTTGAGCATCGTGGTTGGCGGCGGTGGCTTCTCCGGTGTTGAGATTATGGCCTCGATCAACGATCTGGTCCGCGAAACCTGCAAGCGCTATTCGCGCATTCTGCCCAACGATGTGCGCACGGTTTTGATTCATGGCGAAGGGCGCCTGCTGCCTGAATTTGATGAGCATCTGGCCGCCTACGCGCAGAAAAAATTGGAGCAGCGCGGTGTCGAGGTCTGGCTGAACACTTTGATTTCTGGGGCAGGACCGGACTGCGTGGAAACAAGCGATGGCAGGCGCATCAAGACCCACCTGCTGATCTGGGCAGGTGGCGTGGTTCCACCGCGCGTAGTCAAAGAGGTGAATTGCAAGCATAATAAACATGGAGCGATCATCGTTGATGAGCAGTGCGCAGTGCCTGAGCAGCCCAGCGTCTGGGCATTGGGTGATTGTGCCGCTGTGCCCCAAGCGGGCAGCGAACAGCCGTATGCTGCCACCGCGCAGAACGCCCAGCAAGAGGGGCCGCTGGTCGCCCGCAACATCGTTGCCACCCTGCGGGGCGAGCCGCTTCAGCCCTTTCGGTATCATCCCATCGGCCAGTCGGCGCTCGTGGGGAAGCAGACGGGTGTGGCAAGCATCTATGGCTTTCGCTTCTCCGGTTTGATTGCCTGGCTGATGTGGCGCGGAGCCTATCTTGCCAAGATGCCACACCGATTGATGCGTCTGCGCGTTGCCACCGACTGGCTGCTTGATTTCTTCGTTGGCCGGGAGATCACCGAGCTACCGGCCATCCGCGCCGGCGAAATGGCCGGACAACGTCCGGGGCCGAGCCAGCAACAGCCAGATAAAGAGACACAAAAACGAGAAGAAGTCGTCGCCTCGTAATGTGAGCGAAGGCACATTTTCCTGTTGCCAGAATATGATAAGATGATGGATGAGCAGGGAGACATCAGGGGAACCAGCAGATGCCACTCAATGCTGGGGTGCGGCGGGGTGGTTGGAACACAGCGCGGACTGCGAGGTAAACAAGCATGGAGTCTCAAGATAACCAGGCACCAGGAGCAAATGATGCAACGTTGGTTGCACCACGCACACAGCAGGCATCGGCCAGGCTGATCCTTAGACGGCCCGACGGCCAGTTGCAAGAGTACGGGCTGGAGAAAGACGAGATCACCATTGGCCGGCTCTCGACCAGTGATGTCGTCCTCTCCGAAGATCGCAGTGTCTCGCGCCGGCACGCCATTATCCGCCGCAGCAATGTGGGCTATGTGATTGAAGATCAGCAGAGCAATAATGGCACGTATGTGGATGGGGAGAAGATTCTCTATCCCTTTGTGCTGCACAACGGCCAGTCGATTAAGATTGGCGCGAACGAACTGACCTTCAAGCTCGTCACCGGAATCATGGCAAGCCAGGCAGCAGCAGAGCCGGCGCCACGTTCGCCCACTCAACCGACGATCATTCCAACAGGTGGTCTGCCTGCCGTAGAGCCGCCCGCGTCACAGCCGGCGCCCTTTGCTGCGCCACCCCAGCCAGAATATCAACCACAGCCGGCGCCCTACGCCGCGCCGGCTCAGCCTGGAGCATTCCCGCAGCCTCCTGGACCTGCCTACCAGCAGCCAGAACCACAGGCCGCCTTTCAGCCGCCAATCCAACCCATGCCAGCCAGCCCAGCGCAAGCTGCCGGGCCTCAGGAGATCATCTGCCAGCAATGCGGCCAGCCAACGATGGCAAATAAGCAGTTTTGCCTGCAATGTGGCGCGAGCATCGTGGGGCAACTCGGCCAGGGGCAGGCTCCCAGTTCTGGCCCAGCCCCTTTTAACCCGATGCCCGGCCAAATGCCAGGCTACGCGCAACCGGCTCCGGGATCAGGGCCGGGCGGCGGGTTCAGCCAGCAGCCAGGCTGGCCGGAGCCACAGCAACCACCAGCACAACAAGCCGGCTGGCCGCAGCCAGCACAGCAGGCTGGCTGGCCTCAGCAGCAGCCACAAGCCTGGCCTCAGCAGCAACCAGCGCAGCCACAACCTGCCTGGCCTCAGCAGCCAGCGCCACAGCAAGCCTGGCCTCAGCAGCCAGCACAGCCGCAGCAGATGCCGCAGCAAGCCTGGCCTCAACAGCCTGGCCAGTTTGGGGCACAGGCTCCGGCGCAGGCTCCAGCAAGCCCCATCGAGGCTACGGCCTTCTTTGCCAGGGGCATGCGCCCGCTGCAAACGGGTGACATCCGCGTGCGGCTGGCGACGCAATTTGCGGCCCCAGGCGGTTTGCAGCCAGGCGCCACGATAACGGTGCGCGTCTGGCCCGCCGCCCAGGATGCCTTTTATCTGGGTGGACCGGGCATCAATTTGAGCGTGCCAGGGCCAGGCGGCGTAGCTGAAGGCGCCTTGCAGGTCACACCGCTGCGCCCCACGCCGCCTGGCGCAAGCGATCAACTTCTGCTGATGATCACCGATGCGGCCACCGGCCAGCCGCTTCAGCCGAATCCGGTTGCGGCAGAGATCGTGATCGCGTATCAGCCCGCTCCGCCCTTTGATGGGCCAGGCTCCGTGCGTATCCTCTAGCCAGGGAATAGCACAGGAGAGATAGAGCGCCTTGGCACGCAAATCATAAACAACGAGGAGCGCGCCGGGAAATGGGGAATCCCGGCGCGCTCCTCGTGCTATCGCAAGCGCTCTCACAAAACGCCACTCTAGCTATGCTGCCAGGTGACGCTAAAGCTGGCGCCGCCGCTGCCCAGGCCAGAGGGCTGTGCCTTCACCGTGCCGCCAGAGGTTACCATCGTGATAGCATCGGGGTTCGGGTTGCTAGAGATAGAGACACCATTCGCGGTGCAACTGCTGAAGTTGACCGTACCAAAATTTGCCAGGGGCAGCACACCACCGGAGCCAGAGGGCGCCTCGGCGATCCACTCCGCCGAGCCACGCTTGGCCTTGCGGGAAGTCTGGTTGGTGCTGAAGTTCCACCCTTTGGTGTTATCGGTGATGGTCAGGGTGAAACTGCTGCTGCCGTTATACTTCACCTCAGCAGTCATGGAATCGCCAGGGGAAACGGGGTTACTGAGGTTGACTGGGAACTTTGGATACATTTCGTACCAGGCATAATAGGTGGGCGTGCCACTGGAGCAATCGGCATCGGTTCCAGTCTGCTCAACGGTGCTGGTCGTATCGCCGTCGATGCCCACCCAGAAGGAAGAATACGCGGTTTGGCCTGGGGAGCAGGAGGCTGAAGGCTCGGTCCACGAGCCTTTGACATCGCTGAAGGTCGTGCCGGTGTTGGCATAGCCAGACCAGTTGGTGCTGGTGCTGTTTTTGCCGTGCTTCAGCCCCTGCACCGGGCTGTGAAGAAGCTGCGCGCTCGCGCCTGCCGAGGGGGTAGCCAGCATCATTGCCAGCCCCAATAGCACCAACAACGCAAGAGTGAGGATGCCGATCCTGCGGCTTCCAGCCAGAGAGAAGGATTTCGCCACTGAAATAGACCCCTTTCGTCAAGATAAAGAGAATCCAGGGCAAAAAATTTATGAAGACGCGAAGCCCCATTTCTTCGCGGATCACCTCAGGCCAGAAGCGATTTATCAGCGAGCATCCCTACATTCCAGGGAGGCCGGATAGGAGTATCTCCAGATGGTGCTATAGAAAGAGTCGCCAATAGAGCCATGAAGGGTACGGCTTCAGCGACAAATTTACTAGCAAAGAAGGACCGGGAACCGAAACGAGGAATAGGTTGGATACTGAGCGTGAACACAGGTATCAGCCTACGTCAAGCATAGCATGCAAGAGGTGGCATTGTCAAGCCTGCCTGGATCGCAGATTACAGGAACCGCGCGGGGAGAAGCGCAGAGGGATACCAACACTTGATAGTGACGTTATCAAGAGTTATTGCAAGAACACTATCATAGTGTTATACTCTAAGAGAGGAGCGCGAGTTGATAGTGCGCCTCCCTGATGTCTCCTTGTATTCAACCCGCGCAGGAGGACGACTGTATGGCAATGAAGATAGATCGCTTTACCGAAAAAGCCCGCGAAGCGCTTGAGCGGGCGCAAGAGATGGCCCAGGAGCGCAACCACAGCCAGGTGGACGCCGAGCATTTGCTGGCCGCTTTGCTAGAGCAGGATGGCGGCGTTGTGCCTGAAATCATCACCAAGGTTGGCGGCAACCCCACCAACCTGCGCGCTCAGGTGACCGCCGAACTGGACCGTCTCCCTAAAGTCTACGGCGGACTGGAGCCAATGGTTGCATCGCGCCTGCGCCTGGTGATTGAGGATGCCTGGAAGCAGGCCGAGAAGTTTAAGGATGACTACCTCAGCACGGAGCATCTGCTGCTGGGGTTGGAAATGCTGCGCGACGGCGCCGCGCCGCGCCTGCTGCGTCAGGCGGGAGCAACACCCGACGCTACGCAGAAAGCGCTCAGTCAGATTCGCGGCAGCCAGCGCGTCACCGACCAGAACCCGGAAGGCAAATATCAGGCGCTGGAGAAATACGGGCGCGACCTGACCGAGCAGGCCGAGCGGGGCAAGCTGGACCCGGTGATCGGGCGCGATGAAGAGATTCGCCGCGTCGTGCAGGTACTCAGCCGGCGCACCAAAAATAACCCGGTGCTGATCGGCGAGCCAGGCGTGGGTAAGACGGCCATCGCCGAGGGGCTGGCAAACCGCATCGTCAATAAAGATGTGCCCACCACCCTGCTCAATCATCGCGTGGTCGCGCTCGATCTGGGGGCGCTGATCGCCGGCGCGAAGTTTCGGGGCGAGTTTGAGGACCGGCTGAAGGCGGTCTTAAAAGAGGTGACAACCTCCAACGGACAGATTATTCTCTTTATCGATGAACTGCATACGGTTGTTGGCGCGGGCGCCGCCGAGGGCGCGATGGACGCCTCCAACATGCTCAAGCCTATGCTGGCACGCGGCGAACTGCACTGCATTGGCGCGACTACGCTGGATGAGTATCGCAAGTATATCGAAAAGGATGCCGCGCTGGAGCGCCGCTTCCAGCCGATCATGGTCGGCGAGCCAACGGTTGAGCAGACCATCGAGATTCTGCGCGGCCTGCGCATCAAATATGAAGTGCATCACGGCATCCGCATCACCGATGAAGCGCTGGTGGCCGCCGCCGAGCTTTCGCATCGCTATATCACTGATCGGTTCTTGCCGGACAAAGCCATCGATCTGGTCGATGAATCGGCCAGCCGTCTGCGCGTGACGCTGGACAGTAAGCCGGTGGAATTGGCGGATGCCGAGCGCAAGATCGGCCTGCTGGTGGGCGAGCAGCAGGAACTACACGACAAGAACGACGCCGCCAGCATCGAGCGGCTGGCGCGGGTGGAGCATGAACTGGCGAGCCTGCACGAGCAGTGGCGCTCCATCCAGATGCACCTGCAAAGCGAACAGGAGCCGATTGAGCGCATTCGGGCGCTCAACGAGCAGATCGATCAGGCCCATATCGAGCTTGAGCGCGCCTTCCGCTCCGCCCAGGAGCGCAACACTGCCGACGCCTGGGCCGCGCACCTGGAGAAGAAGAAGGCGGTGGCCGATCTGGAGCGCCAGCTTGAGGAAGCCAAGGCGCGCCTGGGAGAGCTCCAGCAGAACCGGCGCATGCTCAAGGAAGAGGTCACGGCGGAAGACATTGCCGAAATCGTCGCACGCTGGACGGGTATCCCAGTGTCCAGGATGATGGAGGGCGAGGTGCAGAAGCTGCTCAGCATGGAGGAGCGACTGCATCAGCGCGTGGTCGGCCAGGATGAAGCTATCGCTATCGTTTCAGATGCAGTGCGCCGCTCGCGGGCCGGGCTGCAAGACCCGAATAGGCCGCTTGGCAGCTTTATCTTCCTGGGGCCAACCGGCGTGGGCAAGACCGAACTGGCCCGTGCCCTAGCCGAGTTCCTCTTTGATGATGAGCAGGCGATGGTGCGCATCGATATGTCCGAGTATATGGAGAAGCATACCGTCAGCCGGCTGGTGGGCGCGCCTCCAGGCTATGTGGGCTATGATGAGGGAGGCCAGTTGACCGAGGCGGTGCGCCGCCGGCCCTACAGCGTAGTACTATTTGACGAGATCGAGAAAGCGCACAGCGACATCTTCAACGTCTTGCTGCAACTCCTGGATGATGGCCGGCTGACTGATGGGCACGGGCGCACGGTAGATTTCAAGAATACCGTCGTGATTATGACCAGCAATCTGGGCAACCAGTGGCTCCATGAACTGGACGGCCTGACAGAAGATGAGGTCGCCAAAGAGGTACGCGAGCGGCTGCGCGAAGAGTTCCGACCAGAGTTCATCAACCGCATCGATGAGGTGATCGTCTTCCACGCGCTGGGTCAGGATCAGATCAAGCAGATCGTCGAGATTCAGGTGCGCAGCCTGCGCAAGCGGCTCTCGGAGCGCAAGATCACGCTGGAAATGAGCGAGGCAGCCAAAGACCTGGTGGCCCGCGAGGGCTACGACCCCGTTTTTGGGGCGCGCCCGCTCAAGCGGACCATTCAGCGGGAGATCGAGAATCCGCTCTCGCGCCTGCTGCTGCAAGGCGCCTTCAAGGAAGGCGATCACATCGTCATTGATGTGGCCGCCTCTGGTGACGGCTTGGCCTTCGAGAAGAAAACGCCAGCGGAAGTGCAAAGCGCGTAGCGCCACCCAAAAGTACCAACTTCTCTTGTTGAGATACACTCCCTGTGCTACTCTGTTGCCAGGACAAGAGGGCAGGCAAGTAAGCAAGGAAAAGGGAAGCCTCCTTATCTCTCTTTTCTTCACTCCGGCGCGCCCACTGGGGTCAGGCTTTTGTAGATGTAGGTTCGCATACAGATTTACACAGGCATCGTGCCGATGGGCATCATGGGGAAACACGCGCTGAAATTGAGCCTCTTCCTGCTGGGCCTCTTCCTGGCAGCCGCCGCCTATGTGGGTGGGGGGGTAGAGTCCTATCTCCAGTATCAGCACACCTACGCGCTCTACGGCCAGGGCGCCTGTGGGACCGAGTTTACCTGGGCCATCAATACAGAGGCGCTGGCTGCTGGCGGCGCAAATCAGCCAGAATTGCTCACCAGCTTCTATAGCAACCTGGATTCCCTGCTCACGGTTCACTATCGCAGCGCGATCCCCCAGCAGATTACGTTGAGCGTCGAGATTCCAGGCTTTACGCAAGAAGAACCAATGGATGTTGAGGCCACCTCTGGCTGGCGCACGCAAGCGTTTCATCCGCCCATATTGCCCAATATGATCGATAGCCTCGCCGCCGTCTCACACCGCGACAGTGAAGTTTTGCTCCAGGTGCGCAATGCGGCGGGCAAGTCGTGCAGCGACAGCAAGCCGGTGCGCTTGCTGAGCAGCCGCACCATTAGCTGGGAAGACCCGCAGAGTCACGACAACGCTGATTTTCTAGCCGCCTGGGTGACGCCGCAAGACCCGGCCATCCGCCAACTGATCAATCGGGCCACTGATCGCCTCAAGAATAATCCGACAGTCTATTCAGGCACCAACGAGATGGTGGGCTACGATGGCAGCGAGCAGGACGTCATCAATCAGGTCAATGCTATCTACGATACGCTGGAGCAGGATTACCATATCCGCTACAGCCGTATTACCATTGAATACGGCCAGCCGAAGCTTGAGGATATTCTGCTGCCCAAAGATGTGCTGCAATCAGGGCTGGGCATGTGCGTCGAGACGACGGTGACGATGGCCTCTGCTCTTGAGAGCCTGCATATGCGCCCTTTCATCTATATTATTCCCGGCCATGCCTTTCTGGGTGTGGCGGCAGGTCCAACCAGTGACCAGCGGCTCTTCTGGGAAACCTCCCTGCTCGGTCAGGGGTACGAGGGGGTGCAGGCATGGCAGAAAGGCAACCAGGAGTACCAACAAAACGCCGGCCAGATCATTCGTATCATTGATATTGTCGCCGAGCGCCAGCAGCAGCATATCTATCCGATGGAGTAAGGGATGCCAGGGATGACCGCAGACTTTCCGACCTGGTTTCGCGCCGGGTGCTATGGAGGGCTAGCTTGCAGCCTGATCGCGGCAGCAGGCATGGCGGCCTACGCGCTGGCTCGCCGGCGCGGCACGCCCCGCCAACTGGCCGGCGCGATGTTTGGCTGCCTCGCGGCGGCGATCTGCATTCTGCCCGCGATCATCTGGAGCCAGACCCGGCTGGACCTGCAAGGCCCAGCGCTGAGCGTTTCAGAGGTCTTGCTCTGGCTGGCCTGGGTCGCCGTCATTGGCTGGATGCTTCCCCTGGGCACGAGCGCCGGTTTCCTGCTGCTGGCGGCGCCATTCGATGCTCGCGCCCGCCAGCGTGTAGGGTGGACGGGGCCGCGCAGTCTGCCGGAACATACGGCTGAGGAAGAGCGCAAATTCGAGCCGCTCGGCCCAGGAGTCGCCTGGGGCCGGTTGATCCATCTTGACGGCTCCTATGTCGGCCATCAGGTGGCGCTCAGCCGGCAGGCGATCCTGCTGGGCCGCGAGCGCGACAACGATATTCTGCTGGAGGCCGAACTCGCCTCGCGCTATCACGCCGAACTACATCTGGAACACGGGCACGCCTATCTCAAAGACTGCGGCAGCATGAACGGCACGTCTGTCAACGGGCAGCGGGTCTGGGGGCTGGCGCCGCTCCAACACGGCGATGTTCTGGACATCGGCGGCCAGCGCTTCCGCTACGAAGATGCGCTGGCTCCGCCAGGTAGCCCGGCAAAAGCGCTGCTCAGCGCGCCGCGTGGTGACGACCCACACCTGGCAGAAACGGCAGCGCTGGCAGCGCTGCCGGGGCCAGCACGGGCAGCGCCAGTGATTCCTGGCGAGTTGATCGTGAGCGGCGGGCCAAATGCCGGGGGCCGCTTCGAGGTGCAGGGTTCTCTGATGACTATCGGGCGAGACAGCGCGTGCGAGGTGGTCATTCCCGATAGTTCGATCTCGCGCCGGCACGCGCAACTGGTCCGCCAGGAGAGCGGCCTGTACGTCCATGACCTGGGCAGCCGCAACGGCACCGCCGTCAATGGGCAGCGATTGAGCGCGCCGCACCGGCTGGAGGATGGCGATACGCTGACAGTGGGCAATATTCCTTTGCGCTATGTGGTAGCTCAGCCGGCAAGCACATCGGAGGAGCAAAAGACCGAGCCACTGACAGTGCCAGCCGCCCAGGAAGAACAGCGGCTACCAACTGTCCCCCTACGCAAGCGCGAGCAGCCGGCCCCGCTGCGGCTGCCCAGCCGGAAACTAGAGCCAGCAGCCGATGGCGCCCCGATGCCCTCAGCAGCCGCATCCGAGCCAGAGCCGCCCGCCTCGATTCAGGTCTCGAACAGCGTCTTCCGCCCGCATCGACTCGTCGCCAGCAGGGTGTTTACAGCGCCTCGCCAGCTTCCACCAGCCGAGTCATGAGACGCGGGGCAGCGCGCCAGTGGTCCCGCTTATGAACGGCGCGGCGGCTTGGGTGGCGCGTTGCGCGGACGATAATCGCGCGCCTCGATGCGGCAGCGGCGCACCAGGCCAACATCACGCAGGCGCGATTGAACACGCTCATCCAGGTTCTTGAAATCGCTCTTGAGCGGGTCGCTATTGGTCGTAATCACCGTTGGGATGCGGTATTCATAGCGATAATTCATGATCTGAAAAAGCTTTTCGCCGGCCCAGGCCGTGCTATGCTCCGCGCCCAGATCGTCCAGCACCAGTAACTCCGCCTCACGAATACGATCAAACAATTCGTGATAAGGCAGTTCATTGCTGGGAGCAAAGGCCGTGCGCAGGTGGTCCAGCAGTTCTGGAACGGTTGAAAAGATGACCAGGCTATCGCGCTTTAGGCAGACATTGGCAATGGCTGCTGCCAGATGGGTCTTGCCGCAGCCAACCGGCCCGCTCAGCAGCAGCCAGCCCTGCGGGTCTTCAGCATAGAGTTTGGCCGCCCGATACGCCTCCTGGACACCGGGAACCGTCTCATCAAACGTCTCAAACGTCTGATCTCGATGTGAGTCTAGTTTCGCCAACCGGCCAAGCTCCAGACGGCGTTTCTCGGTTTCTTCTTTCTCTTTGCAACGGCACTTCACCACCTTGCCAAAATTAGGGTCACCAACCGGCAGGTCTTGTCGGAGAAAGCCGGCCCCATGACAGAGCGGACAGACCTGCTCACCCGTTTGCCGCCGGCGATCATTCGTCTGCCGCCTGGAGGCGCTCTGTTCCTGAGAGGGCCGCTCTGCCTCATCAGTCTCATCCAGCATCCGATCTAAGGGACTACGTGATGAGGTTCTCCGCTGCTCCTGGGGCTGGCGGCGACGAAACGGATAATTTGCGAGGGTATCGCCCAGACGCTCCATAGGTCACGCTCCCTTACCTTCGGTTTCCCAGCGCCGCAGGATGGCGCGGATATAGCTCCAATTGCGTTTGTTTTGCTCAACTGCCGCCCGGAAAGCATCGATAATCCACGCTTCAGGATAGCGCTCAGAAGCATCTTTCAGGTCTTCGGCTACCATTGGAAGTAACAAGCCAATGTTTTGTTCATAAAGGGCAAAGATCGTGGGCCGCTCTACTTCCACCGTTACTGTCTCGCCCGCCGCAAAGGTCGCGCCATCCGATCCAGACCCCTCCAGCTTCAGCAGCCGCTCGGCGGCCATCTCGCCAGCCTGCAATTGCGCCACCGCGCGCCGGCTCGGTTCGGTATTGAAAAAGTACCAGCAAACCACCTCGTCATCCAATCGCACGCGCACGCACAGCAGCGTGCCACGCGCCACCGCCAATTCTAGCCCGGCGCGCAGCCGCTCCTCTGGCGGGCGCGGATCGCCCCGCCGGCGCAAGCTGCGGCGCAGCAGCGCATCGGCGGCCAGCTCGCGCTCGCTGGCACAGCGCGGCGTGCCGCGCTTCTGGGAGAGCAGCCAGAACAGATGCAGCGTCACCTTCAGTTCCGCCTGATCCTGAATCTCCGGCAGCAGTGCGGTAAAAAACTGCTCTGGCAGGGGGACTGAGCTATTTTTCCCGGCAGGGAATCCACTGAACGCTGGCATACGCGGCTGGCTCCTACAAGTGCTGGCTAATAGTCCTGATGCCCATGCAGATCAAGGTTGCGGAATAAGGTCTGGCTGGGCTTAAAGTAGAGGCTAAACTGCCCAATCGGCCCGTTGCGGTGCTTGGCAACGATGATGTCGGCGATATTCTTGCGGTCACTATCGGGATTGTAGACTTCATCTCGATAAATAAAAACGACTATATCCGCATCTTGCTCAATACTACCACTTTCCCTCAAGTCGCTTAATTGTGGAACACGCGATTGCCGGCTCTCGACGGCGCGCGAAAGCTGAGAGAGCGCCAGCACCGGCACGTTGAGTTCGCGGGCCAGGGCTTTGAGGTTGCGGCTGATGTCGGAGATTTCTTGCACGCGGTTCTCGTTGCGTCCGCCTGCGTGGCCCTGCATCAATTGCAGATAATCGACGATCACCAGATCAATGCCCTGCTCGGCGGCCAGCCGACGCGCCTTGCTGCGCATCTCCATCGTTGAGATGCCCGCCGTGTCGTCGATGTAAATCTCTACCTGCGAGAGCTTGCCCATCGAGTGGCTGATGCGCTCCCACTCCTCCTCTTCGATCATGCCAGTGCGCAGCCGCTGCTGGTCAATGCCCGAATCCATCGAGAGCAGGCGCTGCACCAACTGCTCTTTGCTCATTTCCAGCGCAAAGAAGGCGACCCGGCTCTTATGCCGCAGAGCGGTATTATACGCCAGGGAGAGGGCAAGGGCACTCTTACCAACCGCTGGCCTCGCTGCAAGTATGATGAGGTCGGATTTTTGCAGGCCGCCGGTCATTTTGTCCAGATCAATAAAGCCGGTTGGCAGGCCAACCAGCGCGCCGCGCTGCTCGTGGAGCTTATCCAGCTTCTCATAGTATTCATCGAGCAGCGTGCGGATGTCATCGAAATCGGAGCGGCTGTAGCGCTGGCTGACGGCGAAGATCAACTGCTCGGCTTTATCCAACGCCTCAGTGGCGTCGGCCTCGTTGTAGGCCAGCGCGGCAATCTGGCTGGCGGCGTGAATCAGCCGGCGCATGATGGCAGACCGCTCGACGATGCGGGCGTAGAATTCAACGTTGACACTGGTGGGCACGGCGTTGACCAGCGAGGCGATATACGCCTGGCCGCCGATCTCATCCAGCCGGCCCCGGCGCTGTAATTCATCGCAGAGGGTAATCAGGTCCGCCGGGCCGCGCTCGGCGTAGAGATCAAGCACCGCCTGATAGATGGCACGATGGGCGTCACGATAGAAATCATCGGGGCGCAGGAAATCGGCAACCTGAACAACCGCCTCCGGGTCGATAATAATGCTGCCAAGAACTCCCTCCTCGGCCTCGATATTCTGCGGCAGCGTCTTTTCCATCGTCTACGTCCGTCTGCACATTTCTTGCCCAGCAATTGGGCAGCGTGATATTGAACTTCAGTTCTAAGAACAAGTATACCATCCGCTTGCAAAAAGCGTTAGCATCTTTGGGGCCATCATGCTGTGGGTATCTCAGGTTATAGCATCCCTTTGCGCTGGTTTGCAACTCGGCCCTTGTTTGCGGAAGCGCGGAATGTGGATAAATTATCCACGTTTGTTATCTCTTATTGCTTCTTTTTGCGCAAAAAGTTGTGCTACTGAAAGGTTATCCACCGTCAACGGTGATAAATTGGCACTTATCCACGACTTTATACACAAAGTTATCCACAGCCTGGTTGCCATAGTTTTTTTACAACTGGCGGCCAAAAGTCCCACAGGGATATAATTAAAGCACTATGAGCTGCATTGGAACCGCCGGGCATGTCGATCACGGCAAATCAACGCTGGTGCAGGCGCTCACCGGCATCGACCCGGACCGACTGGCCGAAGAAAAAGCACGCGGCATGACGATTGATCTTGGCTTCGCCTGGCTGCGCCTGCCCAACGGGCGCGAGGTGAGCATTGTCGATGTCCCCGGCCACGAGAGCTTTATTAAAAACATGCTGGCCGGCGTGGGAGGCATCGATCTGGCGCTGCTGGTCGTGGCCGCAGACGAGGGCATCATGCCCCAGACCGAGGAGCATCTGGCGATCCTGGACCTGCTGCGCGTCAGCCGGGGCGTGGTCGCGCTGACGAAATGCGATCTGGTCGAAGATGATTGGCTGCAACTGGTGCGCGAGGAGATCGCCGCCCGGCTCAGCACAACCACGCTGGCGGGGGCGCCGATCCTGCCGGTATCAGCCTATACCGGCGCGGGTCTGCCTGAACTGGTCGCCACGCTGGACCGGCTGCTCGAAGAAACGCCAGGCCGGCAGAACGTGGGCCGGCCACGCCTGCCGGTGGATCGGGTCTTCACCATCCAGGGCTTTGGCACCGTCGTCACCGGCACATTGCTGGATGGATCGCTCAGCGTCGGCCAGGAGATTGAGGTGCTGCCCCAGGGTTTGCGCGCCCGCATCCGCAACCTGCAAACACACAAAACCAGCGTAGAGAACGCCCAACCGGGCGGGCGGGCGGCGGTGAATCTGGTGGGCGTGGCAAAGAGCGACCTGGCGCGGGGCGATGTTCTCACCTTGCCGGGGCGGCTGCGCCCGACCACGCTGCTGGATGCGCGCTTTGAACTGCTGCGCGGCGCGCCGCGCCCGCTGGCACATAACGCCGAAGTAGATTGCTATATGGGGGCGAAAGAGGTGCGGGCGCGTATCCTCTTGCTGGACAGCGACGAGTTACAGCCGGGCGAGCGCGGCTGGGTGCAGATCAAGCTGGCCGAGCCGGTGGCCGTCGCCCGGCGTGACCGCTTCATCCTGCGTATCCCGTCGCCCAGCCTGACCATCGGCGGCGGCGAGATCATCGATACCCAGCCGCGCCACCACAAGCGCCATCAGCCCGCCGTGCTGGCGGCGCTGGAGGTGCTGGAGCGTGGCGCGCCAGAGGAAGTGCTGTTCGCCGCGCTCAATACCATGCAGAGCGCGGGCGCGAGAAAAGAGGGCGGCAAGAGTGGCAGCGGGAGCGCCGCTGCCCACACCATCCGGGGATTGCAAGGCTATGAGGAGGAGGAGGCCATCCGGCGCAGCGGTCTGCCGGCGGCAGAGGGACGCGAGGCGCTAGCAACCCTGCTGGAGCAGGGCCAGGCCCTGCGCGTCGGGCCGTATTATTTCGCCGCACCCGTCTGGGAGCGCCTGCGCGAGATGGCAATAGCGCTGGCCGCTGAGCATCACCGGCAGTATCCGCTGCGCGCCGGGCTGCCAAAGGAAGAGTGGCGCGCCCGGCTGGGGCTGGCGCCGCGCCAGGCCAACGAGGCGCTGGCCGCGCTGGTGGCAGCAAGCAATCTGGCTGAGGCGGCATCGGCCTCGGCGGTGCGGCTGCCAGGGCACGAAGTCCACTTCACGTCCGACCAGCAGCGCAAGATCGACGCGCTGCTGCGCCAGTTTCAGGAAAACCCCTTCAGCCCGCCGGGGCGCCCGGAGATCGAGGCGGCTATCGGCGCGGAAGTCACCGCCGCGCTGATCGATCAGGGCGCGCTGGTCAAGATTAGCGATGCCGTCCTATTCACCCGCGAGGCGTATGATGAGGCGATTCGGCGCGTTCTTGCCCATCTCCGGCTACATGAACGTGTCACCGTTGCCGAGGCGCGTGATCTGCTGGGCACGTCGCGCAAATATATGCTGGCGCTGCTGGAGCATCTGGACGAGCGGCACATTACCAGGCGAATCGGCGATGACCGGGTGCTGGGGCCAGCGGCTCCCGCCTCCCTTGCCTAGAGAGGCATGTCTCCGCTGGCCTTTATTGTGCAGTATTTC
The DNA here is from genome assembly GCA_964522745.1 of uncultured Ktedonobacterales bacterium. GTDB lineage: Bacteria > Chloroflexota > Ktedonobacteria > Ktedonobacterales > DATBGS01 > DATBHW01. The sequence goes on from CAZFWN010000098.1 coordinate 16,013, forward strand.
TGGCGTGGCTCTCGTGCTGCGTCACGAGAAATGGCTGCTCTTTCCTTCTGCCTGCACAGAACAACCGCTTGCGTTTTACCAGACCAGCATGGCATAATCAACTGAGGGCCACGCGCCTGGAGCGCGTCCCTGCAATGCAGGCAGAGTATCCTAGACAAGCAAGGAGAATCTGACGATGCAAGAAGACATTCTTGGGACACGACGAACGGCATTTCCAGTCAACTATGTCCAGTGCGCCCGCTGTGGCAAGCCGGTGCCGCGTCAGCAGGCAGCGCTTGTTCCCAGCGATGCCCTCTCCGATGAACGCTCTGAGTATGAGTATCTCTGCCAGGACTGCCAGGCAGAACTTGCCAGTGGGGAAAAAGATTATCCCACTGCGACTGCCTGAAGCGAAAGCCAGACGCCCTGGAGCAGCAAGGAAGATGGTTCTGCGACTCCAGGCCGCGCCAAGTCAGAAACCGAGGTGAAACCCCTATGCGTTTGCGCTATCGCTCGGTGACTTCCCGCTATATTCAGGGGTCACAACAAGAACTTGAGCGGCGTTACCACCAACTCTGGAATGAACTGGTGCGCCAGAGCCAGCAGCAAACCCTGATGCACCGCCCTAGCGGCTGGCGCCCACCGGCAGACATCCACGAGACGCCCGACGCCATCACCGTCAAGATTGAACTGGCCGGGATGCGTGAAGAGGACATCGATGTGACGCTCTACCGCGACGCGCTGGTGGTGAGCGGCGAGCGCCGCGATGACCATGAACACGACGATACTATTTGTTACCACGAGGCCCAGGTGCGCTATGGCCCGTTCCGCGTGGAGATTTTTATTCCCGCCGAAATCGAGCGCAAGCTGGTAGAAGCGCACTACGACGATGGATTCTTGCGCGTGCTGCTGCCCAAAGCCGCTCCCGGCGAGGCCAAGCAGATTCCGATTCCCGATGGCAGCGCCAGGCCGGCCCACACCGAGAACGATGAGCAGCTACCAGGGGGCGGCCAGACCGGCAGCACGCCCGGCGATCCACGCCACTATCATGCCCCGCCCAGCCGGAGCCTGGCTGTGAGCAACAAAGGGGAAGGACCGCATGCCTGAGGAACCAAAAGAGAAGAAAGATGTGCCACTGCGAGAAGATACCGAGTTGATGGAAGGGGATTTGGAACAACTGGAAGACCTGCTGGATGAGTTGGAGCAGGCGGTGCGCGGGGCACCCCGCGTAGCGACGCGCCTGCACAGCGAAGCGCGCGCGGGCGATGAGGGCGAAGGTGATGAGGATGAGGAAGAGGCAGACGAGGAGCAGGAGGGTGCTGAAGAGGCGCCCGGCGCGGTGGCACAGCCACGCGCCGAAGAGGAGCGCCAGGTCAGCCTCCCCGACATCTTGCCCATCTTGCCCTTGAAGGAAACGGTGGTCTATCCGCTGACGATGATGCCGCTGGGCGTCGGGCAGGAGCGTTCCATCCGGCTGATCGATGATGCAATGCGCGGCAACCGGCTGGTCGGGCTGGTGGCGCAGAAATCGGCTGAGACCGAGACCGCCGGGCCGGACGACGCCTTCCGCGTGGGCACTGCTGCGCGTATCGCCCGCATGCTGCGCACGCCCGACGGCACGATTCAGATTATTGTGCAGGGGCTAGAGCGCATCCGCATTCTGGAATACGTCGAGGAGCAGCCCTATCTCAAGGCGCGGGTCGAAGCCGCGCCGGAGACGGTAGAAGAGAGCGTGGAGCTTGAGGCGCTCAAGCGCAACGCCGTGCAACTCTTCCAGCGGTTGGTCAGCCTGGTGCAATACCTGCCAAACGAACTGGCGCTGGCGGCGCTCAATATCGATGATCCGCGCCAGGTGGTCTATCTGATCGCCAACAGCGTGCAGATGGACCTGGACCTGCGCCAGAACTTGCTGGAGATCGATTCGCTGCTGGAGAAGCTGGGGAAGCTGACCGAGTTCCTGACCAAAGAGTTGGAAGTGCTGGAACTGGGCAAGAAGATTCAGAGCCGCGCCCAGGAAGAGATGGGCAAGGCCCAGCGCGAATATTTCTTGCGCGAGCAACTGAAAGCCATCCAGAAGGAACTGGGCGAGGAGAGCGAAGAGGCTGCCACAATCAATCAACTGCGCGAGCAGATCGAGCAGGCCGGCATGCCTGAAGAGGCATATAAAGAGTCCATGCGCGAGCTTTCTCGGTTGGAAAAACTGCCCGCCGCCTCGCCGGAATATTCGGTCATCCGCACCTACCTTGATATTATCGTCAGCCTGCCCTGGAACAAGAGTACCGGCAAGAAGATCGATGTGCCCTACGCCCGCGAAGTGCTGGACGAGGATCACTATGATCTGGAAAAGATCAAAGATCGCATCCTGGAATATCTGGCAGTGCGCCGGCTGAAGGAGGAGCGCCTGGGCAGCGAGGCCGGCGTCGAGACGACGGAGCAAGACGGGAAAGAGCAGAAGGTACCCACCTGGGTGGGACGCGAGCCGATCCTCTGCTTTGTTGGCCCGCCAGGCGTTGGCAAGACCTCGCTGGGCCAGTCCATCGCGCGCGCGCTGGGCCGCGAGTTTGCCCGCATGTCGCTCGGCGGCATTCACGATGAATCCGAGATTCGCGGCCACCGCCGGACGTATATCGGCGCGCTGCCTGGGCGCATCATCCAAACGCTGCGGCGGGTGGGTACTAATGACCCAGTGATGATGCTGGATGAGGTCGATAAGATCGGCTCAGATTGGCGCGGCGATCCCACCTCCGCCTTGCTGGAGGTGCTGGACCCGGAGCAAAACTTCAGCTTCCGCGATACCTATCTCGACCTGCCGTTTGATCTCTCCAAGGTGATGTTTATCGCCACCGCTAACGCGCTGGAGCCGATTCCGGCGCCACTGCGTGACCGCATGGAGATTCTAGAACTCTCTGGCTATACCGAAGAGGAGAAGCAGCATATTGCGCGGCGCTATCTGCTGCCCAAGCAGATCAAGGCCAATGGGCTGAAAGAGGACGAAATCAGTTTTGATGATACGGGGCTGCGCCGCATTATCAACGAATACACCCGTGAGGCGGGCGTGCGCAACCTGGAGCGTGAGATCGCTACCGTCTGCCGCAAAGTGGCAAAACAGATCGCGGGCGGCCAGGCTGGACCATTCGCCATCACGGCGGCGCAGCTTCCTGAACTGCTGGGCCGGCCACGCTTCCTGGAGGAAGTGGTCGAGCGCATCGATAGGCCAGGTGTCGTCACCGGGCTGGCCTGGACGCCGGTGGGCGGCGACATTATGTTTATCGAAGCGGCCATGACGCCCAGCAAGGAGAACCGGCTGATCCTGACCGGCCAGCTTGGCGACGTGATGAAAGAATCGGCGCAGGCCGCGCTGACCTACGTGCGCTCGAACGCGCAGGCGTTGGGCGTCGATCCGAACATCTTTCAGGATAAAGATGTGCATATCCACGTTCCGGCGGGCGCCACGCCCAAGGATGGCCCCTCGGCGGGCGTGACGATGACTACCGCCATCGCTTCGCTGGCGACGGGGCGCAAGGTGCGCTCGGATGTGGCAATGACCGGCGAAATCTCGCTGCGCGGCAAGGTGCTGCCTATCGGCGGGCTGAAGGAGAAGGTGCTTGCCGCGCACCGGGCGGGCATCAAAACCGTCATTCTGCCCAAGCGCAACGAGCCGGATCTGGAAGACCTGCCCAAAGAACTGCGCGAGCAGATGCGCTTTGTGCCCGTCTCCGATGCCTCCGAAGTGCTGGCCGAGGCGCTGGAAACGCCGCCAGCGGGCCAGATGGCCTCGCTGGGCATCGAAGATATGCAGCACGGCGTCGATCTGGCCGCCAGCCAGGGCTAGACAGCC
>CAZFWN010000099.1:0-6202 GCA_964522745.1 uncultured Ktedonobacterales bacterium
GATGAGCGCGATCTGCCCTCCCGGCGGCACTGCTAGCCTTACGCGATGGGCGCCTGGGGCAGACTAAATCCCCAATCCAGCAGCGCTCTGGCATCCACAAAGCGCTGATTGTCATCTGGCTCGTGCAGCAGCGCGCCGATCAGATGGTGCTTGCCGTTAGTCGCCGAAAAGACCAGGCAGTAGCCAGCCTCAGGCGTAAAGCCGGTCTTGACCCCCGTTGCGCCTGGATAGGTGCTGAGCAGGGCATCAATGCTATCCCAGACGTATTTGCGATGCAGATCGGTTGGGAACAGCACATAATGTTGCAACTGCACCAGTTGGGCAAAGATCGGGTTCTTCAGGGCGTAGCGTGCCAGCCGCGCCAGATCAGCGGCAGTGGTGTATTCATTGGGATCGGGTTGGCCTTGCGCGTTGGTGTAGGTGAGGCCGTCCGGGTTGATATAGTGCGTTTGCGTCAGGCCAAGCTGCTGCGCAAAGTGGTTCATCATCTGCACAAAGTTGGCGCTGCTGCCCCCAACGGCGTCGGCAATAGCAATGGCCGCGTCATCGCCAGAAGGCAACATCAAGCCGTAGAGCAGATCGCGCAGGCGAATCTGATCCCCAACCAACAAGCCGGCAGTGCTGCCCTGGTGGTTGTTCACCTCATCGACGGCACCTTGCTTGATAGTGACGACCTGATCGAGATTGACAGTTTCAATCGTCAGGATGGCGGTCATGATCTTGGTCGTGCTTGCCATTGGCAGGCGCTGCGTGCCCTGGACGTTATCCAGCGCGTGGCCGGTATCGGCATCAATCAGATAGGCTGCCTGGGCTTGCACGCTGGGAGGCGTGCCCAACGCCGACAGGCTGAGCGTGGGCGCCGGCGTGGGCGTCGGGGCGAATGCGCGCGCGAGACGGCCCCCGACTGGCGTGAAAGCCAGCACTGGCATCAGCACCGCAAGCTCAATCACCAGGAGCAGGGCGGCGCCTATGAAAAAACGACGAAACATCGGTAGTGATTTCCCTTCTCTTTATGAGCAACCCTGATGACAGCCAGGATGGCACATCACAGGTGAAAATAGCTGAGCGAGGCAGAGGAGCATCCTGTGCCTGGAGACGATTCTACCTGGCCTGCAACAAGCTGATCTATGACAGTATAGACACCCAGCATGTGAAACGCTACCGATACGCGGGTACTCGCTGATGGAGGGTTATTTCCTTGAAGAAACAGCCGAATTGGCAGGCAAATTGCATATCTATTGAAGGGAATGACACGTCAAGGAGGGATGCTGCCGAAAGGAGGCCATGTGATGACTCAACTGCACGCACTCTATCGGACACTGACCCTGCAAGCCAGTCTGGAAGAAGTCGCCCGTCTGGGGGCTGGCTACATCTTGTATAGCGCTGAGGAGGAGTGGATAGCCACTGACTTGCTGGAGACGCTCCAGCAGGAACACCCCGACCTGCTTGGGCTGCCGGTTGCGTTGGTTCAACCAGACGGCACCGGGGAGGGGGCTGTTTATGAAGTAGACCTGGATGGGCAGGCTCTCACTGACGTGCCACTCTATCGCATTGAGCGCCGCTCACCTACGGTTTACCCTCTCTAGAAAGCGGAACTATTAATGCTGCCAATCAAAGACTTCTTCTCTCAACCCCCGACTCAAGACGTCCCTCTGTCTGCGGCCAGGCCGGGCCTGGAGGACGGCACAGCTGGTGAGGAAGGCCAGCCCGGTGAGAACAGGCTGTGGGTACTGGTCGGGGGCCTCCTGCTTGTCTGTGGCGTAATCGCCTTGTTCGCCTTCATCAACGCCGCTCAGGTCGCTGGTGGTCTGTGTAGCGGCGCGCTGTTGCTGCTGGCGGGGGGCATCTTTCTTTTGATTGGGTTCCGTGACCGGGGCGAATTCTCCCGGTGAGGTTTTCCAACGGCGCGAGGGCTTCCAGGTCGTGTGATAGATTGTAGCTGGGTGATCGGTATCGGGGGAGAACTTGAGGAGCGTGTGCTATGGATTCCCAGATTCAATCGTATCTGCGCGCTGCCGCCAGCCGTACCCGTGACACAGAGCGGATTGGCCCGTTTTGGGCCACCTTCTCCCGCTCCAGCGAGAATCCGTTTCTGAACTACGCCATTCCTGACGCGGGCGCCACCCCATCGCCCGCCGATGTGGCTGCGCTGGTTGATGCTTACCGCCGGCGTGGTTTGCAGCCACGCCTGGAGTACCTGCCGGGCCTGGCCCCGGCGGTGGAAGCCGCGCTGGTGGCCGCCGGCTTTTCGGTGGAGGGGCGTTTGCCGCTGATGGTCTGCCCGCCCGGCTCCGAGCGCGATCTGCCTGTTCCTGACGGGATCGAACTGATCGCGCCAGCTTCCGATGAGGAACTGCTGGGCATGATCGCGGCCCAGAATGAAGCCTATGGTGATCCCGCCCCCAACCCTGGCGATCTAGAGCGACGCAAATCTCATCTGGCTGCGGGGGGCATCGCCGTGCTGGCCCGCGAGGTCGCCACCGGCGAGGCGGCGGGGGCTGGTATCTGCGACGTGCCATTAAACCATACCTCAGAATTGGCGAGCGTCGGCGTGCGTGCCCATTTCCGTCGCCGAGGCATCGCCGGGGCGCTCACAACCTGGCTGGCACGTCAGGCTTTTGCCGCAGGTGTCACGACGCTGTTTTTGATGGCGGCGCGCGACGAGGAAGCGCGCATCTACGCGCGCGTGGGGTTCTCCAGAACCTCGGAGATTCTGCATATCTCGCTGGCGGGGCACCAAAGCGGCTGAGGGATAGTAGCGCGCTCATGGATGATTGTGCTGCTGCTCTCGTTTCTCTAATTCCTCTTCGCGGGCCGGTTCATCCAGTGGACCTTCGGCTGGAATGGGTGGCTCGTCCTGGGTTTCCGCTTCTGCCCGGCCACGCTGGACGGCCTCCACCAGCCCCTTCAGACTTGGATTGATGCGAAAGCGCCGGCGGAAGAGCAGAAGAACGCCCCACCCGGCCAGTGTGCCCAGCAGCAGCGTTTCGGCGCGGAAGAGCAAGACGGCGACGCCGGCGGGACCAGCCGCCAGACCCATGCGCACGAGCAGCAGTACGCTCACATCTTCGTTCGCGCCCAGGCCGCCCGGCAGCGAGGAGAGCGAGCCGACGGAGGCGCCGAAGGCAAAGGTTGCCAGCGCGCCGACCCATCCGATGGAAGCGCCGATGGCGACCAGCGCAATGTAGAGCGCGGTGCCCATCACTGCAATGCTTGCCAGGTCTAACGCTGACCCCAGGATGGCCTCTTTGGTGCGCGCCACCAGCACGATATGCGCGCGCAGTTCGGCAAACTCCGGGGCAAACTTGCGCAGCAGCGGGATTTTGCGCATGAGGTGCAAGCCCAGGCGCGCGACCTGCTCCTGAAGCAGCCCAATGCCCGCCAGAAACGAGAGCAGAAACGCCACCAACAAGACCCATCCGGCATTCTTGTAGAGCGGCAGGTCGGGCAGGGCCGCCGGAATGAGCAGCAGGCCAAAGACCAATTCCTGGATGATGACCGTTGCTGCCGAGCGCCGAATCAGCGTGCCATGCTGCGATTTTTGCAGCACCGGCAGCAAGAACTGCCCTGCCGGGACGAGTACGGCTGCCTGCGCGCCCATGAAGAGCAGGATAGAATCCAGTACGGAGTTTGGGACACGCAGCGGTTTCATCAGCAGGTGCCAGCGCACGGCGCGCAGCACAAGATAGAGAAAGAAGGCGCCAGCAATTGGCAGACAGTAGACCCAGCGAATCTTGCCCGCCGAGGCCCAGAGCGCCCCTGGGTTGACGGCCTTGACGAGCAGATAGAGCAGGCCAATCACGAGCAGCCAGGGAACCCAGGCCCGCACCCTTTTCCAAAGACGAAGCAGCAGCACACGGCTGAGTGTGGCGCCGCCCTCTGCGCTCATAGCTCTCTTTCCTTTTGCAAAAGGCTTCTTGAATGGAGGTCTTGCTTCTTCTGAGTTTGCACACCTCATGCCGAAAGAGATGTCTCTTTCCAAAAACTCATTTTGCTCCTGACATACTGTTGTCACTCCGCTCAGGCATACTAGAGATGGGCCTGAGGAGCAATCCCTGGAAATGCGGGTTCAGGGCTATAGTTTGAAAGGCAGAGACATCCATGCTGAAACCCCTCACCCTTCACACCATTACGGGCGCGCTAACCCCGCGCCCACCCTTTGACTTTGCCAAGACGCAGAGCTTTCTGCGCGGCTTTTCGCCGACGGCTGGTGAGCAGGCGTTTACGGTTGGCACAGTGACCAAGGCAGTCACCATCCAGGGCCGGGCCGTTGCCTTCACGCTGCGCGGCGCGGGCACGATTGATGAACCCAGGATCGCTTTTACCCTGTATTCCGAGCAGCCGCTGAGCGAGACGGAGCAGGCCGCCGTTGAGGACCGCATTGGCTTTTTCCTTAGCCTGGATGATGATTTACAGCCGTTCTATGATCTTGGGCGCGCCGACCCCAGCTTTGCGCCGGTGATCGGGCGCTTTTACGGTCTGCACCAGCCCAAGTTTCTGACGCCGTTCGAGATTGCTTGCTGGGCGGTGCTGGGGCAGCGCATTCCGATGCGCATTGCGCGCCGCGTCAAGCTGGCGCTGGTCGAGCGCTGGGGCACGAGTATCACCCTGCCGGACGGCGAAATCTATCGCGCCTTCCCCGAACCGGCGCAGTTGGCGGCGGTGGCCCCGGATGATCTGCTGGCGCTGGTGCGCAACGAACGCAAGGTGGAGTATCTCCAGGCGGTCATCCAGTTTTTCAGCGAGGTGGACGAGCAATTTCTGCGCAGCGGCCCCTATGATCAGGTCGCGGCGCGGCTGCGTGGCATTCGGGGCATTGGCGAGTGGTCGTCTCACTTTATTCTGGTGCGCGGCCTGGGCCGGATGGAGCGCGTCTCGACGATTGACCAGGAATTGCTCAAAGCGGCCTCGAAGCTCTATAACCAGGGGCAGCCGCTGGATGCCGTTGCCATGCAGCGCTTGCTGGACTATTACGGCCCCGCGCAGGGCTACTGGGCCTACTACACGCGCATCGCTGTGATAGACGCCTTCCAGGAGATGGGCATGTAGGAGTTCTCACAAAAGTGGGCTGCCGCTCATAGCGCCGGCATCTTGGCGGCGCTACAAGATTACGTTTGTGGCTATTGCTCCTCCAGGATTTGCTCGTAGACGTTCAGATAGCCATCGATCATGGCGTCCAGGCTAAAGCGCTGCTCGATGTGGCGACGGCAGGCGGCGCGGTCAATGTCGAGTATCTCTGGCAGCCGCTTGACCGCTTCCTCTGGGCTGGAGACGATTAGCCCGTTCAGGCCATCCTTGACAATCTCTGGCACCGAGCCGAGCGGCGTGGCGATCACGGGCAGGCCGCAGGCGCCGGCCTCGATCATCGTCAGGCCAAATGGCTCGCGGAAGGTGATCAGGTGCAGCAGGGCGTAGGCGTTGCTGAGCAGGGCGTTGCGCTCAGCCGGGCCGACGGGGCCGATATACTCAATGTGCCGGCCATCGACAAAGGGCTGCACCAGCGTATCAAAATAGTCCTGATCCTGGATGATGCCGGCGATGATGAGCCGCATGCCGCTCCGTAGAGCCGTCTCAATCGCCAGGTGCGTGCCCTTTTCGGCGGAGATGCGCCCCAGAAAGACGAGATAATCGCCGGGGCGCTCAGCAAAGGTGAAGCGCGTGGGATCAACGCCGTTGTAGACGGTGGCGCGGTAGTCTAGCCCACTCAGGCGGTCTGCGTCGCTGATGCTGACGTAGTTCACCACGCCGTTATATTCCCAGTACGCCGGGTGGATGCGCGGCGAGCTAAAGCCGTGAATGGTGGTTAGCACCGGCGTGGACACGAGCCGCGCCCAGACCAGGCCCATAAAATCATAGTTATTGTGGATCAGGTCAAACTCGCGGGCGCGCTCGTAGCAGTGCGCGATATGCAGATATTCATAGACCTTGCCATCCAGTTCAGGATGCTCGTAGAGCGAGCCGGGGCATATGGAGTCCAGCGAGCCGGAGGTCTCAGAGTCGCCGCTGGCAAAGAGCGTGACCTCCACGCCGCGCTTCACCATGCCCTCGGCGATATTGCTGACCACTTGCTCCCAGGGGCCATAGTGCCTGGGCGGTGTGCGCCAACAGACCGGGCCAAGCAGGGCAATGTGCATTGATTGCTCCTTCTGAATGTTCGCCGATTGATGAAATTTGACAGCCATTCGCCGATTAAAATCGGCGC
>CAZFWN010000099.1:6302-7835 GCA_964522745.1 uncultured Ktedonobacterales bacterium
GGCGCCAGGAAGTCCCGATGGGACTGGCCGGTGCATCTGTCCCGCAGGGACATGCTGGCCGAAGGCCCATAGCGCCGATTTCAATCGGCGGATTGTTTGCGAACGAGAAAATGCTCATAGCCATCGCCAGTGGCCTCTTCGATGATGCTGAAGCCGGCGGCAAACGCCCAGGCGCGCACCTGCTCGATGGGCGGATAGTAGTGATAGCCGCCCTCGTGTGCCCACTCGCCCAGCACGATGGGCAAGCCTTGCGCCTCTCCCACCTGATATGCCTGGCGAATGGCAGCTTCGGATGCAAGCTCGACGGTGAAATAGAGCGGGCCGTGATCTTTTAGCGCCCGATGAAAATTGCTGAGAACCACCTGCCAGTCTTCGGGGAAGACTTTTTCCATCGCGTCGATGCCGATGATGCCATCGAAGAGGTCGGTATAGGGGATGTCTTGCAGTCCCATCTTTTCCGTCGGGATGTCGGGGAATTGCTCTTTGGCTTTGTTGAGCATCTGCTGCGATTGATCGATGCCCTGAATAGCCCAGCCTTCGGCATTGAGCATCGGCCAATATTTGCCGGTGCCGCAGGCGGCATCGAGTATCTTGCCCGGCGCGTGGCACATCGTCAGGAAATGTCCGAGCATCATGCGGTGGGTTTCGTTGATCTGGCCCCACTGCTCATCGTAATTGGGAGCATGGAGCGTATCATAGCGCTCCTCGGCCAGCCGCCGCTTCTCCTGGAGCCACGCGGCTCGTTCCATTGTTCGTTTCCTCCCATTCGCTTGTGCTGCAAGGTGCGCGCTCGTGTTCTCTGCCAGCAAGGAGAACATATCAAGTTCTATGCCAGAGGTACAGAAGACTTGCGCCCGGTGCTATGATAAGAGCCAATCGGTATTGCAGCACTCCCCGCATCAGTTGATGCGCTGAGACAACAGGAGGAACCATGACCTGTATCGTTGGGTTGATCGATGGAGGGGATGTCTATCTGGGCGGCGACAGCGCTGTGTCCTTTAATGGCAATGAGATTACCGTTATGAAGCAGCCCAAGGTCTTCCGCAATGGCAGCTTTCTGATCGGCAGTACCGGGTCGCTGCGTATCTTGCAACTGCTGTGCTACTCCTTTACGCCACCCAGGCGCCCCTTTGCCAAAGACCTGGAGCGCTATATGGCGACGGACTTTCTTGACGCCCTGCGCAGGTGCTTTCGTGACGCCGGCTTTGCCCGCAAGGTCTCCGACGAGGAGAGCTATTATGGCCGGATACTGGTTGGCTATGGCGGGCGGCTTTTTCATATAGGCCCAGCCTATGGGCTGCATGAATCGCAGTGCCCATATGATGCTGTCGGCAGCGGCGGCGAGTTTGCCAAGGGCGCGCTTTATGCTACGCGCTCGCTGCCGCCCAGAGAGCGCGTCACCCTGGCGCTGGAAGCGGCGGCCCTGCATGCCGAGGGCGTTCGCCCGCCATTCACCATCGAGGTACTCAACGGCAGAGCCAGGCCAGCGGCGGAGGAGCCAGCAGCGGTGCCGGCGGAGACGCTGGCGGAACT
>CAZFWN010000099.1:7935-19800 GCA_964522745.1 uncultured Ktedonobacterales bacterium
CCAGGCCAGCGGCGGAGGAGCCAGCAGCGGTGCCGGCGGAGACGCTGGCGGAACTGCGGGATATTCCCACCCAGCCACCACCCCGCGCTGATGAGGGCGCCTGAAAGCCGCTGCTGGCCCAGACGCTCGATAGGACTCCCAGCCTAGTGGCTCATGGGCGCGGGCGTGCCGGTCAGGTGGAGCAGGTTATGGACGCCCTGTACACCAGGGATATGGCGCGCCTCTTTCTCTAGCTTGCTGATCTGCTCTGGATAGTCCACTGCGCCGCGCAGGACGATGACGCCATGCTCTGCGTTGATGTTGAGGTGGTGGCGGTGCATCGCGGGATCGCGGAGCAACTGGCTGCGCACGCGCTGGGTCAGCGTCTCGTCGTTGGGCGTGTCTTTCTCGCCGGGCCGTAGATGCGTGAGCCGCTGGGAGAAGCCGTAGAGCCGCGCGCTGGTGGTGCGGCCTATGTGGACAAGCTGATGCGTGCTGCGGTGGTAGGTGCCAAGAATCTGCTGCATAGTCATCTTGCGCCGCCGGTTGCCCAGATGTGGGTCCAGAAAATACATTAGGATAGCGCCGCTCAGGCCCGCCAGCAGCGCCACCGGAAGGGTGCGTCGTAACATAGCGTTTTCCTTCTGTCTCCTCTTATTGCTTCAGGTAGTGGGTTTTCATCCTGGGATGTGGGCGGCAAGTCCTATGCCTTGCTCAGCAAATAGGGAGGCCGGCTCTGCCAATCACTCGACCAGTACGATCAGGTCCATACCCAGATGGACGGTACAGTAGATGTGAAAGGTGCCTGGCGTGGTAAAGGGACCGATCTCGACGGTGTTGCCGCTCAGCATCAGATTGTGAATCGCCGGCGCGCCTGGCTCCTGCTCAGGAACGGGTGTGCTGTTCTTCCATCTGCCGTTGTCAAGAATATGCACGATGGAGCTATCAGCGACGATCTTCAGCTTCTGACCCAGCGGAACCCTCACAGCGTTGGGAGCAAAGCTTGCTGCTTCTACATGCACGGTTGGCTCGCCGCCAGTGCTGGCCGTCGCCACGTTTGCTGGGGGAATGGCGGCAACGAGGATGGCGCCAATCAGCAGGCCGGCCAGCGCGGTGAGCGCCGGCGCCATCCAGCGCGGGGCACGCCGCTCGCTGCTGCGATAGTTCTGGAGGGTGGCGGCCAGACCAGCGCCCAGCGCGGCAATCGCGCACACCAGGGTGAGGGTGCTAGGCGCAAAGGCGGCCAGTTCGTTGGGGTGAGTGAGGTGATAGATGAAATAGGGCTGGAACGAGCCGGCAACAAGCGTCCCGGCGCCCAGCATCACGCCTGCCAGCGGTGTCCAGCGTCTGCTAAGGGCGACGACGCCCGCGCCCAGCAGCATGACCACTGTGAGAATGACCAGTGGAACGATGAACCCGCCCGCCAGGATGTCCAGCCAGGCAAAGCCAATGGCGCAGCCCAAAAGCGCCAGCAGGGTCAGTTTGTCCAGGGCTGAGAGTGCCAGCCGCGAGCGCGGCTGCGCAGACTTGGTGTCTGTTATCATGATGGTTCCTCCTGTTGTGGTTCTAGCCGGGCGATCTCTGCGTCGAGCCAGTGTAGCTCAGCCTGAGCGCCGCTCATACGGTAGCGAACGGCCAGTAGAATTGCTGGCCGCTCATCTTCTGGGATAGCAGGATGGTGCAGCACGTAGCGCTCACCTCCCTGGAAATAATCAAGCATGATGCGCAGATACCCGCGATGGTCGTGCAGGATGGCGAGCTGGGCGGCGCGCGTCACGTAATTGAAGTGAACCAGTTTGATAAGAAAGAGTTCGGGAGTATCGGCGCTGTAGTCGCTAGGTCCGAGCATCAGGCTATGAAAGCGCTCCTGCCCGGCCTGGGTGATGCGATAGAGGTTGCGCTGGCGCTTGTTCGGGGTGGCCTGCTGGTCCTCGGTGGCTGTCCCTGCCTCCAGTTCAATCAACCCCTGGCGCTCCAGTTGATGGATCAGCGGGTAGAGCGCGCCCCAACTGACCTGGCGAAATGGCCCCAGCCCTCGGTTGAGAATCTCGCGGAGCAGATAGCCATGATGCGGGCCGCCCATCAGTTCCCCCAGGATAAAGAGTTCATAGATCGTGCTTTTGCGCGGCCCGGTCGTGTCTCGCCCACTCTGAAACGCGCGCGCCGCGCGCTTCTCTAACCGCCGATCTGCTGCGTTCATGCCTCATTCTTCCTCGCGCTTGAACGTATATATCAAACCACTATATCAAAATACTATAACATTTTGATATATATGTCAAGCGCAACAATGACGACTGGGCGCAGGGCGCGGTCAGATCGGCGTGCCTTGTTCTTGCAGGGCGCCGGCAGGCTTAACTCGTCGCGCTGGTGTATCTGTGCAGGCCGGCGCGCCAGACGAAGGCGACCAGCATCAGCGCGCAGGCCGCCGCCAGAGCGCCGCCGAACAGCAGGAGCGGGTCGGCGCCGCGCGTCAGGGCGTAGGCCGGGAAGGTGGCGATGAAGGCAACGGGCACAATGTAGGTCAGCACCCAGCGGATAGCGCCGGGGTAGATGGTGATCGGGTAGCGGCCCAACTGCCACCAACTTGAGTAGAGAATCGACAGTTCCAGCCCCGGCGTCCAGAAGGCCAGGCTTGCCAGCAGCAGGCGCGAGGCCCACATGATGACCACGCCCACCAGCAGCAGAAAGAGGCCGGCCAGCGCGCCGCTCAGGCTGAGGTCGGTGCCCAGGTGCGCCACGCCGAAGGTGATAATCAGCGCGCCCAGCGCCACCTGCGCCAGCGCCCAGGGTTGGCAGGTATTGAAGCTGGCAGTGAAGAGGCTGGGCGCTGGCTGCAAGAGCAGATCGTCCAGGTCGCCGCCGTTGACTTTGGCGGTGAAGAAGGCCAGGTTTGGCTCGATAAAGGCTTCTAGCAGGCCGCTGACGATCTCAAAGGCGCCGAGCAGCACGATGGCCTGGGCAGCGGTCCAGCCGGCCAGCGTGCTGACGTGTGTATAGATGACGCTGAGCGCGGCCAGCCCCGCCGCCACGCGGCTCAGCGTCAGCAACGCCTGGAAGAGCAGATTGACGCGGTGCGCCAGTTCGCGCTGGATGGTCAGGCTCACCATGCGCCCAAAGAGCCGGAGCAAACGCAGCATGTTTATCCTCCTACAGCGGTATAGCGCCGCAGCCCGGCGCGCCAGATGGCGAGCGCCAGCGCGCCAAAGGCGACGATCCAGACAATTTGCCAGCCAAAGCCGCTCAGCATCGCTGCCGGGCTGAGTTGGTCGGCAGCGAGCGCTGCCGGGAAGCCCAGCATTGCTGGGAAGGGCAGCGCGACCCCCAGCGCGTGCGGCGGCCCCGGCAGCAGGGCCAGCGGCACGGCAGTCCCGCCGAGCAGAAAGAGCAGCGTTTCGCCCAGGCCGGTGAGTCCGTGCGCCTGTTGGGTCCAGAAGGCCGAGAGCGCGAGCAGGTAGGTGAAGAGGAAGCGCAGGATCGCCGCCAACACGAACGCCGGCAGGGCCAGCGCCAGATCGCCCCAGGCGAAGTGCGCGCCGGCTACGAACCCGGCGGCCAGGATGAGCGGCAGGCCGATGAGCAGATGCCAGCCGCGCAGGGCAATATTCTCGCCCAGCGCCGCCAGCACAACGGGATGAGGCCGCAGCAGGTCATCGGCAAGCTGTCCCAGATAGACCCGGTTGGAGAAGGTGTGCTGCTCGTAGGAGACGGTGAAAAGCTGGACGACCAGCAGCGCCACATAGTAGGTTTTCAGCCCTGGCTGACCCGGCAGCGCCGCCGCCCAGACGGCCAGCCCGATCAGCGGGGTGACGCCCTGGTTGACCACCATAGTAAAGACGAAGCTGCGCGCGGCCAGCCATTGCAGCCAGCACCGGCGCGTATAGGCCGCCAGAGTGAGCAAGAGTCGCCTCATGCTGGCACCCCCTCGCGGTAGATCTGGTCGATGACGCGCTCCAGTGGTGGCTCCTCGACGGCCAGATCGGCGACGGGAAGCTGGGCGAGCAGGCGCGCAGTGGTCGCCGGAACCTCCTCGCGGCGGACGCGCAGGCTGACGCGCCCGTTCTCCTGGGCGACGACCTCGCCGAAGTTGCTCCACTCAACCGCCTCCGGCGCGCTGACGGCCACGCTCACCAGCTTATAGGGGGCCAGTTGGGTTGAAAGGGCGCTGAGCGAGCCATCGTAGAGCAGGGCGCCCTGATCGATCAGCAGGATGCGCGGACAGAGCAGTTCGACATCGGCCATATAGTGGCTGGTGAGGATAATGGTTGCGCCGGTCTGCCGGTTGTATTCGGCAATGAAGCTGCGCACGGTGGTAATGGCGCTGACATCCAGCCCCAGCGTTGGCTCATCCAGGAAGAGCAGGCGCGGGCGATAGATTAGCGACCAGGCCAGCCCGGCGCGCATGCGCTCGCCCAGCGAGAGGGCGCGCACCTGCCGCCCCAGCAGCGGCTCCAGCTTGAGCAGATCGCTGAGTTCAGCCAGGTTGCGCCGAAACTGGTCGCCGGGTACGTCGTAGATCAGTTGTTGGAAGCGCAGCGCATCCAGCACCGTGAGTTCGACGGGAACAGCCAGCGGGCGGCTGCCGCGAATCATGGCGATCTGGCGCAGGAAGCGATACTCGCGCCGCCAGGGCGTGGAGCGCAGCACCTCTGCCTGGCCGCCGGTGGGGCAGAGGATGCCGCTCAACATCTTGAGCGTGGTCGTTTTGCCGGCGCCGTTGGGGCCGATCAGCCCGACGACCTCGCCCGGCGCGATCTGAAACGAGACAGCGCGCAGCGCGTGAATCTCGCGCATCTCGCGCCGCACCAGCGATTTCATCGCCGCGCGCAGCCCGGTGCCGCGCACCGGCGCCCGATAGGTCATCGAGAGCTTGTCTACTCTAATGGCTGACATGGCAGCATCCTCCTTGTTTTTATACACTGGCTTCTCGCTTGGAAGTGTCGGGCGTTGGCAACCTCAGCCTGGCCCAGCAGCCATGCTCGTTTTCCTCAAAGATGACAAAGCCCAGGCTCTCATACAACCGCCGAGCGCTCACATTGGTTGAGATAAAATTCAGGATGATGGCTTGCCCTCCAGGCAGATTGCGCATTTGGGCGATCAGTGCCTGCATCGCCTGACGGCCATATCCCTGGCGTTGATACTGTTGATCCAACATCATGCGTACAATGCCCAGTTCGCCCTGGTAGGGTGCGAGGGTAAAGGTCCATTCGCCCTGAAACGGCTCGTGGGTATAGAGGGCGAACCCTACCAGTGTCTCATCGGCATAGATCGCCAGCGGGGTCAGCCCCGGCTCATAGGCAGCCTCAGCCAGCGAAGCGATATTGGGCGCCACGAAGTCGCGTTGGTCCTCGGCGACCTCCAGGCGAGCAACCGCCCGCCAGTTTCCCTGGGTCACCGGGCGCAGCGTGACTGCCATAGCTTCACCTCCTCTTTGGTTTCTCTTGCAAATCCCTGTAAGTATGGTAGAACATTTATGCAAGGCGCGCAGTTTTGTTGATCTGCACCCTGAAATGAGGTGTAAAATCCTATGTTTGCACTTGAATGTTCTACTAGAAGGTAATGGTCATGTATCGCCCGATTGATCTGGCCCGCGTGACGGGCATGAGTACGCAGATGGTGCGCGCCTATGAACATCTGGGCTTTCTGCCACCGGCGGAGCGCGCGCCGAGCGGCCATCGCCGCTACGGGCCGCGCCATATGCAGGCTATGCAGGCGGCGCGGGCGATGATTGCCGGCTACACCTGGCAACAGGCGCTCACCATTATGCGCACCGCGCATCAGGGCGATCTGCCTGGCCTGCTGGCGCTGGTGGATGCGCGCCACGCCGACCTGGCGCGCCGCCGGCAAGAGATTGATGAGGTGCTGGCAGCGCTGCAATCGCTGAGCCAGATGGAAGCCGGGCAGGAGGCGCTGCCACGTCTGCGCGGTCGGCAGCCCTCGCTGACCATTGGCGAGGCGGCGCGCCAGGTCGGCGCGCGCTCCTCGGCCATTCGCTTCTGGGAGATGCAAGGATTGCTTCAGCCGGAGCGTGACCGGGAGAGCCGCTACCGGCGCTATCGGCCAGAAGAGGTGCGCCGCTTGCGTATGATTGTCTTGCTGCGCAGGGGCGGCTATGGCTTCGAGGCGATTCGCAGCGTGCTGGCAGAACTGAGCGCCGGCGCGCCGGAGCAAGCATTGGCGGCGATTGAGGCGCGGCGTCAGGAGGTGATTGCCGCCAGCCAGCGCTGCATGGCGGCGACGGCGGCCCTGTGGGGCTATCTTCAAGAATGGCCGGTTGGGGAGCCAGTTTCACCAGAGCAGCACACAGGCCAGGCGCATTCTGTCATGGGCAATTTGTGATACCATGTACTATATGTTGAGAAGCGATAGATGCTGTTCACGAGGGCTTCCTGAGCCGGCTGCATGCAGGCATCATGATGTTTTGAAAGGTAGGAGGGAATGGCCCGCAAGTATGATCCGGCCATTAAGCATTTATTATTAGCAGAAGATCGTGTGCAGCGCTTTGACCGCTCTGAATTGCTGCGGTCTTTGGGCGTGCGCGCTGGCAAGGTGGTGGCCGATCTGGGCTGCGGGCCGGGCTTTTTTACGCTGCCGCTGGCCGAGTTGGTTGGCCCAGGCGGGCAGGTGTATGCCGTCGATGTGCAGCAAGAGATGGTCGATGATCTACGTAAGCGCCTGGCCGAGCAGGAGATTACGAACGTGGCCGTGCGGCGCTCCAGCGAACTGGAGCCTGCCATTCCGCTGGCGTCGGTGGACCTGGCGCTGCTGGCCTTTGTGCTGCATGAGATTGACCGCCGCTCGATGTTTTTGCTGGCGGCCAAGCGCTTACTCAAGCCCGGCGGCAGGATCGCCGTGCTGGAGTGGGAGAAGATCGAGACGCCCGTTGGGCCGCCGCTGGAGGCGCGCATTACGGCGGATGAACTGATCGCCGATGGCGACGCCGCCGGCCTGCGTCTGGTCGAAGAGCGCTCGCTGCACGAATGGCATTATTTGCTGCTCTTTGAGCCGCGCTGAGGAAACGAAGAATAATTATATCTGCGATTGTGGGTACTGTGCAGACGAGGCATGCCTGGGTTTGACAGGAAGTCTTACCCAAACATGCCCCAGTCAAATTATTGAGGAGGTGTAGCGCTCTTAGTGCATCGCCGCCTGCTCAGCCGCCTGCAATTCTGCGCCCAGCATCAGCAGCGAGCGCGGTCGCACCAGCCCCTGGGTCAAGATCACGATGTCCTTCTCCTGAAGCTGCTCCTTCAACTCCAGGAGCCAGCGATGCTCGAACAACGCGATGGCGCAGGCTGCGCCGGGCGGCAGATCCTGAGCAGCCTCGTAAATCCGCTCTTTGATCTCCTGCATCGACTCGCCAAACTCCTCGAAGAAGGCGCTTCCGCCAAACTTCCCACCGGCCCGGTGATACTCCATTGCCCCGCCGATCCCCACCAACGCCCGCGCCACTGTGCCGAATTTCCGCTGCTCCTCTTCCGACAGGCCAGATATCCGCCCTTGTTGCAAGGTGCCATCCTCGGCTTTGCGAATGTAGGCCAGGTCAATCAGACGAATGTTCCCGCGCTCGCTGATGGAGCGCAACCGCTGCACGACCTCTTTTTGCTGATCTTCCGTACGCACCCCGAAGACAACGAACTGAACGGGTCCAAGAGCCATGTTTTACCTCCTTGAGAAATCTCAAACGCTGAGACGACAGGGTACACGCATCCGGCGCGCATCGCCTCTGACGTAAAGGGCCTCATCCTGATCTGCTCTCTTCCTGAATCCTCCAGTGAATTCCGCCGGTAACTCCGCTGTCTGGCGATGCTCCAGGAGCGTGCGTCCGGGGACTTGTCGCAGGATATATGCCGTCCCTGTTCAGCAAAAGTTATGAGCTATGGCCTGCCTCACCATATTGATGAGAGATGAGAGGCTGGGAAAGTGTGAGCTATAGTATTGCCTGCTGCTGAAAACATTGGTATACTCGCTTCGATAAAGCAGAATGCCGGTTTCTTTACCCTTGATCTTGCTCCTCAGGAGGCAGCATCTTATGGCCGACCGAGAAGGTCAGCAGCTTGGCAATTATCGACTCACCCGGTTACTCGGCAAAGGCGGTTTCGCCGAGGTCTATCTGGGCACCCATCTCTATCTCGGCACGGAAGCTGCCATCAAGCTGTTGCATACACAACTGGCGGGCGAAACGGATATTGAGAAGTTTCGCCGCGAAGCCAGTACGATTGCCCGTCTGGTCCACCCGAATATTGTGCGGGTGCTTGATTTTGGCGTGTCGGATGGCACGCCCTATCTGGTGATGGACTACGCGCCCAACGGCTCCTTGCGGCAGGTGCTTCCGGCGAACACGCCGCTGGCGCCGCAAAGCATTCTGCCCTATGTTCGGCAGATGGCCGACGCGCTGCAACACGCGCATGAGCAGCGCTTGATTCATCGGGATGTGAAGCCTGAGAATATGCTGTTGGGGCGCAACAACGAGGCGCTGCTGAGCGACTTTGGCATTGCCACTGCCTCGCAGACCTCCAGCCAGCAAAGCACGCAGGCGGTTGCGGGCACAGCGGCCTATATGGCGCCGGAGCAGTTGCAGGGCCACCCGCGCCCGGCCAGCGATCAATACGCGCTGGCGGTGGTGGTCTATGAGTGGCTGAGCGGCGAGCGCCCGTTTCATGGTTCGTTCACTGAGATTGCCAGCCAGCATGTGCTGCGCCCGCCGCCAGCGCTGCGCCAGCGCGTGCCGACGCTCTCGCCGGCCATTGAGCGGGTGGTGCTGACGGCGCTGGCAAAAGACCCAAAAGAGCGTTTTCCCGATGTGCGCGCCTTTGCCGCCGCCTTTGAGCAGGCCAGCCGGGCGGTAGATTCGGCGTATTCATCCTATACACAGCCGCCGCCCTCCTCGCCAAGAACGCCGCCAGCCGATCAATGGAGCCGTTCGGGAGAGCCATCGGTGCTGGATGCCGAAACGAGGGTCAGGCCCGCCGGCGCGCCGCTGCCACCCGATCTGCGCACACCGCCAACCATGCAGCCGCCGGGCGGGCAGTTCCGCTCGCCGGCCACGCCTCCAGGCGGGCCGGGTGGATCGCTGCGCTCAATGGAGGGTGCGCCGGGCGAGGCTCAACGCTCAATAGATCGCGGGCCAGGAGGGCAACAGCGTTCGATGGATCGCGGAACTGGCGGGTCGCAGCCTTCCTGGGAGCAGCGCTCTGGCGCGTGGGGTGGGTCGGGGCGTGGGTCGCCGCCGGGCGCGCCCGGCGGCTGGGGCGCCGCGCCAGCCGATCAGGGGCCGGACGATTGGGACGCGCCCACCTCTGCCACCGCCTATGGGCAGCAGCGCGGGGGCGCTGTGCGCTATGAAGGTTGGGGCGCGGCGCCAGCCGGGCCCCCGCCGGCAGGAACCTTTGAGGGCCGAGGCTTTGGCGGCCCGCCGTCGCGGCCTGGCCGGAATGCCCCCATCGCTCCGCCGCCGGGCGGGCAGTCCGGCAGCAGAACGCGCATCGCGCTGATCGCGCTGGTGGCGGCGCTGCTGGTGGTCGTGCTGGTGAGCGGGAGTCTGGCGGCCTATGGCGCGACCTCTGGCGGCGGCCCGCTGGGCTTCCTGCATGGCAAGGGCGCGCCAACCACCACAACGGCGCATGGCGGCCCCGGCACAGTTCCAACGGGCACAACGGCGCCCGGCGTCAGCTCGACGGTCACTGGCACCACCGCGCCGACAGCGACAGGCACCACCGCGCCAACAGCCACCAGCACGCCGTTCACGCCGCAGTATTCGATGAATATCCAGTCAAATACGGTGAATGTTGCTAATGGATCATCAGGAACAGTGACGGCAAGCTGCCAGGGAAGCGACCAACTGGTCGGCGGGGGATACTATATTCAAGACTCGAACCAGCTCTATAATGGTGAGTCCAGCTATCCTTCCAGTGCAAACTCTTGGACAGCCAGCGCGAGCAACAACACCTCACAAACGATGACACTCTGGGCCTATGCAGATTGCCTGCATGCAAACTTCTCTGTCGGGATACAGATTGTCAGCGACACGGTCTCTGTTCCGGTTCAGATGACCCGAACAGCCAACGCTGCCTGCCCCGCTGGCTCCGTTGTGACGGGTGGTGGCTTCAAGACCACGCCGGGGAATACCGGCTGGGTGATCGCCTCCAATCCTGGCATAACCCCACCGGGATGGGGCGTCGCCACTCAAGCCCAATTCGGCGGCATTATCGAGATCGCCTACGCCCTTTGCGCCACAAAGAATCTGGCGCAGGGCGGCAACCCATCGACGACCTTTAGCGTTCCAGCATCCAGCGCGGGGCAGAACTCGCTTGGGTGTGGGTCAGGGCAGTTGCTTACGGGAGGCGGCTATAGTGACATCGGCACTGCCAGTTTTGGCAACAATCTCTATTACCTGGATGGGCCGTCAAGCAATTTCTCCACCTGGTTTGCGGAGGTCTATAATCGTGATAGCACGTCGTCACATACCGCCTCTGTCTGGGCGGATTGTGTGACGGTGACGGCGTAGCCAAACGCCGAATAAATTCGGCGCTAAAGGCGTGCCGCCAGGATGTCCCATAGGGACATCCTGGCCGAAGGCCCATAGTGTCGAATTTATTCGGTGGATGGCT
Source organism: uncultured Ktedonobacterales bacterium (assembly GCA_964522745.1). Classification (GTDB taxonomy): domain Bacteria; phylum Chloroflexota; class Ktedonobacteria; order Ktedonobacterales; family DATBGS01; genus DATBHW01. Next base: position 18,522 of record CAZFWN010000099.1, read on the forward strand.
TCAGGCGAGCAGGTCTGTGGGGACGTCTTCGGGGATAGCCTCCGGCGGGATGGAATCCGGTAAAAGGGCTTCGCCAGGAAGAGGCATGCTGCTAAAGACGTGCAGGTCCGGGTCGTACATAACGCGAATGATGGCGAGGCTGCCGACTTCGCCGCGATAGTGGGTTCCTAGCCGCACGGTGACATCACAGGTCGTGGGGTCCACCTGATCGAGCCGCATGGCCCAGACGCCCTGCGCGCTGGTATTCAGACAAAATTCGATAGCTGCTTCTTCAAACTGTCGTGTCGTAGGCATATCTTCTCTCCTTGTCTTCCTGGTTGGACAGTGCTAGCCAATCGAAGTAACGGACCCCTGCTCTAGTCGCTGCGCCGCCTCAGCGACCCGCTCCAGCAGCATCTCAAGGTCATAAGGTTTTGTGATGACCGGCACTGAAAGTCTGGCAAGCAGCGCCTCGATCTCCGGCGGACGCCTCCATTTGGCGCTGATGAGCAGATAGGCGTGCTGGGCTGCCAGGTGCGGATCGGCGGCAACGGCACGCAAGACGCCGATGCCATCTAACACTGGCATCATCTGATCCAGCAGGACGATCATCCGTTCCTGGCTCTGGCGCAAATGCGTCAGCGCGATCTGGCCGTTGGCCGCTTCGGCCACCTGATACCCCTCGCTCTGAAACACTTCGCGCAACAAGGACCGCTGCTGCGCGTCATCATCGACGATATACACATACCCAACACTAGACATCCCTGGTTGGCGCATGATGCTGGCCACTCGCTCTCCAGCAGGGAGCTTCTCTGGCAGCCATTGGCAGCCATTCGTGAAGCCGCCTGGTCCATCGGTTGCTGGTTTGGTTCAGTTTGTTGCACGTTTTGTGCCACGCCTGAGCAAGGTGCATGGATGGGTGCCAGATGCTATACTGGCGTAAATAGAGGTAGGATTGTCTGAAAAACCTGCGAGGAACCAAGAACAAGGGGGACCAGATGGAGCGCTGTGTCTTTTGTCAGGGGAGTGTAGATGGAGCGACGGGCCACTGCGTGCAGTGTGGCCGGGCGCAGCCAGCATATGCTGGCGCGCAATCGCCAGGCGTGGTGCCAGAGCAGCCCACTGCCGAAATGACCGGCGAGATGATCCCGGCCTGGGGCGACCCATCGATGGACACGCTGACCGAGTGGATCGAGGGCGCGCCTGCGCTGAGCGCTCCATTGCCTGCGCCGGCATCCCTGCCGACGCTGCAAGCGCCCGTACCACCGATGTCCCCAGCGCCCATCTCGCAGCCGCTGAG
>CAZFWN010000100.1:0-15698 GCA_964522745.1 uncultured Ktedonobacterales bacterium
CGGGCCGGCAATGGCGTAGATCAGGGCGCCCAGCGCGTGGAACAGCAGCACCACCACAAACCAGCCCCAGGTCTGCATTTTGGCTGCCCTGACAATGGCGCCAATCCAGGCAACCGTTCCGGCAATGCCACCAAGGATGAGGACCAGCACGCCAGCCAGTCCAACGAATGTGAGTGGATCGTTTATCGGGAGCGAGCAGTTCCTTCCACCGAATGCGTTTGTGGTGCAGTGGTTGGCTGCGGCGATGATCGGCGGCACAAACATGGCAGTGCCGATGAGCGCGATGACGATGCTCACGATGCAGAGCAGCAGGATCGTTTTTCTCTTCAAAAAAGGACTCCTTACAATAAATGCGCAAAATTGGGCGCGGTCTGCGCCCGCAGGCGGGCGTTACACAACCCGCCTGCGCGCAGTATAGCAAGAGGCCAGGCGCAATGCAAGAGGTTTTTCTGGGAGTCGTAGAGGAGGGCGCGGTTCCTGCAACTTTGCTCCCAGATCGCTCGTAATAAGGGCAATATCTCCTGTTGTCTGCCTGAAGAAAAAGGAGCGCCCAGGATGCAACGACCCCCACAGACCGATGAGATGCAGCGCGAACTGCACGCCACGCTTTCCGCCATGCGCGAGGTTGGCCCGGCCTATGAAGATCATTTAGTGGAATCATTTGTCCAGAAATTTACCCAGCAGCTTGTTCCGCAGCTACGCAGCCAGGCGCAGCCTGAATCTGGCCCATCGGCGGGTCAGCGGCTAGCGCTGGCGATTGTTTCGCTGTCCCTGATGCTGCCGATGAGCATTGCGATCATCGCTATCCTGGCGAACAGGGATAGTGGAACCTACGGCGGCATAACGGCGACGCTGATCACGCTGATGCTCATCTGTGGTACGGTGCTGGGCGTCAACTACCTCTTTAACCGCCGGCACTAGTGCCCAGCACTGGGCGTGTTACCGGACGGTGAAGGCTTGCCAGAGGCCGAGGTCTGTCTGGGGCAGGCCGCTAATGAGGTCGGGGAAGGGCGAGAAGGCCAGGTATTTGCCCGGCGCCAGGTGAAGCATCAGCCAGCCGGAGCCGCCGGGAGTCAGCCCGGCGATGCCGCCCGCGCTGGTATAAGGCGGCGGGCCGCCCCGCTTGCCCTCCAGGGAGAGCAGCGCGTCATGCAGTGTGGCGCCGGCGGCCACTTTGAGGAAGGCCAGTTCGTGCGCCTGCTGGCCGGTATTGGTGACTTTCAGGGTGAGCAAACCGGGGCGATCAAGTTCGAGGGGCAGGCCGATGGCGTTATCTTGCAGCAGGATGGTCGCGCTGGTTTGTGGCTGCGCGGGGCGCGACTGGCCCCGGCGGGTTACCACCCGAAAGGGCGCGATCAGGTCGCCATCGGCTTGCAGATGGCCCTGCGCGTCGGGCGCCAGGCTGAGGGCGACGTAATTTCCCTCCACCAGATTCAGCAGCACCGATTGGCTCTTGCCGGGCGCCACCGTGCCCGCGCCGCCGCTCAGGCTGAACAGGCTCAGCGCGGCGATGAGACTCTTCTGCTGGATGGTCGCCTCGATCTGAGCGGCGGTCACCCCCGCGTTGAGCAGCGCGAACTGCGCCTGGTGAGGCTGTTTGCCATGATTCTGCAAGACGGCCAGCGTCAGCCCCGCCGGGATGCTTTTGGGCATCTTCAAGGCGGTATCGTTGGCGATGATGGTGACGGCAGGCACGGCTGGCTGTGCAGGTGTGGTCGTCTGATTGCAGGCGCTCAGTGCCAGCATGAGGCTGGCGAGCGCGAGGCTGCTGAGCAGCAGGCGCCTGGCCGCCGCGCTGTGGTTCATGAGATGTAGCATCGGATCATTCCTTCCGCTCGATAGCGATACGCTTCCACAAAGCGGGGAGAGCCTTGCGGCAAACTCCGTGCCAGGAGAAAAAATACCCCCTTGACAGCATCGCTCTCAGGATGTTAGTATTTCTCTGTAACTATTTACACAGTAAATAGTTAGGAGGTAAGTGCTATAGATGAGCCTGAAGTATGTGCTGCTGGGGTTGCTGAGCCACAGCCCCAGGTATGGCTATGAACTCAAACGCGAGGCCGAGCGCCTGCTGGGCGGCGGGGCTGAACTGAACCCCGGCCAGCTTTATCCCATGCTGCGCAAGCTTGCCGACCAGGGGTTGATTGTGGGCGAGCGCGTCGAGCAGGAGGACCGGCCTGATAAGCGCGTCTTTACGCTGACCGAAGCGGGCGAGCAGGAGTTGCAAAGCTGGCTGGATGAGCCGGTGAGTTTGCAGGTCGGGCGCTCCGCGCTCTTTCTGCATTTTCTGGTGCTGGCCCTGGTGCGACCAGAGGCGCGGTTAGACGATTTGCGCCGGCAGCGTCACCGGCTGCTAGATGCTATCGGGCAACTGGTGGCTGACCGCGCCAAGTATGAGCAGAGCGATGATCTGGCGACACGCGCTTTGCGCGAGGCGGCCATCCTGCACACCGAGGCCGATCTGAAATGGATTGAATGGCTGGAATCCCTGAATAGTGATGACGCGAGTTTTTCCGATCACGCACGATAAGGAGCAACCGATGAACACATGGCAGAGTGCGCCCGGCGAGCAGAAACCTGTGCCGGCGCGTATTCGCATCCGGCGCGTGGCGAAAACCTATCAGCGCGGCGATGAGCCGTTTCGGGCGCTGGCGGATGTTGATCTGGAAGTGGCCGCTGGCGCATTTGTCGCGGTGATGGGGCAATCTGGCTCCGGCAAAACGACCTTGCTCAATCTGCTGGCTGGCATAGACCGGCCCTCCGCCGGCGAAATCTGGCTGGATGGCGAGCGCCTGGATACGCTGAGCGAGGCGCGGCTGGCGATCTTGCGCCGCCGGCGCATCGGGCTGATCTTTCAGGCGTTTAACCTGCTTGGCAATATGAGCGCGCTGGAGAATGTGATGCTGCCGGCGCTGCTGGCGGGCTGCTCCGCCGGCGAGGCACGCAAGCGCGCCGGGGGGCTGCTGGAGGAATTGGGCCTGAGCGTGCATCTGCGCAAGCTGCCCGGCCAGCTTTCCGGCGGCCAGCAGCAGCGCGTCGCCATTGCGCGGGCGCTGGTAAATGAGCCAGCCGTCCTGCTGGCCGATGAGCCAACCGGCAATCTGGACGCGCATACCGGCCAGGAGGTGCTGCGCCTGCTCAAAGCGCTCCACGCGCAGGGGCAGACTATCGTGCTGGTCACGCACGACGCGCAGGTGGCCTCGCAGGCGGAGCGCATTATCGTCATGCGCGATGGGCGCGTGATCGACGAAACAAACGGGCACACCGCACTCAGCGCCAGCGCAGCGCCGGGGCTGCTGGCGGATGTTTCGCAGCTTGAGTTGGATTGAGCAACTATTCGCCGATTAAAATCGGCGCTAGGGGCATGCCGCCACTAAGCCCCGCAGGGGCTGGTACGCCTGTCCCGCAGGGACATTCTGGCCGAAGGCCCGTAGCGCCGAATTCATTCGGCGAATAGCTGAGACGGAGGACTCTCTCTATGACGGCTCACATAGCAACACCAGCGCGCAGCGGCCCGGCCATCTGGTATCGCGTGCGCGCCGATCTGCGCGGGCGGCGCGTCGCGGCGGGCAGCGTGGTGCTGGTGGTAGCGCTCTCCACGCTGCTGATCGGCCTGGCGTTGGTCTCGTTTGCTAGCGTCCAGGTGCCCTTTGACCGCCTCTTTACCCAACTGAATGGGGCACATCTGTTGGTCTATCTTCAGACGCCGGCCTCTCAGGCGCAGATCGACGCGGTGACGCACGCGCCCAACGTGGCCTCCAGCACCGAACCTTATGAGATCGCCAGAGGCGGCTTTCTGGTCAACTCAAATAAGCTCGATGCGCAGTTCTGGTCGTATCCTGGGCAGCAGCCCGCCATTGGCAAGCTGCTGATCACACAGGGGCAGATGCTGGCAAACAATGACCCGAATGGAGTTGTGGTCAACCAGTCCTTTGCCGACGCCAACCACCTGCATGCCGGCAACGCGCTCACCTTGATTACCTCGCAGGGTCTGGTGCAGGTCCATATTCGCGGCCTCGCGGTTGATGTCAATCATGATAGCCAGGGCGATAGCACCTATCGTATCGCCTACCTGCTGCGCCCGACGCTAGACCGCCTCTTCACCACGCCAGACGAACTGGCGATTGGCCTCCGGCTGAGCGACCCCACCGCCATTCGCTCGACGCTCGGCACAATTGCCCAGCGCCTTCAGATACCCCAGGAGCAGCTCAATTATGATGATTGGCAGAGCTTTCGGGCTGATTTTGGGAAGACCTCGCTGGTGACGGCAGCGCTGCTGCTGGCCTTTGGCATCGTGGGACTGGTGGCTGCGGGAGTGATTATCATTAATCTGGTGACTGGACAAGTGCTGGCGCAGCAGCGCGACCTGGGCATCTTGAAAGCTGTTGGCTTCACGCCCTGGCAGGTGATGCGAGCGCTGGTGCTGGAATATCTACTGCTGGGGTTGTTTGGGGTGCTGCTTGGCCTGGGTCTGGCAGCGGTGATAGCCCCGCCCTTGCTCAACACTATTGGCGCATCACTCGGGGTGGCCGTTCCACCACAATATGATCTGGGCACGGGCGTGCTGCTGCTGGCAGGTATTCTGCTGCTGGTGGCCCTCTGTGCCGCGCTGCCGGCCTGGCGGGCCGGACGCACGCGCGTTGTGGAGGTCATCCGGCCTGGCGGCAGCGTCCCTGGGCGAAGCCGCGCCTGGCTGGCGAGCCTGCTGCTGCGCGGTGGCCTGCCGTTGGTCGCCGCGCTCGGTGTGCGCGGGGCGACGGCACGCCCGCTGCGCGCGTTGCTGGTCTGGCTGACATTGTTAATCGGGGTGATGACTTCGGTTTTTGGCTTGATTCTGGCGCCAACGGTGAGCGCGTATAGCAGCAATCCCGCGTTAAATGGCAACTACTCGGATCTCTATGTCCAGCACGGTCTTTATGACGCGCGCGACATGCAGCGCCTGATCTCCTCCCAGCCAGATGTCGCTTATTACTACAGTACCTACCAGGCGTCTGCTCGGCTTCCTGCACCCTTCAGTGTCTCCACAGTGGGCCTGCTCTTCACTGCCGGCGATACACGCCGGATCGCTGCCGCGCTCGATAGCGGGCGCTGGTATCAGGAGGGCGCAGATGAGGCGGTGCTGGCTGGGTCTACTTTGCATGATCTGGGATTGCGGATTGGTGACCGGCTCCCGCTGACCATTGATCTGGGCAACGGCCAGCACACGCAGATCACCTATACGGTCGTTGGCAATCTTTCTGAGGCGCTGCGAGATCGCGTCTATCTGCCGCTGAGCAGTTTGACCAGGCACGCTGCCGTTCCAGCCGAGCAACTGCTGGACCACACCGGCTACGAGGTGACGGTGCGCTCAGAGGTTTCGCCGCAAACCTTTGCAGAGTCGCTGCTGCGCCAGACCGCTGACCGGGTGGACCTGAATGTCTACACCCTTGGTACGCCGCCAGAGTTGCTCCAGGCCATTCAGGTGATGACCTTGCTGTGCGTGGCGCTGATGCTGATTGCCGGGGTGAGTGTGTTGAATGCGATGCTGCTCTCCGTGCGCGAGCGTTTCCACGAGCTTGCCACCTTCAAAGCCATCGGACTGACGCCGGGGCAGTTGATCCGCTCAGTCACCGATGGCGCGGTGGCGCTGGGGCTGCTGGCGCTGGCGGTGGGCATTCCGCTGGGCGTGTGGCTGAGCGGCATGTTGGCAAGAGCCTTGTCGAGCAGCTTCGGAGGGCCGACCCGGCTTCAAATCTCGGTGAATTGGCCGGGCCTCGCGCTGCTGGTCCCGGCAACGTTGCTGATCGCGGCGCTGGGCGCGTATCTGCCAGCCCGCCGGGCAGCGCGCGTGCCGGCGGGCGAACTGCTGCGCTACGAGTGAGCAAGCCAGCCGATGATGTCACGGGGTCGGGGAGGCAACGTTCAGAATGACCACCGAGAACGATGTGGCGTTTGCCTCCTTGATAGCTGGAATGCCAGGAAAGGACACCGTCACATCGATCCCAATTGGCACATTGGGGCGCAGGCCACTGAAGTGGACCGGGAATTGCGCCCATCCATCCGCACTCGTGATTTGAGTGCCCGCTTGATTATTTAGCTGAGCGATGGGTTCACCCGTTTGGTAGTGGAAGTACAGGCTGACCTGCCCGCCTGGCTGGGGCTGCTGCCCATGATGAAAAATGACAAAGACGGTGAGGCTGCCACTGGTGGAGAGGAGGGTGTCCTCGCTCACATAGGCGCCCACCAGATAGGCCACTGCCGTTGGCGTGGGTGAGAGGTTGGGCGGGTTCTGGATGGTAATAGTTGATGGGCTGCCTGGCGTGGAACTTACGCCCATACACGCGCTCAGCCCCAGGGCAAGGAGCAGGCTCCAGCCGCTCAGCGACCATCGTCTCCGATTGGATAGCATGATCGATTCTCCTCAAGAGGTCTTTCAGAGGGAGGAGACGGTTGGGAGGCGCCGCTCAATGCGATAGAGCGGCACATCGGTGATGGCCTCGCCTTCCAGGTCCACTTCAAAGACCCCTCCATCCTCGTTGACGTCTGGGGGGACCAGGTAAACTGGCAACGAGAGCAACATGGGGTGGTCCGTCTGGAGCCAATCCAGCAAATCTCTGGCAGTCCATTCGTTCTGCCCACCAACGATGCGATAGTCCGCCCCCAGGCGAGCGAGGGCTTCCAGGCTGGCTTGCAGCGTCATCTCCCCCTGAATTGCGTGCAGATGTGCCATAAGGTGACCTCCTTTGGATCTCGGCCTTCCTGGCGTGTCATTACTGCCAGGCTGGTAGCAAGATGCTTGCTAACCTGGACATAGGGGAGCTAGCCACCCCAATGTTGGCAATGCACATGGCATGCCAACTCAAGGGTGGGTAAGGAGGTAGGCTGTCTGCTAGCTCTCTGCTTGAGCAGGCAGGTTTGGCGGAACGAGTAGATAGCTGAGCAGCAGGCCGACCAGGCCGGCCATGACGATGGAGCCGGTCCACAGATGGACTGACCACCAGATGGCGCCGTGAATCGAGAGCAGCACGGCAAAGTAGACGGCGTAGTTGACGACGGGCGCGGCGAAGGCAAAGACGCGCAGGGCTACGACGCGCTTGCTAGACGGCTGAAGCACTTTATTGAGGATGTCGATGAGCAGGCCAAGCAGCCCTGAGAAGATGGCTGCTTCGATCACAGGCGAGTCTCCAGCCAGGAAGCTGGCAAGCAGGCCATTGATGGCAAAGATCAGCGCGAAGGAGCCGATGGGCAGCTTCCAGCGCCGCACAGCCAGCAGGACGATGCTCATCGAGATGGCCGCTTGCAGCAGGATGCTGACGACGCCCAGCTTGGTACTCAGGTCATTTTCGCCCACATGCTGAAAGGGGATCAGGGTGATGTCGATAGAAGTGATGTGCAGGTCGGCCCGCGATTGGACGATGGGGTTGGCATATTGGGTGAAGAAGACGAGCAGCGAGAAAAGATAGGCCAGCGAGAGCAGCGCCGGCGCCAGGGTGACCCAGCGCTCGGCGGCGTCGGGGTCGCGCCGACGCCAGGCGGCGCGCAGCGGCCCGCTCATGATGAGGAAGCCACCGAGCGCCAGGGTGAGATGCGAGGGGCTGATCTGGCCTTCGATGCCCTTTTCGATGCCAAAGGCCGTATGCCAGAGCAGATCGCCCACGCCGCCGACGCCAAAGACAATGACGCCGATGACCGAGGCGCCATAACCGGGCGGCACCGCTTTGTGCAGCGCGTAGCCCTTGCGGGTGTTGCGGACAACGACGACGGCTAGAAAGGCAGCAACGATGGCGAAGCCGGAATAAAGCACGGCATGCCAGGGTGTGAAAAAGCTCTGGTCTACTTTGCCGTGATTATGTGCCCAACCATCCAGGAAGACGCCGCCGATCAGCAGCGTGCTGAGGGCGATAAAAAGCCAATCAAAGCCGATGCTGCCGGCGGGCTGGCCGGCCTGGGTGGTGGGGGCGCTGCCGACGCCGGCGGGAGTCTGTGCCGCTGCCATTGCTTGCTCCTTTCTCAACCGCTCGGCTGAAGCTAGCCGAAGAGATAATTCAAGACCCTTTCGCCGACTTTCTGCTCCTCCACGTCCAGGTTGTTGGCCTCTTCGCGGGCGAACTTGACGGCTTCTTGCAACTTTTCGACGCGCGCGAGCAGTTCGTTGACGCGCTGGGCGGGCAGCGCGCCGGAGAACTTGACGGTGCGCCAGGTGCCAACGGTCACATCCTCGTAATACACCTCGACTTGCGCCGGGTGTTTCTCGGTGGCCTCGGCCTTGACATGGTTGCGCGGCACCTTCTTCGTGCGCAGCGTTTGCACCGGCTCGGTGGCCCAGCAGTCGGCGGAGGCGTCGAAGGTCCAGCTTTCCGAGGCGTCCAGCACGGGCAGCTTCTTGATAAAGGTGTGCAGATCGACCAACTGCTTCTCCAGGAAGAGCAGATAGGTGGCCGGCACCTGGCTGAGCAGCACAGTGCCATCAACGGTCACATCGGCTCTGGCCCTGGTATTGGCCCAATCCTTGGTCGCCGTCACATCGAAGAGTTTGGTCAGGCTCTCGACCGTCTGGCGGATAATGTCCTGCGCCTTGACCTGCACCTTGGTCGATTCGGGTGGCAACTGCTCACCCTCTTCGTCGCGCGGGCGATAGCTGCGGGCGATACCGGCGAGCAGCGTTTGCTTCTGCAACTGGTGATGCGCCTCGCTGAGTTCCTGAAAGGAGCGATTCTTGGTACTTTTCTCAATGGCGATGATCTGATTCAACTTGGGCATGCGTTACAACTCTCTCTCTAAGTTGATGACAATCTCTGTATAGCGCCGGCTGGAAGCCAGCGCTACAGGCAAGGACATTTTGCTGGTAGCGCTGGCATCTTGCCGGCGCGTTTGGCTAACGGCTCACTCCTCGTAGCCGGGCGGAGGGGTGAAGCCACCGAACTCCTGCTCCAGCAGTTCGGCAAAGTGGATCGTCGTATGGTCCTCCAGATAGGGGCCGATGGCCTGCAATCCAATGGGCAGGCCGCCGCGTGTGCGTCCCCAGGGGAAGGCGGTGGCCGGTTGGCCGCTGAGCGTTGCCAGGCCAGGATAGACCTGGATACGTCCATACGGCACATCCTGGCCGTTGATGTGCAGCCTGCGCTTGGGGAAAGAGGACTTGGGATCGATATGTTCAATGGCGGGCGTGATGGTCACTGGGGCCAGCAGGATGTCCCACTCCTGGAAGAAAGCGCGGAAGGCAGCGCGCTCATACTCGCGCTTGCTGAGCAGCTTGAGCAGCGTTGGCGCGCTGGCGGTGAGACCCTTGATCTGGGCTTCGGCAAAGGGATCATCGGAATGGCGCGTGCCTTCGGCGATTTGGGCGCGCTGCTCGTCGGGCAGTTCGGCAAACATGAGGATGTTGAGCATGGTGGTATACGTTTCCTCGTGCTTGCGCAGGTCAAAGCCTTCGGGCTGCGCCTGGGCGACCTTCGCGCCCAGCCTGCTCAGCTTGCCGGCGAGGTCTTCGATAGCCGCTGCAATCTCGGCATCGACGGGCAGCCAATCGGAGAGTGGCATGATCGCCACGCGGAAATCAGAGAGCGCCTGGTGCCGCGCTGGCGGAAGCTCTAGCCGCCAGGCGACATCTTCGCCAACCACCGGGCCAGCGATGACCTCTAGCGCCAGTTTCAGATCGCCGGCGGTGCGTGCCAGCGGCCCCTGCACGGCCATAATGTTGGCGGGGTTGGGGACAGGCGAGCCTGGAAAGTGGCCGTTGCGCGGCACGGCGGTCTCGCTGGGCCGGTGGCCGTAGAGGCCGCAGAAGGCGGCGGGCAGGCGAATTGAGCCGGCCAGGTCGCTGCCAAACTCCAGCGGCGTCAGGCCGGCGGCCAGGGCTGCCGCGCCGCCGCCCGTGCTGCCGCCGGGCGTGCGCTTCAGATCCCAGGGATTGTTGGTGCGCCCGAAGAGGGGATTATCGGCGTGCCAGTCTCCCGCGTAGGGGGGAATGTTGGTCTTGCCCAGCAGCACGGCGCCCTCATCCAGTACGCGCTGTGCTACCGGGGCGTTTTTGGTGGGGACGCGCTTCGCGTTGGCGGGGATGCCCGCCGTCGCCGGCAGCCCGGCCACCTCAATCGTGTCCTTGATGGTCAGCGGCAGCCCGTGCAGCAGCCCCAGCGACTCGCCCCGCGCGCGTGCGTCGTCGGCCTCTTTGGCGCGCTGGCGTGCCTGCTCGCTATTGGGCGTGACAATTGCGTTGAGCGCCGGATTATAGCGGGCGATGCGCTCCAGATGCTCTTCCAGTAACTCTGCTGCGGAGACCTTGCCATAATAGAGCGCGGCGAGCATGCCGCGCGCCGAGAGAAAGAGATCAAAGGATACACGAGATGTACTCATCACTAGCACTCCTCTCATCTAGAGACACTACTTCCTGTAGTCATATTTGTGTTGCGAACCGGAGGATAGAGAAAGAAAGCGGGCGTTTGTTTCTAGGATTATAGCACAGTTTGCTGGCGATTATAATCGCCAGCGCGCTTGCGCACCTCGAAGCGCAGTACCTCCAGGCCGTAGCGCTCCCAGATACGCTGAAAACGCGATTTCTCGGCGGGGCTAAAGCCCGTCAGAGAGCGCTCCTGGTGGACTTTCTCAAAGCGCGGGTCGCTTTCGATGAGGGTCAGCATCTCTAGAAAGTAGTCGGCGTGGTCGGTCATGACGCTCAGCCGGCCACCCGGCGTCAGGATCAGGCTGGTCCAATCCAGAAAGGTTGGGGTGAAAAGCTGCGCTTTCTGGAAGCGGCCTCGCCGGTAATAGGGCGGCGGGAAATGCAGGTAGACCTGCTGCGCGCTGTTGGGCCGAAGCAGCGGCCCCATGTGCAGGAAGTCGGCATGCAAAAAGCGGATATTGGTGAGCGCCAGCGCGTCGGCGTTCTCGACGGCGCGATAGAGCGCCTTGCGCCAGTTATCGATGCCCACAAAGTTGACTGCGGGCTGCGAGGCCGCGACAGAGCAGAGAAATTCGCCGGTGCCACAGCCGACCTCTAGCTCCAGCGGCTGCTGATTGCCAAACAGGCTCTCTGCCGTGAGCGGCGGGAAGTGTTCCGGCGTGAGGTGGAGCGTTTTGGGGTCGTAGTGCCGGAAATAGCGCGCAAGCACGGCCTCGTCCAGCGCGTGCAGCTTCACATTTTTCAGATATTTTTGCCTGACCATTGTTTTCTTAACTAGGGAGAGGTGTTATCTCTCCTGGCTCTGTCGGTGCAGCATCTCTTGCAGCCAGGCATGGCCGGTGGAGGTGATGCGGTAGCGCTGGGCTGCCAGTACGCCAGCGCCTCCAAAGGCGAGCGCATCCGGGGCATTGTTGCCAGAATCGCGGGTGTGAGGGTCGAGCTTGGCCGCCACAAATCCCTGCACCGAGAGGCGCGTGAGGGAACGCTGAATGAGGCTGAACCTGGCCCAGTCACCGGGGATACCGCTTGTCTTGAGGTGCTGGGCGATCTCAAAGAGCGACAGCGACAGCGCCGGCGGCTTAGCCGGGGTGGTGGGCCTGGAGGGTTGCTGCTGGCCCGGCAACTGGCTGCTCAGCGCGCGAAGCACCAGCACATCTTCCTCATAGTCGCGCTTATCCTGCACGGGATGGTTCGATAGCGGGTCGGGAAAGGAGACCGGCGCAAAGCGGACCAGCAGCCGGCAGGCGGGCGCGCCATGATGCTGGCATTCTATTTCACGCACTTCTAATGGAGTATTGAAGCGCAGGCTGACGCCCTCCAGAATACCCAGTAAAAAGCGACACAGGTGACGTGGGCTGGCATAGATGATTTCCAGTAGATTGGCGTCGTGGTCAATGTAGCGCAATTCGGGCAGGCGGGCGTTCCGTAGGCTGGTCTGAAGTGTGCGGTGGATGGCCGTGATTTTTTTGAGAAAGTCGCGCGCGTCGCGGTGACCTTCAAGAAAGGCCAGGTAATGACGGTCCATCAGCGGAGCATTGATGAAATAGACGCCGAACCGATAGAGGACATCATCAGGGTCTGTGCCCTCAAGGGCAGCGATGGCCTGAACAAGCCTGAGCGTCAGCTCATCGGGATACTGCTGGGTAGCGACAGGCGGGCTGCTGATGCCGGCCATCCGCCTGATCTCAGCCAGGGAGTGGGGGCCGATGCGTTCACCGGCATAGGCTTCAAGCAGTAAATGGATGAACCCTTGCACGGCTTCCCTTTCATGCACGTGAACTGTGTCCGCAAGTATACCATAAAAGCAGCGAGAAGAAAAGCATGCTATACAGACGATTCAATCCCATGAGAAGTAGAGACATACCGGCTGATCGTTCAAGATCGACCAGGCGTATTGGGACGGCCCTTCTGGACAGGCGCCAGGGCGGGCCGGCGCCCCTTTTTACTCAGAGTGTAGCACCCTGGCTGGCAATGTCTCGCTGGCTGCGCGCCAATAGCTTTTCGCCACAGCGGCTGCCGCAGCAGTGGCGCCGGCCCGCGCTGGCCTATGTGCTGGCACAGGCGCTGATGCTGGGCGCCCTTGGAATAGATGCGTTACTGATGCAGGCGCTGCCGGGGTTTGTCGCTTCTGGCGCCTTCGTCATTCTTGTGGTCTTGCTGGTTTCGCTGACCTGGGGGGCAGGTCCGGGCCTCTGGGTCACGTTCACGGGGGCGCTGTTATTTGGCTACCTTCTTCTGCTCCCCCACTTTTCGCTGGCAATGAAAGGGATGAGGCTGGCCGAAGACCTGCTGGTGGCACTGGCTGGGGCAGCGATAGCGATTATTGCCAGCCAGCGTGAACGCATGCGGCGGACATCTCAGCGGGCGCTCCACGAAGCAGTACAGGCCAACCAGCGGGCGGTTGATCTGGTGGCTTCGCTGGCCCACGAGCGCGCCCAGAGCGAATTGGAACGCCAGCGGTTGCAGGTGGTGCTGGATGTGCTGCCGGCGGGGGTGGCGATTGTTGATGCGCAGGGGCGGTTCTTACAGTTGAACGCGGCGATGCGGGCGGTGTGGGGTGAGGGGGGGCCGATGCTCTCAAGCGTGGCCCCCTCTGGACGCTCTCAAGCCTGGTGGCCGATCTGGTCGGTGTTGCAGGGAAAGACGCTCACCGGCGCGGACGCGGTTGATACGATCATTCACCGGCTGGATGGGAGCGAGGGGCAGTTCAGCGTCAGCGGCGCGCCGCTCTACGATGGCGAGCAGCAGGTGGTTGGCGGCGTGCTGGTGATGTACGATGTGACCGAGCGCCGATTACTGGAGCGGCGCACCCAGGAGAAGCTCAGCGCGCTGCTGGTGATGGCTGAGGCGCTGGTCTGGGTGCCGGAGGAGGATACGGTCCTTGAAGAGTCTGATGAACTGCATGAGCGCCCGATGCTGCGGCGCTTCGCAGAGCTGATTCGTGGCCTTCTTGGTTGCCAACAAGCTGGCGTGATAGTTATTGATCCTGAGACGAGCCGGCTGCAATTGGCAGCGGCAACGGGCCTCTCGCCGGAGGAGTTGCGCTACTGGCAACTGGTTGTTGAGCGCGCCCAACTGGATACAGCCCCGCTGGCGCCCGATCTGGCGAATCTACGCGCCGGCAAGGTGGTGGTGATCAATCCGCAGAAGCTGGCGCGCCGCGACTATCTCTACCAGCCCCCAGCGACGCTGGTGGCGCCGATGCGGGTTGGCGAGCGCCTGGTGGGGATGCTCGCGCTCAGCCATGCCACGCCAGATGCGCGCTATAGCGATGAGGAGATGGCGCTGGCCGGGGCGGTGGCAAAGCTGGCGGCGCTGGTCATTGAGCGCGAGCGGCTGCTGCGCGAGCGCGAGGAGGCGCGAGCGCATGCCCTGGCGCTGCGCGAGGCCAACCGGCAGATGGACACCTTCCTGGGCATGGCAAGCCACGAGTTACGCACGCCGCTGGCGACGATTAAGCTGAGCCTGCAACTGATTCAGCACCGCCTGGAGGAATTAGCGAGCCGTGATAGCGAATCGCGCGCTCCTATTGCTTCATTTCTTGGCATGTTTGACCGTTCGATCCGCCAGGAGATACGGCTAGAACGCCTGGTGAAAGAACTGCTGGATGTCTCGCGCATTAAGGCTGGCAAGTTGGAATTGCAACTAGAGCCAGCCGATCTCGGCGCCATTGTGCGCAACGTGCTGGAAGAACACCGTGAACTGGAGCCGGAGCGCGCCTTTAGCTTTGAGGCGCCTGAGAATCTGGTGGTGCCGGTGCGGGTCGATGCTGATCGGATCGAGCAAGTGCTGACCAACTATCTGACCAATGCGGTGAAATATTCAGCGGAAGAGTCGCCGGTGACGGTGGGGCTAACCGTCGAGGACCGCCAGGTGCGCGTCTGGGTCCGCGATCAGGGGCCGGGCATTTTCTCAGAGGAACTGGAGCGCGTCTGGGAGCGCTTTCATCGGGTGCGCGGCATTGCGGCGCGCAACGGCACGGGCGTTGGGCTGGGTCTGGGCCTGTATATCTGCCGCACGATTATCGAGCGGCATCACGGGCAGGTGGGGGTGGAAAGTGCGCGGGGCGAGGGTTCGACCTTCTGGTTCACGCTGCCCCTGGCCGGGCGCGGGGTGTCACAGAGCTAGCTGAAAGTCCTCAAAGAGCCACTGCGGGGCACCTCGCAGTGGCTCTCTTTCAGCGATGAGGCATCGCGTGGAAGTTCTCAGATCCCGGTTGACCGACGCGCCCACAGACGGGCGAGCAACACGAGCGACCAGATGGTGTCAGCGTTGGTTGCCAGACGCTCAAAGAGGCCGGCAGAGCCGCTGAACACACTGTGGCTGTACAGGGCGACCCCGAAGAAGGGCATCAGCACCATCGGCAGGAGGCCGCAGGCCACCGAGAAGGCCACCCACCCGCGCCAGTTCGGGCTGCGCCAGAAGCGCCGGGCAATGACAAATAAGCCAATGGTCATGGCATTCACGATCACGACCAGGCAGACCGTATGAAACGGGTCTTGGGTGAAGAGCGCAATGGCAACCAATCCCAAGCCTTCGATGCCACGAATGATGGGATATACGGTCGCGCACGCGCCGCCTGTAAGCATCTTGCGAAAGACAAACGCCGACCAGAGGACACTCACCCCGCAGAGCGCAAAATTGAGCCGCTGGATCCATCCCTCTGGACCCAGGCTGAGCGCGCTGATGGTTTGCCCCCAGGCATCATAGCCGGGACGGGTCGCGCCCTCAAGCAGATAGATGATCGGAAACAGCGCTATTCCAGCCACCCCGAAGGTCAGCCACAGCAGGAGCGTCCGAGGGACCGGGGGCCGAGCCGGAGCATCGGCTTTGACTTGCACGGATGAAGCTGGTTGGTGTGCGGGCAAGACGTGACGGAAGAACATAGACAAGGGATGCCTCCTCTTTTACCTGATTGCCAGGTGTTCATCTACCTGGACAGTAGTGAAGTAGCCATGACCAGTGGCTCGATTCAACTATATTGGGCAAATGACACAAAAGTATGGCGGAAAGGTGAGAAAAGCGAGGCGAAGTGTTGCAGTTCTGTGAATCCGCTGCTGGCGCGGCGGAGGCCAGACAGCGCCGCCGGCTGCTGGAAGCTGATGTGCAGGTTGGGATGCTGCTGATGAGCGAGGTGAGGCTAGAGCCGCGCTGGCTCCAGGGTAGCCTGAACAGCGAACTGGCCCGCTTGACCCGGCTCGTGGAAGCGCCCACCGAGGACTTTTCTCGGCCCGGCTGGCTGGAGTGGGAGGTGCGCTATTGGGCGCTGGTGGTCTGCCTGACGCGGCTGGGCCAGCTTGTCGCCGCGCTGGAGCGC
>CAZFWN010000100.1:15798-19740 GCA_964522745.1 uncultured Ktedonobacterales bacterium
GGAGCGCCAGACAGCAGCCGTGTAGCCCTGCACAGGTTGCCCTGTCTTTGCTAGTATAATAAAGAAGAGCAAAGACCTGGCGGAAGCGGCGGAGAGAGGAAAAAAACAGCGCGTAAGAGGTGCTGCTGATGCGATCTCGCCCCATGCTGGCTGTGGCGCGCAAAGACGCGCTGGACCTGATCTTGAACCCAGGAACGCTGGGCCTGTTGTTCATTCCGCTGCTGGTAGGGCTGGTGTTTGCCTTGTTGGGGGGCACGCTGGGCAGCAGGACGACGCGCCTGCTCGTCTATAACCCCGGTGGCTCGGCGGTGGAGCGAGTGCTGAGCGCGGCCTTCGCGCAGGCGCAGATTACGCGGGCGACGTTCGCCGCTCAGGTCGAGGACGCCTTTGCGGCGTCTGCGCCAGGGGAGTATTCCGCTGGCCTGGTCGTGCCGGCGGATTTTGAGGCCACCGCGCGCGCCGGCGGGCAAGCGCGCCTGGCTTTGTATCTCAATGGTGCAGAGGTCGATGCCCAGCAGCAGAGCCTCTTGCAGCGCGCGCTGAGCGATTACGCGCGCGGGCTGGCGCAGCCCGTTTCCCCTGTCGCTCTCCAGACCACCATCCTGCCGGCCCCCGATCCCGCCGGGGGCGGCCTGCTCTTTGGCTCAGTGTATGCCCTGCTGGCGGTGATGACCTCGTTTGTGGTGGGGGTATCGCTGATGCCCAATCTACTGGTGGAGGAGAAAGAACACAAGACCCTCTGGATGCTGCTGGTTTCGCCGGCCTCGCTGGCGGATGTGGTGGCCGGAAAATTGCTAGTTGGCTTCAGCTATCAGCTTGGCTTGTCACTGGTGACGCTGGCGGTGCAGCAGGCGTATGTGGGCCAGGTTGGGGTGGTCGTCCTCTTTGTTGTTTTGGGCGCCTGTTTTGGCGTGGCGCTGGGCCTGCTGGTTGGCAGCCTGTTCAGGACGAGTGCCAGCACTGGCCTGTTTACCGGCTTGATTGCGATGGTCTACCTCTTTCCGGCGTTTCTGGCCGGCCCATTTGGCCGCTATTTCATCGGCAGCCCGCTGCTGTGGGTGGTGCGGCTCGTGCCCACCTATTATCTGGCGGATGGCCTGCTGGCCGGCTTGCAGCAGCAGGCGACGGCTGGCAGGCTCGTGCTGGACAGCAGTGTCGTCTTGGGGACGACGCTGGCGCTCTTTGCGCTGGCGGTCTGGACGCTGCGCCGCCAGGCAAGGGTGATTGCCAGCATTTAGGCTCCTGAGAGGGACTTCTACTCTAGGGTATAATAAGCGTAATCTGTGGCTATTCTCAGCACCCCTGCTGGAGCGTGCTGCTAGCGGGCGCACCATCTTGCACCAGTTCAATCAGAAGACATCTGGCGTGGAGAACCACCTTCACCCTCCGCTCAGCCCTGCTGAGCGGGAAACATCGCCTGGCGCGCTCAAGTGGCTCGGCAGCCGGCGCGCAGACCGGCCAGGGCACGCGCGTTCAGGCTGGTGGGTGCTGCTGGCGTGTGGCTTGCTGGTGCTGCTCGCCATCTTCAATGGCCTGTTTGCCTTTCAGCAAATCCAATCCCTCGTGGATCGGGAACAGGAGGTGACGCATACCCAGATGATCCTGACCGGGCTGGAGGGTCTGCTGACGACGCTCGATGATGCCGAGACCGGGCAGCGTGGCTATATTCTGACCGGGCAGGACAGCTATCTGGTTCCCTATAACGCCGCTCGCGCCCAGCTTCCTGGGCAGCTCACCCAATTGCAATCCTTGCTGGCAAACGAGCCGGCGCAGGGGCAGCGGCTGAGTAACGTGCGGGCGTTGATCAATGAGAAGCTGGCCGAACTGCAACAAACGATTGATCTCCGTCGCAACAACCAGACCCAGCAGGCCATTGACATCGTGTTGTCTGGGCGCGGTGAGGCAGCGATGAACCAGATTCGCTCACTCATTCACCAGATGGAGACGACAGAAGATACGGTCCTGACCCAGCGAAGCGCCAGCGCCCAGGCGGCCCTTGAGGGGATGACGCTGACGCTGGTACTCGCCACGCTGGCCGACATTGTGCTGCTGGTTATGGTCTTCTGGCTCTTCCGGCGCGCACTGGCGCAGCGGACCAACGTGGCGCTGGAGCGTGCCCAATCGTTGGAGCGCGAGCGGGCAGCGCGAGTCGAGGCCGAAACGTTGGAGCGCAAACTGGCCGAGCGCGCCCAGGAGCTAGAGACCCTCTTCGATGCCATGAGCGATGGCCTGGTGGTCCATGACGCCGAAGGCCGGATACGGCTGGTGAATCCAGCCGGACGGCGGTTGCTGGGTCTGGATGTGGCGGGAGAGGACCACTACGCGCTGGTGCCGGAGCAGCGCGTGAGAACCTGGCAGATGCGCACGCTGGATGGCAAGCCGCTGCCCATCGATAAGCTCCCGATACGCCGGGCGCTGAGCGGCGAACTGCTGACCGGCAAAGAGGGTATCGATGTGGTGCTGCTCACGGCAGATGAGCGCGAGGTCTCTCTCACTGCCAGTTCCGCGCCGCTGCGCGATGCGGCGGGAACCATTACCGGCGTGATCAGTATCTTCCATGATGTCACCGAGCGGCAGAAATTGGAGCGCCGGACACAGGAGGCGCTGAACGCGCTGCTGGAGATGGCAACGGCGCTGGTCTCCAGAGAAGCCATCTCGGATGAGCAGGTGGTCTCGGTGGAGGAGCCTCTTTCGCGTGCCGGCGTGGTGGCGCGCCGGCTGGCCGAACTGACTTGTAGTGTGCTGGGATGCAGCCGCGTGAGCCTGGCGGCGCTGGAGCCAGGCTCAGATGTGCTGCGCCCGGTAGCGGTGGTCGGCTTGTCGCCAGAGCAAGAACGGCAGTGGTGGATCGAGCAGGAACAGCAGCAGCAGCCGCTGAGCCAGAGTCCACAGCCTGGCCTGATCGCCCGCTTTCTTGCCGGAGAGTCGATGGTGATCGATCTGCGCCAGCCGCCGTTCAACGAGCAGCCCAACCCCTATGGGGTGGTGACGATGCTGGCTGTGCCGATGCTGGTGGAGCGCCAATTCGTTGGCATGATGAGCCTGGACTACGGTGGCGAAGAACATGAGTATAGCGAGCAAGAACTGGCGCTGGCCGGGGCAGTGGCGAAGCTGGAGGGGCTGGTCTTTGAGCGCGAGCGGCTGCTCCACGAGCGCGCCGCCGCGCAGGCCAACGAACTGGCCTTGCGCGAGGCCAACCGGCAGATGGATACCTTCCTGAGCATGGCGAGCCATGAATTGAAAACGCCGCTGACGACGATTAAGCTGCATTTGCAACTGGCCCAGCGCCGCGTGCATGGCCTGCTCGCCCAATCGCCGGCATCGCCAGAAGAGATGATGAAGGGGTTAGCACGTCTGCAAGAGCAGTTCTCGCGCAGCAGCCTGCAAGCGCAGCGATTGGACCGGCTGGTCAACGACCTGCTCGATGTCTCGCGCATTCAGGCAGGCCGGCTGGAGATACAGATGGAGCCAGTTGATCTGGCCCAGCTTGTGCGCGAGCGGGTGGATGAACAGCAGCAGTTGCTCAAAACGCGGGCGATTCGCCTGCAACCATTACCGGGGCAGGGCATCCTGGTGATGGCGGACGCCGAGCGCATCGGGCAGGTGGTGACCAACTATCTGACCAACGCGCTGAAATACTCGCCGGAGTCTGAGCCAGTCGAGGTGGGCATTGACGTTGCGGGCGGGCAGGCGCGGGTCTGGGTGCGCGACCAGGGGCCGGGGCTGCCGCCAGACGAACAGCAGCGCGTCTGGGAGCGCTTTTACCGCGCGTCGGGAATTAAGGTGCAATTTGGTTCCGGTATTGGTCTGGGGCTGGGTCTGCACATCAGCCGAACGATCATCGAGGGGCACGGGGGACAGGTTGGCATAGAGAGCGCGCCCGGCCAGGGGTCTACCTTCTGGTTTCGCCTGCCGCTGGTGGAGTAACCTGTAGCGCCGGCG
>CAZFWN010000101.1:0-11717 GCA_964522745.1 uncultured Ktedonobacterales bacterium
TCTGCCCATCTGGCTATTCCGGTTGCCAGACTTGCACCGTCTGGTCATCACCGCCAGAGGCGATGCGGCTGCCATCGGGCGACCAGGCAATGGCATTGACTCGCTCCTTGTGGCCCAGGTAGAGAAAATCGAGCCTGCCAGTCAAAGGATTCCAGCCATGCACGGCCCCGCCAATGCCCCCAGAGGCGATGTGCCGGCCATCTGGGGACCAGGCCAGCGCATCTACATCGTAAGAGTCGCCGCGATAGGTAGTGATATGCCTGCCGGTCAGTGGCTCCCAGACCTGCGCAAGAGAGTTATCATCGCCGGAGGCCAGCATAGTGCCATCGGGCGACCAGGCCAGCGTCTGCACGAGTCCATTATGGCCGCGATAGGTTTGCAGCAGGTTTCCTGTGTTGGCGTCCCAGACCTGCACTGTTTGCCCGTCGCTGCTGGCGAGATTGTTCCCATCGGGCGACCAGGCCAACGCGAAGAGCACCGTCGCTTTGATCGTCAATATTGTTTGCCCGGTATCGGGACTCCAGATTTCAATCGTCGATCCATCGGAGTGGGCAAACTTGCTGTCATCGCGCGACCAGGACGCAACGGCGCCTGAGCTGCCAAGGTTTTGAACCGGGCGGCTGCTAAGCACCTGCGCGCTGCCAGTTTCCTGCATCTCGGCAATTTGTCCGTTTCCAGCGATCAGCAGGCGCTGGCTATCTGGAGACCAGGCCAGCGCGTCGATTTCGCTGAAGGTCAGATTCCCGACGTCCGAGGTGAGGACATCGCTGCCATCGCTGGCGCGCCAGACCCGAACATTTTCCTGGTCACCAGAGGCGATGCGGCTGCCATCAGGCGACCAGGCCAATGTCTTCACCGAGGCATTCTGCCCCTTATAGGTCAGCACTGGGATAAAATGCGGCAAGTAGGAGCGGGTGAGCCAGCTAAAGCCGGCGCCTGTTGCCACCAGCGTGGAGCCGCCAGCCAGACCCAGCAGCACGGCGCGCCGGGAAAGCTGGTGGCTCGCCGTCGGTGGCGTTGTGGCGGGCTGCGCGGCCTGTTGGCGCGCCTCCTGGGTGGTTTCATACAGGTGGCGGAGCAGTTCAGCGGCTAGCCCGCACGCGGCCAGCGCCAGGCCGCTGATGACGATAAAACGCGCATCCAGCAAGCCGCGAGTGCCTATCACCTCGGTGGCAAGCAGCGCACCCAGCGCGCCGATCAGCCCGCAGGTGAGCGCCAGGAGCCAGCGATGTTTTCTGTATGGCCCGATGCCCCAGGCAAGGAGCAGGATGCAGGTCAGTGCCAGCAGCGGACCAAGCGCGCCAAAGAGCATAAAGGTAGCGATACCGCCCCCAATGATGAGACCAAAGTACAGCACCAGGAACGCGAGGGAGAGACAGGTGATAGTGATAGTGATCAGGCGTGAGCGCGGGTGTTTCTTCTGGCGAAGCAGCGCGCTAACCACTCCTGGTATCCAGGCAAAAAGGAAGATTGGCGGGGGGCCAGACCAGAGGTATAAAAGCACCCAGCCAGCGAAGCCGATCCCCGCGCCGAGCGCGAAGGCCAGGATTAGCCTGAGAATCAGCCTCGGTTCCAAGAATGTTCTGCCTGATACTTGCTGCATAACAACTCCACCAGCCATTCGCCGATTGAAATCGGCGCTAGGGGCGTGCCGCCGAGAAGTCCCTCCGGGACTGGCAGGCGCAACGGTCCCGCAGGGACATGCTGGCCGAAGGCCCCTAGCGCCGATTTCAATCGGCGATGAAATCTGAGCAGCGCAGGACATAAGCAGTATAACATACTCAGGCCGGTAGAAGTACCGGGCATCTTCCCGGCTAAAATACGGATGCAACCTGGCCTATGCTGTGCTACGTATATAGTGGTGGAGTGACAAACGGGCAGAAGGCCAAAGATGAAAGGCAGGCCGGCCATGCCAGAGATGCGCTATCGTAAGCCCAGCGCCAGGACGCTGCTGGGGCTGACCAGATTGAAGAAGCGGGCCAAGAAGGCGCTTGGGATCAACAAACTCCTCTGGCCGTTTCGCGCGGTTGGCAACTATAAGCGGCGCATGTTACGCCGGGCGGGCTACTATAGCCCGGAGATGAAGATGCTGCGGGCGGCGCGGCGCGGCCAGGTGCCAGGGCCGCTGGGGCCGCTTCAGGTCGGCGAGGGCGAACATGGCAAGCACAGCGCGGATGGTTCCTCGCTGCTGATGGCGGCGGCGCTGAACCAGCAGCAGAAGCACGGCAAGGGCGAGCAGCCGCGTGAGGGCGAAGGTGCCGGCCTGGCTGGGGCGCTGCTGATGGCGGCGGCGCTGCACGGGGCACAGAGCGACGAGGAACCGGCACACAAAGCAGCCCACGCGCATGCGGAGCATGCCCACAAAGCGGCCCACGCTGGCGAGGCAAAAGCCGATCCAGCCCACGCGCACCATCAGGCGCCAGCAAAGCCAGCGCACCATCGCGGTCTGCGACTGCTAGGGCTGCTGCTTGCCTTGCTGGTGGTGGCGGCTGTCGTACTGCTGATCTGGTATTTCTGGCCGGCCTAGCTCTGCTGCCTGGGCCAGCAATTGCGCTTCGGGGAACCAGCGCCCGCGCACCTGGCCGACCAGATAGAGCGAGCCGGTGACGCAGAGGAGGCCATCGGGCGGCGTCTCGGCCAGGCCGCGCTCCACCGCCAGGAGTGGGTCTGGCTCGGCCTGCACGCGGGCGGTGAAGCGGCGCGCCAGTTCGGTCAGCCGCTCCAGGCGCTCCGGGCGTTTGCTGCCGATGACCTGCGGCTGTGTCACGATGACTGCCAGCGCGCCGGGCGCCAGCACCTCGATCATCTCCTCGCTGGCTTTATCGGCCAGAATGCCCAGCACCAGCACTCGTGGCCGGCCTGGCACCAGCGCGTCCAGCGATTGGCGCAGAGCCAGCGCTTTCTGCGCGTTGTGCGCGGCGTCCAGCAGCACCAGCGGCTCGCGCTGTACGATCTCTAGCCGGCCTGGCAGCCAGGCTTGACGGAATCCGCGCTCGTAGGCGTCCCAGGGCAGCGCTCGTCCCCAGCGGCGCTCCAGCGCCCGCAGCGCCGCGACGGCCACCGCCGCGTTGGTCAGTTGATAGGTGCCCAGCAGCCCCACCTGGAGCGGCGGCAGCGCGCCTGCTGCATCGGCGTAGCTGAAGCGCCCGCCGCCCAGATCGATCTCGTGGGGCGTGAAGCGAAAATCGCGGTTCAGCAGGGCCAGCGACGACCCGGCGGCTTGTGCCCACTCTACCAGCACGCCTGCCGGCCCCGGCTCGGTCACGCCGCTGACCGCCGGCGCGCCCTCTTTGATGATGCCTGCCTTCTCGCGGGCGATCAGTTCCAGCGTTGGGCCAAGAAACTCCGTATGGTCAAGGCCGACGCTGGTAATCACGCTGACCAGCGGATGTACCACGTTGGTATCATCCAGCCGCCCGCCGACGCCAACCTCGACGACGGCGACATCCACGCCGGCCCGCGCAAAGGCCAGCAGCGCCAGCGCCACCCACGCCTGGGTATAGGTCGGCGTGTAGCCCTCGCGCCCGGCCAGCGTCTCGGCGGCGCGCTGAAATTCGGCGGCCAGTTCGACAAACACAGCGGGATGTACGGGCCGCCCATCGATCTGCATTCGTTCCAGCGGCAACTGCACATGCGGCTTGGAATACAGCCCGACGCGCAGCCCGGCCTGGCGCAGCACTTCGGCCAGCATGGTGGCCGTCGAGCCTTTGCCGCTGGTGCCGGTGACATGCACGGCCAGAAAGCGCTCTTCAGGATTGCCCAGCGCTTGCATCAGCTTGCGCATCATGCCTAGACGCTGCTCTGCCGCTTCGGGGCCATGTCCGAAGGGCGGCGCGACATCGGCAGGATGGATCAGGCGATAGATGGCCTGCACGGCCTGGTGATAGGGCTGCTCCCACTCGCTCATCGTTTGCCTCGTTAAAAAGGCAGCGCCAGAGAGACAGCATAATCCCTGTCTGGCGCTGCGCGGTATCTCTATCAGTATATCATCATGGAGTTTGTCAATTCTCTTCATCGGCCTGGGTGATTGTGTTTTGCGCTGATATGCGCTATGCTAGAGGCGGGCGGTCTACTCGCCGTATTTTTTCTTTGTGTGGCACAATGGCAGCGCAGCAGGATTTTTATATCGATATTGACCGGGAGCCGGAGCGCCCACGCGCCCGGCCCTCTGGCGTGTCCGCTGCCGGCCAGGGCGCCAGCCCGCTCTGGCCGGCGTCGCCTGCCGCGCCTGCGCGCCGCGATCCACGCGAGGTGGGCACGTCGCCGCTGGGCATGGTGCCGGTTGAGCAGGCGCACAGAGAGCCGGGCGCATCCGTCACCCGTCCCGTCGCGCCAGCCGCCGAGCCGCCCAGGTTGCCGCCCGCCGATCTGGCGGCCAGTCTGGCGGCGCTGCACCCGGCGGCAACGGCCTCGCGCCCGCTTACCCTGGCCGACGCGCTGGCTCCGATGGTCACCGCGCCGTCGTCTCTGTCGCCTCTGCTGAGTGGCAGCGCCGCGCTGGCGGTCCAGCCAGTGCCGCTCGCGGAGGGGTCGCTGCGTGACTGGCGCTCGCCCGATGGCGTCTATCATATCGGTGTTGCGGCAGAGGCGGCGCTGCCCGACGCGCTGGCGGGGGCGCCTGGCGAGTCGGAGGATTATCTGGCCCGTCGCTATGATTTTGCCCGCCCGGCAGTGGCCGAACTCTATGATCGGCTGGTCGTGCCGCTCTGGTCGGCGCCGTTTGGCCGTATGCTGCTCTCAGCTTTTCAGTCCTTCCCGCGCCAGCCGGGCTGGCAGGTGGTCGATGTCGGCTGTGGCACTGGCTATCCCACGCTGGAGGTGGCGCGGCTGCTGGGCAGGAACGGTGATGTAGCGGGCATGGATGTCTGGAGCGCGGGCGTGGCTCGCGCCCGCGCCAGGGCTGAGGCGGCGCGATTGTCCAATACCACCTTTCTCGTTGCCGACGTGGCCGGCTGCGATCTGCCGGCGCAGTCGTTTGATGTGGCGCTGTGCAACCTGGGCCTCACCAACTTTGCCCGGCCTGAAGCGGCGCTTCAGGGCATCGCCCGGCTGCTTCAGCCGAATGGGACGCTAATTCTGACCACCAGCGTGCAGGGCACGATGCAGGAGTTCTTTGAGACCTATCGCGGCGTGCTGAACGATCTGGGGCTGATCGACCTGAGTTGGGATGTGGAGCGCCTGATGCACGTACAGCCAACGCTGGAAAGCACCGAGGCGCTGCTGGACCTGGCCGGCTTTACGGTGGATCAGACG
This sequence comes from uncultured Ktedonobacterales bacterium, assembly GCA_964522745.1. GTDB lineage: Bacteria > Chloroflexota > Ktedonobacteria > Ktedonobacterales > DATBGS01 > DATBHW01. The sequence continues at coordinate 5,254 of CAZFWN010000101.1, forward strand.
ATCAGCGATCATTTTGCGCTGGAGTTTCCCGATGGCAGCACGTTCCTGCGCTCGCCGCTGGTGGGCATGAGCTTTCTGCAACTGTGGGGCAAAGTGATTCAAGACGCGGCGCTGCGCCGGGTGATCTTCCACGAGATTGAGCGCCGGCTCAATGCCCGCGCCGCCGCCTGGGGCCGCCTGGACCTGATCGTGCCCATGCTGTGCATGATCGCCCGCCGGCGCGCCGATTGAAGCCACTCCCCACCCCCCACCTGCCGGCTGGAAGCCGGCGCTACAAGCAAAGTACGTCTCCTCAACTGGAACCAATATTCTACCTGACGGAAGCTGTCAGGTATTGTCAGCTACACTTACCTTTGCTTGTGGAGTTCCTATGTTTGCTTTGATGCCCTTGAAGGGAGGACAACCCATGCGCATTGGTGTCAACCTTGGCCCAACGGGCGATTGGCCCGCCATGCTCGCGGCGGCCCGGCAGGCGGATGAACTTGGCTTTGATGCTGTCGGGTTTCTGGATCACTATCACGCGGAAAAACTGGAATGGCCCTACGTGTGCGGCTGGTCGGCATATGGCGCGCTGGCGCTGGCGACGACGCGCATTCATCTGGTGCCGCTGGTGATTGATCGCCTGAATTACCTGCCCGGCGTGCTGGCGAAAGAGACTGCGACGCTTGCGCTGCTGAGCGGCGGGCGTTTTGAACTGGGCATCGGCGCGGGCGATTATTTTGAGGAAGCGCGGGCCTGGGGGCTGGAGGTGCCCGATGCCAGCGCGCGCATCTCTGGGCTGCAAGAGACGGTGCTGGCCTTGCGCGAGGTGTGGCGCGGGCAGAAAGTGACCTTTGCGGGCGCGCATCTCCGGCTGAAGGATGCAGCTTCCACCCCGGCGCCGGCAGCGCCGCCGCGTGTGATGGTCGGCGCCGGCTCATCGCGCCGGCTGATTCTCAGCGCCGTCGCCTATGCCGATGAGATCAATGTCTATGCGGACGATGACGTGATCCGCTTTGCCCGCCAGACTATCGACGAGGCGCAGCGCACTGTCGCGCTCTCGGTCTATGTCTGGGACTGGCCGGAGCAGCTTGAGGAGAAGCTGGCCGCCTGGACAGCGCTTGGCGTGGAGCGCGTCTTTCTGACCTTTTGGCACCCCTTCGATCAGCTTGCCCAGGCGGTCAGGTGGCTGTCCTAACCGCCTGTAGCGCCGGCATCTTGCCGGCAAGATGCCGGCGCTACAGGCGGTTAGCTCGCGCTGAAGGCGGCACGCAGGACGGCGGATGCTTCGGCCAGCGCCTTCTTGCTCTGATCGAAGGGCATGCCGAAGAAGCCGTGAATCATGCCGTTGTAGCGAGTGATGGTGACGGGCACGCCCGCCTCTTTGAGCCGCTGGCCGTACTGCTCGCCCTCATCGCGCAGCGGGTCATACTCGGCGGTGATGACCAGCGCCGGGGGCAGCCCGCGCAGGTTAGCGGCCAGCATGGGCGAGGCCAGTGGGTTCTGCCTGTCTTCCGCATTTCGTAAATAATGGTTCATGAACCAGACCATGTCGTCGATGGTCAGGAAGTAGCCCTGGGCATTGCTCTCTTTGGACGGGGTTTTGGCGTTGAAATCGGTGGCCGGATAGATCATCAACTGGAAGGCCAGTCGGGGGCCGTTCCGGTCGCGCGCCATCTGCGCCACGACTGCGGTAAGGTTGCCGCCTGCGCTGTCGCCGCCCACCGCGAGGCGGGTGGGGTCGCCGTTGAACTGGGCCGCGTGTTTGGCGACCCACTCTGTCGCGGCGTAGCAATCTTCGGGCGCGGCGGGGAATTTGTGTTCGGGAGCCAGCCGGTAGTCCACCGAGACGACGATGCAGCTGACTTCGTTCGCCAGGCTGCGGCAGATGCCATCGTGGGTGTCCAGGTCGCAGATTACCCAGCCGCCGCCGTGAAAGAAGACCAGCACCGGGAAGGGGCCGCTGCCCGCCGGGGTATAGATTCTGACGGGAATCTCGCCCGCCGGGCCGGGAATCGTTCGGTTTTCGACATGGGCGATGGGTTCCGGTTCGCCCAGCAGGGCGAGCTGCATGCGCGTTCCCTGGCGGATGACTTCAGGGGTCATGGTGTTCAACGGGGGCGCGTTGAGCGCTGCCATCTGATCGAGATAGACCTGGACTTGCGGATCGAGGGGCATCTGGGGGTTCTCCTCTGCCGGTACAAAAAACGCTTTACTCAACAGGTCACGCTGTTGGTTCAGATTATAGCAGTTTTTCCAGGCGCTAAAAAGAAAAGAGAGGAAGGGATGGGGCGAAAGGTGCTGCGGGCGTGGTAGGATAATAACCATCTATGTTATTAGAACATTTGCGCTTAGCCAATTTCCGCAATTATGAGACGCTTGACCTGACGCTGCGGCCCGGCCTGTCGATCTTTCAGGGGCGCAACGCGCAGGGCAAATCGAACCTGCTGGAGAGCATCGCGCTGCTGGCGACCAGCCGGTCCTTTCGCGCGGGCGGCGAGCGCGAGACGGTGCGCTGGGACGCGCCGGGGCGGTTTGCCCGCGTGGACGCGCAGATCAGCCGCCGCGCCGGGCCGCTGAGCCTGGAGATCGTCATTGCCGACCCACCTTCGCTCGGCGCGGCCCGCCAGAGCGGCGATCACGCGGCCTTTCAGGCGCCGCCGGCGCTGCGCAAACGCATCAAAATCAACGGCGTCCCCCGGCGGGCGATGGATCTGCTGGGGCAGGTCAACGTCGTCCTCTTTGTGCCCTCCGATCTGGATCTGGTGACGGGCACGCCGCAGCACCGGCGGCATTATCTGGATGTGATCCTCTGCCAGATCGACCACCACTACTGCCACGCGCTCAGCCAGTTTCAGAAGGTGCAAACCCAGCGCGCCGCGCTGCTGCGGCGCATCCGTGAGCAGGAAGAAGACCCGCGTTCGCTCGCCTTCTGGGATGAGCAGTTTGCCACGCTGGCGGCCACGCTGATGCTGGGGCGGGCGCGCATGATCGAGCGGGTGCAGCGGGGGGCGCAGCGTTTCTACGCGCAGTTGAGCGGCGGTGAGGAGCAGGTGCAGGTGGTCTATCACCCATCCTATGCCGGCGCGCTGGCGGCCACGAAGCCAGATGAACTGGCGCGCGGCTTCCGCGCCGAATTGACCACCCTGCGCAGGCGCGAGATCAACGCGGGCGTCAATCTGCTGGGGCCGCACCGCGATGATCTGGCCTTCCTCAGCGGGCAGATGGACCTTGGCGTCTATGGCTCGCGCGGCCAGCAGCGCAGCGCCGCGCTGGCACTCAAGCTGGCAGAACTAGAATTCCTCCAGGCCGAAACAGACGAGCAGCCCATCCTGCTGCTAGATGATGTCCTCAGCGAACTAGACGAGCAGCGCCGGGGCTATCTGGTCGGCATGGTCAAGGGGCTGGAGCAAGTGCTGCTGACCACTACTGAACTCGCCATGCTGCCCCCCGACCTGCTCGAAGGCGCGGCCTGCTATCGCGTCGTCGCCGGGACGATCAGCCAGCTTACGGGCTGATGGTTTACACCCCTTTTACCAGGGCTTAGTCTGTTCTTGACGTTCGGCAGCCATACTTTGTTTGGCAAAGAATCTTTACGCCTTTGCTGCAATCAAGAGTATCTGCTGAAAGGAAAGAAATGTATGACTATGCCTCGCCGGCGATGGATCGCCGTCTCTGTCGTGGTTTCGGTTCTGGCGGTATTGCTGCTGACGGGCTATGTGGGTGGTGTCCAGGCGAAGGAGCAGCATTCCAGCAATGACCAGCCGTTGCCCGTTGTGGCTCTGCATGGCTACGAAGTCAGTGTTTTTGCCAGGGGCACCTCGGCCTATAGCCACCCTGATTCGGTGGTGGCGGACGCGCATCATATCTTTGTGGGCTATCAAAATGTGACGGCCAAGGATGGCAGCGATCACAAGTCTAGCACCATTGTTGAGTATACCCTGGATGGCGAGGTGGTGCGCACCTTCAGCGTGCTGGGGCACTGCGATGGCCTGCGCATTGACCCATCAACCCATCTGCTCTGGGCGACCTCCAACGAGGATGGCAACCCGGCGCTGGTGACGATCAACCCGGAGACGGGTGTGATTACGCCCTATCAGTTCGCGCCCACCCCGCATGGCGGCGGCTATGATGATCTGGCCTTTGTCAATGGTATGGCCTTTATTGCTGCCTCGAATCCGAATCTGAATCAGCAAGGCGTCAATGTCTTTCCGGCGCTGGATAAGATCGAACTAAGCAACGGGAAGGCCATCCTGACGCCGGTGCTGTATGGCAACGCCACCGCGCTGGACACCACGACCAATACCGAGGTGACGCTGAACGAGATCGACCCCGATTCCCTGACGGTTGACCCGCAGGGCGATGTGGTGCTGGACAATCAGGCGGGAAGCGAACTGGTATTCCTGCATAACGCCGGCACCGAGCAGCAGACGGTGACGCGCGTGCCGCTGGGCACGCAGGTGGATGATACTGTCTGGGCGACGGCGACGCATGGCCGCATGCTGGTAGTGGATGGCCCTGCCAACGTGATCTACACTGTTCGCGCCAACTTCACGAAAGGGACGGTGTACACTGAGGCTCCAAATGATTCTGGGGTAGCCAGCTTCGTCGGCACCATCGATCTGAGTACGGGAACCATCACCCCGGTTGCTGTTGGGTTTAGCAGTCCCACTGGCTTGCTGTTCATTCCAGATGCCCAGCGCTAAGGGAACAGTTGGGCGGCCTATCATTCTCTGCCTTCTCCGAGAAGCTTCTGGCCCGCCTGGCACTATGCCAGGCGGGCCAGAAGCTTCTCTCTTGACGGACTCTTGCCAGTGCAGTACACTCAATCCAAAGTTGAGCGAGCGTGCCTGGCATGATAAAGGGAGGCGCAGCAGATGCAGCAGCGGCAATATATTGGGCGCTATCGCGTGGTGGGCCGGCTGGGTAAGGGCGGCATGGGCACGGTGGTGCGGGCGCTGGATGAGTTGCAGGGGCGCGAGGTGGCGATCAAGCTGCCTAATGAGAGCGACCCCGACGATCTGAAGCGGCTGCGCCAGGAGTGCGATGTGCTGATGCAGTTGCAGCATCACGCCATCGTTGAGGTCTATGGCTCCGGCAGCACGGCGGACGTACCATTCTATATCGTGATGGAACTGGTGGAGGGGCTGCCCGTCGATCAGGTGCTTCGCCGGCAGGGCGGCCATCTGGAGCCGCGGGCGGCGCTGAAGATCGCGCTGGGCGTGGCCGAGGCGCTGGCCTACGCGCACCGGCCCCCGCTGCGCATCATTCACCGCGACATCAAGCCCAGCAATGTGTTGATTCGCGCCAGCGATGCCGCCGTGAAAGTGACCGACTTTGGCATTGCCGCCGTCCTCTCGGAGCGCAGCGGCAAGACGGCCATCGGCACGCTGGCCTATATGGCGCCGGAGCAGGCACTGGGGCATGGCGTCGATGAGCGCACCGACCTGTATTCGCTGGGCGCGCTGCTCTACGAACTGCTGACGGGGCAGCCGCCACCGCGCCTGGCTTCCGCGCCGGCCCAGCGCCCTAGCCTCTGGCTTGGCTCGATGCCGCCGGAGATGAGCCTGCGCATCGATCTGTTGGCGCTGGGCCTGCTGGCACATGACCGCGACCAGAGGACGCCGCAAAGCGCGGCAGCAGTGGTCGAAGACCTCAAGGCCATCCTGGAGAATCGGCCCACGCGCCCGGCCAGCGGCGCGCAGCCGGGCAGCGCCATCAACTACGCGCCCACGCAGCGCGCCTCGACGTCACTGCCGGGCGCAAATGCTCCTCTCCCGCCTACGCAGCGGGCTTCTACACCGCCAGTTGCTCCCTCGTATCCCGCGCCGTCCGGCATGCTGCCCGGCAGCCGCCCTTCATCCTATACGCCCCCGCCGGGCTACCAACATGCGTTACCTCGCAGCCGGCGCGCTGTCGCTTCATCCATCCTGGGAGCCATTGGGCTTACTTCTGCCCTCCTGTTGTTAGTGTTCGTCATCCTCTCTCCAAGAGGCGTGAATGGCGCTATTTTTCAGCCATCTGTTCGATATTTCATTTTATTCTGGCTAGCCGGATTGAGCTGTGCCTTGAGCGCCCTGGTCGAGTCATGGGCGGCGCGACGAGATATAATGCAAGGCAAACGGGGTGATCCATCTGGGTCAGCGCGGGCTGGCCGTTTTGGCGGCTACCTCAGCCTGGGGTTGCTGGTTCTGGCCTTCCTCGCGGCTTTCATCTTTCGCTAGGCGCACCATCTGAGTGGGTGCTGCCTGTGTAGCGCCGGCTTCTAGCCGGCCCCGTCCAGTTGGCTGGCTGAGACCCATGCGGCGAGGGGCTGGCCTGCCGCGACGTTCACGCCCAGGGCCAACGCTGCGGCTCGCGTACAGGGAGCCGGCGCTACGATAGCAGCATCTCCTCAGTTGGCGAGCGCTGCTGCGCTCGAACTGGACGGGCCGGCTGGAAGCCGGCGCTACAGGCAAGGACGAGCCGGCCTGCAGGGCTGTATT
>CAZFWN010000101.1:11817-19740 GCA_964522745.1 uncultured Ktedonobacterales bacterium
GCCGGCTGGAAGCCGGCGCTACAGGCAAGGACGAGCCGGCCTGCAGGGCTGTATTTGCCGTCAGGGAAGCCCCGCCGCTTGCGTATATCTTCCAGCCTATTGGTGCCGGCGAGCGCTTTCAAGGCGTCTTCATCAGGACCGATTCTTACCTGTTTCGGTGCGACAATCAAGAAGGGAGATCCTCGGCGGAGCGCCCCTGACAAAAGCAGAGCATATGGCAGACGCACAGGCGCGAACGAGTTTGAGAAGCATGTTTGGTTGAACGCACAGGAGGGAACACATGAGTATGAACGAGAGCAAAGAGCACCTGCTCGCTGAACTCCAGCAGGAATACGCCGGATGGAAGCGGCTGCTGGACGACATTGGCGAAGCGCACATGACCGAGCCGGGGGTCGCCGGGGAGTGGTCGATCAAGGACATCGTGGCACATCTGACGGGCTGGCGTCGCCGGACGGTGGGACGTTTTCAAGCCACCTTGAAGCATGAGCCAAACCCCGCCCCGCCCTGGCCGCCGCAGTTCCAGACCGACGACGAAATCAACGCCTGGATCTATGCCTCGAACCGAGATCGCCCCCTCGCTGAGATCCTCCACGAGTCAGATGTCGTTTTTCAACAACTGGTGGACACCCTCAGCGCGTTTCCTGAAGCAGCATTGCTGGGCCCTCACCGCTTCGGATGGATGGAAGGGGAGCCGCTCTCAGGGGCGGCCTTCTTCGGCCATTTCCATGATGAGCATGAGCCGGACATGCGGGCCTGGCTCGACAAGCACAGACAGTAGGCTCTCTGCCGCGAGAAGCGGCTTGACAGCGTGCAGCGAGGGGATTACAATGGCAGCGGTGGGCGAAGTATGCGCTTCGTCGCTTCCGCAACTGGCGATTCTGAGGATCAATGGAAAGCCAGTTGAAGTAGCAGTCTAGTCGTTACAGGTGTGTAGGGCATTCGCCAAGGCGATTCTCGTGCTCTACCCCAAGGAGTCCGCGCAGCGGGTGCGCTTGATTGCGGGATGGCGGTAACGCCTCCTCGCGCGAGCGTGCTGTGCTGTGCCGCTCGTCGGGGTGGAGCCGCGTGAGTGTAGGCTCGATTCCGACGAGAATCGAGCCTTTTTGTTGGTCAAGAGGCGTTGTGTGACCGGAGATGCAGGTCTCGGTACACACCAGGAAAGGACAGTATCATGGGAGACACTCACGTTGACTCGGCGGGCTTCAAGACACAGCAGCGCGAGCAGTGGAGCAACGTTGCGCAGGGCTGGCGAAAGCGGTGGGCCGCCTTTGAGCGGTGGGCGCAGCCGCTCAGTGATCGAATGATGGAACTGGCACACGTCGCGCCGGGCCAGCGGGTTCTCGACGTGGCGACGGGGATCGGCGAACCGGCGATGACCGCAGCACGCCGGGTTGGACCGAGCGGCTCGGTGGTTGCGATTGATCAGGCGCCGCAGATGCTAGCAATGGCGCGCGAGCGGATGCAAGAGGCCGGGATACGAAATGTCGAGTTCGTGGAAGGGGACGCTGAGGCCGTGACGCTGCCGCTCGAGTCCTTCGATGCGGTGGTCTGCCGCTGGGGGCTGATGTTCTTGCTCGAACCCGTAAGCGCGCTGGCGCGCTTCAGGAGCAGTCTCGTTCCAGGAGGGTGGTGTGCCGCCGCCATTTGGGGGCCACCAGAGCGAGTACCCCTGATCTCCTTGCCGTTCTCGGTGCTCAGCCGCAGGATGGGGCAGCCGCCCTCGCTCAAGAGCGGCCCAAGCCCCTTCGCGCTGTCCGACCCGGCGAGACTGGAGCAGGTGCTGCGTGAGGCTGGCTTTGCGCAGGTGCAGAGCGAGCCGTTTACGGTGACCTTCGCGTTTGCCTCGATGGGCGAACTCCTTGGTCACCTGGCAGAGGTCTCGGCACCGATCCGCATGATCATGGCAACAGCGAGTCCTGAGGACCAGGCCGAGTTCTGGAAGCAACTCGCCGAGGCCGCCGTCGCGTTCACGGATGCCGACGGGATGATTCGCCTCTCGAATGCCTGCGTGATCGCCGCAGGTCAGCACTGAGTCGGCATGCCATCGCTTGCGGCCAGCGCCAAGCAATGGCATACTGCGCGGTCCAGCGTCTCAGGCGCGCGGCGCCTCCGCCCAGGCGCCTTGTGTGCTGAGCAGGCGCAGTTCCCAGCCGAGCATAGGCAGGGCGGCGCTGGCGCCCAGGCGGCGCTGCAACTGCGTGTACAACTGGCCGGCGCGTGTGCAGTGTGCCGCCAGGATGGTATAGGCGGCGCGGGCTTCCCCGGCGCTGCTCGCCCACGCCTCCAGCGCTTCCACTGCCAGCCGCAGTTCTAAGCGCAGCAGGCGGCGCAAGCTATCGACGGCCAGGGCGCGCAAGCTGCGGGCATCCATAGGCGGCAGCGCCCGCCGCACATGCGGCGGTTCTGGCTGAGGCGAGCGGTAGCCGGAGACTTCGACGCGCTCCCAGAGGGTGGCATCCAGAGCGCGTACCAGCGCCGACCAGAGCAGGGATTGCACTTCTGAGGGCACGCCGGCCAGGGGATCGACCTCCAGCGCCGGAGCGCGCCAGATGGACCGGCGGTGGGCCGAGGGCGCGGCAGACGAGGGCGCGGGAATAGACGGGGCAAGGGTAGGCGAGGGCCGCAAGAAGGGGGTGAGTGACATACAACAACCTCCTCAACTGCGGCAAGCTGCCGCAGCGGTGCTGCTGGTCGGGCGACCCCCGGCCCGGCCAGAAACAAAAGCGGCCACCCTGCGATTCCCGCGCTGCCGTGCGGTGAAAGCAGGCAGCGCCGGGCGCCAGAGTGGTCGCTGAGGTTGTTTTTGGGTACAATACCCCCCAGCCCCACTCCTGGATTATTCAGGTTTGGGGTCATGACGTGGTTTGGTGATAAGTTCGCCAGCCACGCCAGCCGTCTTATTCAATTGCCTGTGTGAACGATAGCACTCCTGAAATGAGAATGTGTAACGACTGGTAGGAGTGTAACCGATCTTGCGGCAAAAGTCAAGAGGGAGCGCCTCTTTTTCTTTCAAGGTGATCCCATTGCCCTGCTTTCTTTCTTTGGGATTTTTACATAGCTCTGCAGCCATTATGTTGGTGATTCTGTGAGAGGTGCGTGGACTTCCCACGCAGCATCTGGCGGACTCAGGGTAGACTCACCCCTGGAGAAGTGAGTGCTCTCAAAAAAAGGCGAGCAAGTCAGAACACGAGCGCTTCTAACACTTCCCCTGGTCACACCACCACTCCCAGACATTGATCGTTTCGCCGGTCATGGGGCTGGGCGCGTCGTTGTGGGTTCCTTTGTGTACCACCGTAACTCTGAGCGGGCTGAAGAGCACAATGAACGGAAAATCGGTCACCTCGATGAGGTGCATTTGATCGAAGGTGTTCTGCCGCAGCCCCGGATCGGGTGTCGCCAGTTCCTGCTGGATCTGGGCATCCAGGGCAGGATTGCAATAGGAGCCGAAATTTTCCCCTGCAGAATTTGCCCCTGTAGGCGGAGTCTGGTCGCATGCCAGGAAGGCTGAATCGTCGGGGTCATAGCCATAGACCCAGCCAAGCTCGGCGATGTCGAACTTGCCCGCTACCGCTCCCGTGGGCGGCGATGCCTCCCCGGCGCCCAGGATGGAGTGAAAGAATTGGTGGCTGGGGTAGTTCTGGATATCCAGCTTGATGCCGATCCCCAGCAGGTCCTGCTGGACGAGGAGTTGAACCGCGTTGCGCCAGTCGTCGTTTGCTCCCGTTGAATACTCAAATTCCAGGCGCTGCCCATCCCTGGCACGCACCCCATCGGGACCTCTCACCCACCCGGCATCATCCAGCACTTTATTCGCCGCGGCCTCGTCAAATGCTGGACAGTAGGCGCCAGCCTGATAGCCTGGATGCAACGCCGAGGGATGGTCGGTGCAGAGCGGAGTGGCAAACCCATGCAGCGGCCCCTGGATCAAGGCCTGGTGATCGATAGCCCGTGCTATCGCCTCGCGCACTTCCAGGTGCGTCGCCAGCACCGTATTGTGAAAGTTGAAGAAGAGCGCTTCGAACTGGGCGCTGGTGGGAGCCGTGACGAGCCTATAGCTGTTGATCTGTTGATACGCCTGGAGCGTGATCCGATTCCGGGCCAGTTGCGTCGAGTCAACGGCCCCTGCCTGGAAATCCTGGAGGATGGTGGCATCACTGCCGGCGATACGGAACACCAACTTGTCCAGGTAGGGAAGTCCCTGGCCGGCCAGGTAATAGCGGGGGTTGCGTCCCAGGGTGTAGTGATCGCCTGGCTGGCTTTCACGCAGCAGAAAGGGACCACTCGTCACCGTCGGGTTCAGGTTGTCGGGCGAGTTTTCGAGCTGGCCGGGAGTCATGGTGCTGAAATGGTGCGCGGGCAGCGGCGCCTGCACCCCATCCACCCAGCAGGTGAGGAACGGCGCAAAGGGCTGCGTGAGGTGGAACGTAATCGACAGGTGGTCGGGAGAGACTGTTGCCGAGCGAATCAACTGATAGCCAACAGGACCATTCGTCAGCGGAAAGTCCCCCCAAAAGGCAAAGGCGGGATCGGACCAGAGCCTCCAGGTATAGTCCACGTCGCGGGCATCGTAGGGCTGGCCATCAGACCAGAGGAGGCCAGGTCGCAGATGAAAGGTCCAGATGGTGGCACCGGCGTTGATCCCGCCATTCGTCAGGGTGGGAACCTCAGTCGCCGCCCCAGGGTGAATCCTCCCGTGATCATCCCCGTAAAAGAGCGGCAGGTACAACGCCTGATCCACCAGCGTGTTGGAGTCGAACGCATCGCCACCGCCATTAGGAAGGAGCGAAGTGGGATCCTTCTGAAGATCGTCTGTCCAGGTGCCTCCCCGAACTGGGGGAGGTGTGGTGGAACCAGATGGTGTGCCGAACACCCCGAAGTGGGTGAGCAGGCTGAGGCTGCCCAGGAGACCTGCTGTGCTGAGGACGACCACCAGCCCAATCAGCAGCGCTCTGTGGATGCCAGACGGACGCCTGATCCTTTTCCGAAGAGGCACGGGTGGCTTTACGGGGGGAGGGGGCTGGGCAACCAGCGACTGCACAGCCGCTAGTGGGACAGGTTGGTCTGGATGGTCAGAAGGAGAGATGTCCTGAGGGGAAAGTCCGCTCACGCGCCCAGGAGCGGCGCCCCGCCAGCGGGCGGTCGTCTCAAAGCGGGCACGCTCCTCATCGGAGAGCCGCAGGGCTTCGGCCAGTAACAGCAAAGTGGCGGGCTGTGGCGTGCGGTTCACCCCGCGCTCCAGATCACTGATGGCCCGCGTACTCAGTCCGGCGCGCTCTGCCAATTCCTCCTGAGTCAGGCCCGCAGCCAGACGGGAGCGTCGGAGCAGGCCCCCAAAGGGATGGGACTGTGCGCTTGCCATACATCCTCCAATCTGCCTCCAGGTGCTCAGCCATCTCTGCCTGGCAGATAGTCTGCTTGCAGACAAGCATAGCACGAAGGACATCTGCTTGCAAGGGGATTATGTGGGCAATTATGTGGGTGATTCTGTGGATCCTTCATGGAGCTTCCACGCAGGATCGGGCAGACTCAGCATACGCTCACCAAGAGAGAAGTGAGCGCTCTCAAAAAAGCACTCAAAAAAGGAGAGCAAGTATGCAATACTGGCTTGAGCGTCTGTTCGGTGCGCTCAAAGGAAAACGCTTCCTGTACATCATCAGTCCCCTGGTGGCGATGGTCGTTCTGGCCGCGTTCCTGGTCTCCGGCGTCTCAGCAGGTCCGATGCCCACCACCTACTACGCCTGCGTCAATATGAAGACCGGCGCGATCTACATGGTCAATGCGGGTGACACCTGCCAGAAAGGCTACACGCCGATCAGCTGGAATCAGGTCGGGCCACAAGGCCCCCAGGGACCGCAGGGGCCTGCCGGACCAACGGGGCCACAAGGACCTGCGGGACCCACACAAACGCTCAGTTCACAAGAGGTGGTAAGCAGTATGGTGGACGTCACTGGCTTTGTTGAGGGGTATGCTCAAGCAATCTGCCCAGCTGGCACAGTCGTAAGCGGTGGCGGCTTTTTGGTATCAGCGGTCATCAGCGGCGACTGGCTGCCAAGGTACAGCAGAATAAGCTCTACTAATGGCTGGGAGATAGATATCATCAATACAGGATCCGCCACTATAGGTATCCAAGCCTACGCCATCTGCTTAACGCTCAGCTAGCGCCTCACCAGGGCCAGGCAAGAAGCCTGGCTCTGGGTTCTGAGTGAGCCTGCCTGCTAGACTGTGGGCACCGGGTGCTGATGGCAGCCTGATGGTTCGTATCGTTTTGCACACCATGCAAGAAGAAAGGGGAACCCTTGTGTCCTACCACCGCGCTCATTCCTGCCTTCTGGCACTTTTGCTGGGGCTAACGCTCCTGCTGGCCGGCTGTAGTTCAGGGAGCGGCTCGTCGCCAACCGCGCAGGCCACAACAGCCCCTACCGCTACGATTGCCTTGCCTCCAACGGCCACGCTGCCCCCGACGGTTACGCCCTTGCCCACTGTGGGCAAGGGGCCACTGGCCTGTACTGCCCCTGCTACGCTCCCGTTCCCCCTCGGCGATTATTATCCTGCTGACGCGCAAGGCAATTTGGATCAAACAGGAACGCAAGGTCCAATGACGCTCAAGGCTGACGGCAGCTTCAATCGAGCGGGGACGCTGGGCTGTTTCGCTATTATCCAACAGCAGATCATATTTACCGACGATGTGCAAAGTTTTAATGCCTGCTTGTTATATAGTCAGGTAGGCGCCTATATCTGGAACTACGCTGGCAGGCTGCTCAGTCTCACCCTGGTCAATGACCCCTGCGCTGTTCGCAACATACCCTTGACGAAATTCAAGTGGAAGATCGCCTAGTAAACCGTTTCAAAACGGGTACGTGCAATGAGAGGTGACCATCATGGCCGATCGTATTGGTCAACAGCTTGGCAAGTATCGCCTGACCCGGTTGCTGGGCAAAGGCGGCTTTGCCGAGGTCTATCTGGGCGTCCATCTCCATCTGGGCAGCCAGGCCGCCGTCAAGTTGCTGCTGGCTCAACTCGCCACCGCCGGAGAGATCGAACAGTTCCGCCGCGAGGCGCAGACTATTGCGGCGCTGCGTCATCCCAACATTGTGCGCGTGCTGGACTTTGATGTGGAGGAGGGCACGCCCTACCTGGTGATGGACTACGCCCCCAACGGCTCGCTGCGCCAGCACTTGCCTGCTGGCGTCCCCTTGACGCCAGAGCGCATTGCGCCCCTGCTGAGCCAGGTGGCAGCTGCCTTGCAGTTTGCCCATGACCAGAAACTGGTGCATCGGGACATCAAGCCAGAAAACATGCTGCTCGGCGAGCGCCACGAGGTCTTGCTTTCAGACTTTGGCATTGCCACCGCTGCGCAAAGCACCAGCCAGCAGAAGACGCAAGGCGTGGCCGGCACGGCAGCGTATATGTCGCCAGAGCAGCTACAGGGCAAGCCGCGCCCCGCCAGTGATCTCTACGCGCTGGGCGTGGTGGTCTATGAATGGCTAGCCGGTGAGCGGCCCTTCCAGGGGTCCTTTACCGAGGTCGCCAGCCAGCATCTCTTCACGCCGCCGCCCCCCTTGCGCGACAAAGTGCCCAACCTCCCGTCGGCCCTGGAGCAGGTGGTGCTGACGGCGTTGGCGAAAGACCCGAAGGAGCGCTTTGGCAGTGTGCGCGCCTTTGCCACCGCCTTTGCCCAGGCGAGCGGTACTGGCGCCTCCCAGTTTGCGTTGCCAGGGATGCTGCCCGTGTCAACGGTCCAGCCCCCGCTGCCGCAGAGCAGCCAGGGCGAGGGGGTGCTTTCCAGTTTTGCCACCCGGATGGCGACTCCACCAGGCGACCAGAACTACCCATCTGGGCCATCCATCCTGGATGCGCCCACGCACCTCACGCCGCCGACGGCTGTCACTGCTCCAGCAGCGGAGCAGAGCGGGATGCCGTCTG
>CAZFWN010000102.1:0-14431 GCA_964522745.1 uncultured Ktedonobacterales bacterium
TGTAAGCACCGTAAGGTGTTCAGCTAACCAGTACTAATGATCGAATGGCTTAGCTACCCTTCTCTTCGTCAGGTCAGCAGAATTGAGTCAATTAAGAGTTCTGATCCGTGTGTCACACATAAGCGTATATGCAGTGGTTCTTGTTGCAGACTGAAGCGCGGCCGCGCTCTCGCGTGCAGGCCCAGTTGAGCATTCCCTGTGGGGAGGCTCCTGGGCCTGCTTTTTTTAGTGCTTACTATTGGTGCCGGGTTTTACGGCGATCAACTGCACCCCATCCTTCAGGCAGAACTTGGCATCTGGCCGGTTGAGGAAGCCGCAGGCGGGGCAGATGCGCACCAGTTCCTCTTCATCATCCCACTGCCGGATCGTGGTGAGCAGGCGCGTGCCGTCTTTCAGGCAGAATTTGGCGTCGGGGCGATTGAGGGCGCCGCAGCGTGGGCATGTGCGCCCACCGGCCAGGCGCCCAGCTTCTTTGCTGGCCGGCCCCTGGCTGTGTTTGGCGCCGCCAGGAGAGGCCGCCGGGCGCTCTGCATGGGCAGCGACGGCGGCGAGAAAAGCTGCCGCGAAGGCGCCGGCACTCTGATAGCGGTCTTCCGGCTGTTTTGCCAGCGCCTTCATGACGACGGCTTCCATTTCTTTGGTGACGCCATGCTGCCCCACGAGCGGCGGCGGGGGATCGCAGACGTGCTTCATGATGATCGACCAGGCGCCGGCGGGGTCATTAAAGGGCACATGGCCGCTGAGCATTTGATAGAGCGTGACCCCCAGCGCGTAGATGTCGGCGCGCCAGTCTACCGGCTCTCCCCGGCCCTGCTCCGGCGCGATATAGAGCGGCGTGCCACGAATGCCGATCTCGCCGCCGGTCAGCGTGGCCGCCGAGGCGTCGTCGCTCTGGTCGTCGCTGGCTGCTGCAAGCCGGGCAATGCCAAAATCTGCCAGCATCAGGTGATGGTCTTCCATCAGCAGATTATGAGGCTTGACATCACGATGGACAATGCCCCGTTTGTGGGCATAGTCCAGCGCAGCCGCTACCTGTGAGAGATAGTGGCTGGCCTCACGGATAGAGAGCGGGCCACCCTGTTTCGCCGGATTCAGGCGGTCCTGCAAGGAGCCGCCAGGAGCGTAGTGCATAACGAGATAGGCAATGCCATCCTGGTTGATGCCGAAATCATAGACGGGCAGGATGTTGGGGTGGTTGAGCGTGGCGACCATGCGCGCCTCATCGCGGAAGCGGTCAAGAAAAGAGATGCGCGGTGGCCCCAGCACCAATGAGGGCAGCAGCACCTTCACCGCGACGGTGCGTGCCAGCGCCTCATGCACCGATTGATACACGGCGGCCATGCCGCCATAGCCCAGCAGCTTCTCCAGACGGTACAGCCCCAACTTTTTGCCGACCAGGGCATCCAGGCTTGCAACTTGCTCCATATCGCCCTCGCTGTTTGAGCAGCGCGCTGTGCATTGGTGAGAATCGTTCTCGAAGGTCTCTCCTCTACAGCCGATTATAGCATGGCAGTGTATGGATGACGAGAGGGTGCGACGCTGCCAGGTCGCCTGATAAATTGCCCTGCCACTCCTGGCAGGGCAGCAGAACCAACGGAGAGAGGTTGCAGAGGTTATTGAGGCAATGTCAGGAGCCAGATACCCGTCGCGCTGGTGCCCGAAGCCTGCCAGAAGAAGACCAGGCCAAAGGTTGTGACATTGGGCGGCAGTTGATAGAGCAATTGCCCGCTGGTCTTTTGGCCGGGGCCAACGGAGGACGCTGGCATCGGCTCGCCGCCGAGAAAGTTGAGCGATTGCCAGACATCATCGCGGTAGCAGGTAAAGAGTTGGGCGCTGTCCAGCGGCAGTGTGCTGTGCGACGTATTGCGCAGCACGACGGTAACGGTGAGTGCAGGTGTGTCCTGCTCCAGGTCGCTGGTAGCCGGCTCAACCAGCACCCTCCAGGGACCAACCTGCAAGGGCTGGCCGAGCGTTCCCTGAATGGGTCCGCCGGCGGGGGCCACTGAGAGGCTGGCGTGGGCTGACGCGAGGGTGGGGCTGCCCATGAGCAAAAGAGCTGCACAGAGCAGCAGGGAATACAACGCGGAACGAAACATAGGAGACTCCTTTCTTGGTTGCGAGGCAACATACTGTTTTTTCCCAGGGGCTGCTCCATATGGACCGCCCACAAACCACTGGCTTGTGCTATGCAAGCTGTCACCCCAGGAACGCGCCAGCCATTGCAGGAAGTATGCCAGTGCTACAAGCGGCTACCCTTACGTTTTGGTAGAACCGCCAGCCATTTTTCTGGACAGCGCGGGCGCTCATAGCGTACAATCGTTCTACGATGAACACACACGAATCAACCGCCGCCACGCCAGAGCAGCCGGACTCACGGCGTGGGCGGGCAAAAGCACGCGAAAAAGCCGGCGGCAATGGGCAAGCGGGGGCGAAAGCCGAGGCTGCCGCGTCACCCTGGGCGCCAGATGAGCGCGTGCCGCTGCCCGATGAGCAGCCGGTCACGATCATCCGCGATAGTCTCTATGATCGCATCCCGCTCGGCGCGGCAGAGCGCGCAGTCATTGGAACCGAGCCGTTTCTGCGTCTCCAGAACGTGAAGCAGCTTGGCTTTGTCTATCGGATCTGGCCCGGCGCGACGCATACACGCTATGAGCATAGCCTGGGCGTGTACTATCTGGCGCTGCGGGCCTTGCGCTCGCTGCTGGCGCGTGGCGCGGATGGCGGGCTGACGGGCGTACGCAGCGTCGATCTGCGGGCTATCTTGCTGGCCGCGCTGCTGCACGATGTTGGACACTACCCCTTTTCGCACGCGATTGAGGAGCTTGGCTACCCGATTGTGCCGCACGAGAAAGTCGGGCGCAGCATCATCGAGCGCGGCCCCATCGCCGAAAAGCTGGAGCGCGACTGTGGCGTCTCGCCGGGGCGCGTGGCCGATCTGATCGATCCGCCGCGCGGCGCCAGCCTGCCGGGGAGCGACGCATTGCTGGTGCGCTTGATTAGCGGCGCGCTGGATGTCGATAAGCTGGACTATCTGCCCCGCGATGCGCGCGCTTGCAATGTGCCCTACGGCGGCGTGGATGTCAGCCGGCTGCTGGGCGCCCTGCGCGTGGGCGATGTGCATGGGCAGCAGCGGCTGGTGGTAACGCACAAGGGCATCAGCGCGCTCAATTCCCTGCTGCACGCCCGCCAGGAGATGTTTGATAACGTCTACTGGCATCATACCAACCGCGCCCAGATGGCGATGCTGCTGCGCGCCGTGCAAGACGCGCTGTTAGAGGGCCAACTCCAGCCCACCGATCTGCCCGGCCATGATGATGCCTCGCTGCTGGCGCTGCTGGCGGGCGGGCAGATGTCGGCCAGCACGCGGGCGCTGGTGGAGGCGCTGCGCCTGCGCCGGCCCTATAAAAGCGTGCTGGAGGTCAGCATGCGCGCCGGCAGCTTCTTCAGCCGGCTGGACGCGCTCTTCTGGGACCAGGGCCGGCGCCGCCGTGTGGAGATCGCGCTTGCCGCCAGCCTCAGCGAGCAATTGGGGCGCCCGGTTGCACCCTATGAGGTGCTGATCGACATTCCCAAGCCGGAGAAGTGGGAGATGGAGGTCTGGGTGCGCTACGCTCAGCCGCCGCTCGGCATGCAGCCGTTGATGACCTGGGTGGAGGCCACCGGCCAACTTCCCGCCGATCTCTCCAAGTACGAGCAGCACCAGCGCCGCATCCGCGTCGTCGCCGCCGAACTGCTTGCTGCCGAACTGCGCGCTCGCGGTGACGATCTGCTCGTGCCGCTGGTCGAGCGGGCGGTGATGTAGAGGTGTTGACGAAAGCCAGGTGCCACATGGCAGATGAAAAAGCATTTCTTCAAGAAATGCTCGACATTTGGACCGAAAAAGACCCATCGTTTCGCGCCACATTCGAGGCCGCCTGGCAACAGTGCGAACTCCTCCGCTCGCTCGCCAAAAGGCGCGGAGAGTTGGGCCTCTTAGCGAAACCTGGCTAAGAAAAGTGTGCTGGTTGGCTTAATTGCCAGCCGGCGCTTCAGATTGGCTGGACCTATCAGCACACGCATCTAACGTAATGGGGTTGACACTCCTCTTGAGTGGGTATGTTTCCTGCGGGTGGCGTGGGCAGTGGCCCGGCCATCTTCCTTTTCCTTCCCTGGCGCTGGGTCTCGGTTTTGAGTGAGGGAAGGAAAGCGCGGCTGGTGGGACTGGCCGCTGGTGAGTATACAGGAGGAAGCATATGAGGAGACGACGAGGTTCCCCACTTTTGAGAGGCGCCGTTATGGGTACTGGGGCGTACATGATGGGAAGTTCGGCAGCCAAAAAATCTGCTGCTCAGGCGCAGCAGGAGGCGGCGCAGAATGCGCAGATCGCCGAGCTTCAGCAGCAGCTTGCCCAGCAGCAATCGGCTCAGACAGCGCCTCAGCTGGGACCGCAGACAGCGCAGCCAGGCGCCCAAGTTCCGCCAGAGAAAGACCCCATCGCGCTGCTCAAGCAGCTTGGTGAACTCAGAACAGCCGGTATTCTGACTGAAGAAGAGTTTGAGGCAAAGAAAGCGCAGCTCTTGAAACAGATTTAGCTTTTGTGACACAGCGCGCCGGCTGGCCCAATTGGGCCAGCCGGCGCTGTTGGTGGGAGTGGTGACCGAGGGGCGGGAAAGAACGACTCGCTACAACAGCCCATGCAAGAAGCCGTTGACCCAATCGAGCAGAAAGCCCGTGATGATCGTGAGCGCCAGCGCCAGCACGCCCCGCTCAATGGAGAAGGGCGCCGATGGCGTGGCCCTCACTTCTTCTTCCTGGGTGCGGTAATACTGCCAGGTCAGATAGTCCTGAATGGCGCGCAGATCGGTCTGGTCGGCTGGCTGGGGCGTGGCGTGGCTGAGGCGCTGGGCGATCTCGAGGCGCCGCCGCATTAGATCGCGGAGCCGCGTGGCCCGCCAGCGCGTGATGCCCTGGCGATAGGGCAGATCAATCAAGAGCAGATAGGGCAGGGCCAGGGCAGCGATATAGACCAGCAGGCGCCAGGTGATCACGGGTAGGGCGGGCCAGATCGAATCGGCGCCGAAATTCCAGAAGCTGTTTGCCAGGAGCGCGGCAAAATAGAGAGTGATGGTGTGGAAAGAGAGCAGTTCCAGCGCGGGCCGCAAAGCGTAGCGCCGCGCTTCGGCTGAGCGCTCTGGATGGGCAAGCAGCACTCTGGTCATGCGCGCCTGTACGCTGAGTGTAAAGGGCAGGAAGAAGAGGGCAATCATGCTCAGGCAGAGAACCGGCAGCGCGATGATCAGCAGCTTGGGGTCAAGCTGAGACAGCGGGCTGATGCTGCTTTGCAGCAGCGTAGTCATAGAGCTTTTAATGTCAGGCGCGGCGCTGTTGTGTGGGTTCAGGAAGAACGCGCGCGCCAGCAAGATACTGAGGGCGAGCAGGGCAAGCAGCCCGGCCAGGAAGAGCGTACCCAGGATGGTGAGCAGCACGCGCAAGCTGCGCCGCAGCGGCCCTGGTTTGATCTCTGTGACGCCGGTGACGCGCAAAGCCCTGATGAAGAGGTTGGGCTGCCGCCGCTCCAGCGCGTAGCCAACGACTACCGGCAGCGGCGAAGGACCAGTCGTGCTGAACCAGAGAATATAGAGCGCGATCAGCGCTGAAAGCACCGTTGGCACGAGCGAGTGCCCTTGCGCGTTCTGGGTCACAGCAACGGCCCCAAACACCAGGGTTAGCAGCAGGCTTGCCAGTACGCCCAGGATGGGCAGGCTGCGTACCAGCAGGTAATTGAAGCCGCTGAGGCCGGCCAGCCCAACGCGCCCATGCGCGCGATAGAGGAGCCGCCCGCAGGCAGTTGTATCGAAAAAGCCGCCGCCGGCGCCGCTCTCGATACAGCGCTTCCAGTCCAGCAGCGATTGGCTGTAGAGCCGCACCCGCCGCCGCCAGAACCAGCCGCCGCGCGCGTTGAGGTCTTGTTTGGCCTGCATGCAGGTTTCGTGAATCTTGATGAGTTTCTGCTCCAGCGTATCGACGGCTACCGTATAGGCCCGGTTATTCGTCAGTTCATACATCTGATCGCTTGCCAGTGCTTCCCAGACGCCGTCGGCGATGTGAAAATAGGTCTGGACGTGCTGGTGCATGACGCGGCGCTCCTGCTGGATGCGCCCGGCGCCAGGAATTTCATCAAGCAGGACCAGCAATTGATCGGCCAGGGTCTTCATCGTGTCCTGGACATCTTCCTCTGCCTGGATGGTTTGGGCGGCGCGCGCAGCGCCCGGCATCGGCAGCAGCGCGCCGCGCTGAATCATCGGTTCGGTGGGTCCATCTCGCAACATGGCTGGCTCTCCTGCTTGGCAGTGATGGGGTATTTGCGCGTTCTCTCAGCAAAAGCAGCGCCAATTTTCTGCTGTGTCTATTCTAGCAGGGTGACAGTGGTGTTGCAAGGGGACAGCAGGGGCAAAGAGAGAGAAGGCGCCAGGTAGCGATACGTACATGGCTATCTGGCGCCTGTTTATAGAGCAGAGGAATAAAAGGGTGTTCCTACCTGGAAGCGCGTTAGAAGCCGCTGGCAGCTAGCCAGGGTCCGGCGCTAAAGGCGCGAATCAGCACGATAGGGCCGACACACTGCGCGGGAAGAGCGATCTTTTGGTGAATCTGCGCGTTGCCCTCGGTGCTGAATTCCACCGCCTTAGTAGTGACAATCGGGCCGTTGGCGCAGACCAGGCTGGCGGAGACCTGGGTGACTGGCCCGCGTGTGCCGATCAGATTAGGTGGCGCGCCAGGCCCAAAAAGCAGGCCCTCAACGGAGGCTTCCAGCAGGCCACTGCTGGAGAGATTGACGTGCCCACTCTTGAGTACCCAGGGCAGACCGCCTGGCGCGATGCCGGCGATGGTCGGCTCGACTGTGGGGCCGAGGTCAGGCGTAATCGTCGCGGAGAACAGCCGGCCATCATCGGTAGTGGCGCTAGATGAATGCGCGGGGCTGGCGCTGGCGACGCCAACCAGCAGCAGCGCAATCAGCAGGGAAGCCGTCAAAGAGACCGCCAGGAGAGAGAGAATCCTACGCATAAAACGCTCCTTGGTAGATTTCTTAGAGACAAAACACTACCTTACCCACACGTTGCCGTGTGGTTTGGGATGAGGTAAGGAGGAGTGCCGGCGCTTCTCTCAGACCTTTCTGCCATAGAAGGATACGCCGGGTCGTTACAGCGAGGTCAGGCGACGAATAAATCCTGGAAGAAGCGCAGGGTATAGCCGATCAAGATGATCAGGCTGATGATCAGCAGCACGCGGTAGAGCCTGGGGCGCGCCACGCCAAGCTGCCCCAACAAGAGGAAGATAGGAAAGGCGGGCAGCATAAAACGTTGGGTGGAGAGCAAGACCTCGTAGGGCAGGCTGGAGGGATGGGTGGGCACGGCGACCAGCATCACCGTCAGGGCCAGTTGATAGAGCGCGGCGCCCCACCAGAGGCGGCCCCGGACGGCAAAGTACAGCACGATGCCCAGCAGCGGCAGCACCAGCAGCAGATCAACGCTGTTAAACACAAAGAGCCGCAGATCGCCGGCCTGCGCGGCCCGCTGGTAGGCGATAGTAAAGAGGCCAGCGGTGTTCCAGGGCCAGGTAAGCTGGCGCTTCCAGATGCTGCTTTCGGTGCCGAGAAAAGCCAGCGGGCTGTTGATGACCATTTTGAGGTAGAGCGAATAGGCCAGCAGCGCCAGCGGCACCAACCCCAGCGAGAGCAGCGCGAGGCGCGACTGCGCGCTCTTGAGTGGATTTGCTCGCCAGCCCCCAGGCTTGAAGAGGCCGGCGCGGCGCGCCCATTCCCAGCCTATGGGAATGAGCAGGAGAATGCCGGTGGGCCGGGTGAGCATGCCCAGCGCCGCCAGCGCGCTGGCCTGCCAGAGCCGCCCGGCACGCGCCCGCTCCACCGCGCCGAAGCTGACTAGCAAGAACAGCGATTCGCTGTAGGGCGCGAACATGAAGAAACTCATCGGGCAGCAGGCCAGCGCCAGCACGGCCAGCCGAGCGGCCCGCTGCCCATATTCGCGCGCTGCCAGCCGGTAGAGCCAGCAGTAGCTGCCCCAGCAGCATAGCCACGAGACGAACAGCGCCGCCACCGTGAAGTGATTGCCCAGCGGCCAGGCTGCAATCTTGACCAGCAAGGGATAGAGCGGAAAAAATGCCGGCAGGCGGTTTGTATCGTAGCCAAACTGAGCGATATGCAGGAAATAATAGCTATCATAGCGCCGCCAGGGGGTGGTGATGATCGTCACCCAACTGGCAGGGTTATTCAGTGTAGCCGGCGGCTGATGGCTCAGCGCGGCGTAGTAAAACCAGGTGAGCAGCAGATAGCAGACGCCGGTAAGCGCAAAGACCCGCGATGGGTAGCTTTGCAGCAGCGCTTTCGACCATGCCCAGCCAGCGCGCCTCAAAGACGCTGGGCGCCCTGTGCTGCTGCGCTCCGTCAGAGCAGCCGGCGCCTCTGCCCTCTCTTTTACTTCAGCCATCGTAGTGTGTTCTGTATCCATTCAGCAGGCGACTCTTTCCCGTCTTTGGAGTTCGAGACATAGAACGAATAAGTGCCCAGGGGAGTCACCTTCCCTGGCCGTGTGCTGGCTTGTAGCGCCAGGGAGGGCTGCGCTCTACGTGCCTGCGCTGTAATAATAGACGAGATAGCCGGCAATTATCGCTTTCGTGTAGCCGGCCAGCCGGGGATCGCCTCGCGCCAGCGCCGCCGCGACCTGATTGGGGTCAACCTCGTTAAAGATGATGGTATCAATGACATAGGCTGGATGCGCTGACTGTGCCACGAGTGGTTGGTACTGCGGCGTGTGCCCAAATCCGGTATCTGAGATGTCGTTTCCTTGCAAAAAGCCACAGGCGACCTGCTCTTCCGACTCAAACATCAGCCGGTAGCAGACCCCGTAGGTGGTATAGAAGCGCGTCGCGTTGTGTGCTTGCAGAAAGGCTAGCACCTGCCTATCGCGCTGCGGGGCTGGAACTCCATAGGACTGGCTGGCCGCCGCTTGATGCAGCGCGCCCAGCGCACCCGCGCTGTTGACGGCCAGCAGGGTCAGCGTGGCGATGACGGCCAGCGCGGCTGCTATGCGCAGCCGGAGACCAACTGGCGCGTGCCCTTTGCGTGAACGCAGCCAGCGCCAGCCAATGCTGGCGCCCCTCCAGAGCCGCCCGGCGACCAGCGGCGTACATAGGTACAGGCCCACCAGATAGCGAGTGGAAACGACTGGCGCGGCATAGGACCGATTGCCGAAGACATAGGCCAGGGTGGTCAGGCCGGCGCCTATGACCAGCATCGCTTTCCCCCACCAGCGGGCATCAAAGGCCGCGTCCGCTGTTCTTCGCGCCAGCGCTGGAGCGTAAATAGTCGGTGCGTGCCAGTGCCGGAGCGCTGCTCGCGTCTGCTGAGCCAGCGGCCAGGATGTCAACGCCCAGCAGCCAATGGCGCCCAGCGAGAAGGGCAGGGCGAGGAGCGCAAGCCGCAGAACTTGCAGCGGGGAGGTGGAGACGCCAGGAGCCGGCCAGACCACGCAATCAGGGCAGACCTGCCGGCTGCCAAAGAGGCGTGGCAGGCCAACCAGCAGGGTCGCCGCGACCTGTTTCACCAGCGAGGTCAGCACCGTCCAGAGGCTGAGATGAGCCGTACTGGAAGCGTCCGCGATTCCGGGTGCGCCAATCGTTTCCCCAAGCTCCCAGAAGATAGCGCCGTGACTGCTGATCGTCACCCAGATGGCGGGAGCCAGTGCTATCCCGGCAGCGCCCGCTATGATCAGCGCCTCACGCGCCAGCCTGCGGCGTATCTGAGCGCGGTCATCTGCTGCCCGAAGTTTCCTTGCTGCCTCCACGCCCAGCGCCAGCCCGGCGGCAAGCACAAACGGCGCAATCAGCGCGTCTGCCCACAGACCCATCCCGGCGGCCAACCCAATGCCCAGATCAAGCAGCAGTCGGGCTGCGCGCCGACGGGGATGGCCCAACCGCAGGACGGTCAACCAGAGCAGCAGTGCCCCAAAGAGCAGGGTATCCTGCGCGCCCACCCCGGCGCGCAGCCCGGCAATGAGCGGCTCGCCCGGCTGAAGTGCCAGCAGCGTCACCGCTAGCCAGGCGACTGGTGGCGAGTAGACCACGCGCGTGAAGGCGTAGAGTGCCAGCAGAAAGAGCAGGAATTGCAGGGCGGTGGTGGCATGCAGCGCCAGGCTGGTGGGGCCAAGCGTCTGAAAGAAGGGGATTGCCAGATAGGACTGGAACGCGCCCATATAGTGCTGGCCGTAAAAGAAGACGGGATGCGCGCCATACCGCATGATGTCATCGGTCATCAGACCCATGACCGCCTCATCGCTGGTGATCGACGGCCAGCCGCGCGCAGCCAGAGTCAGGCGCAGCAGGCCGGCCAGCAGCAACACAGGCGTCACCGCCGCCAGTTCACCCATCACCGGGAAGCGCAGCGGCCAGCGGCCAGCGCGCAGGCGTTTGCGGTCTCGCATGTCAGTCCCGGCGGGACTTCCTGGCCGAAGGCCCGTAGCGACGAATTCATTCGGCGAAAGAATAGCCGGGAGCGCTGCGGCGCTGGCGCTCGTCTCAACCTGAGAAACTTCTGCTCTCTCCAATAATTAACCCCTCGTCGTTACAACGGGTGTATTGCTCCGCTGTAACGACGAGGGGCTGGTGTATCTGGTCACAAAGCAGGCGTTCACCGGGGAGATAAATGCAGCAGGCTGCGATCAATGCTGGCAATGGTGGGCCGGCCAGAGAGCAGCATGACCTCTTCCAGTTCATGGCGCAGCATCTCCAGCACGCGCTGTACGCCATCGGCGCCGTCCAGCACCAACCCCCAGAGGACGGGCCGGCCAATCAGCACGCCCCGCGCTCCCAGCGCCAGCGCTTTCAGCACATCGGTGCCCCGGCGCACGCCGCCATCCACATAGACCTCGGCCCTGCCTGCAACGGCTTCGACCACTTCCGGCAGCGCCTCGATGGTAGCGATAGCCGTATCCAACTGGCGTCCGCCGTGATTAGAAACGACAATCGCGTCGGCGCCATGCTCGACGGCCAGCCGGGCATCTTCTGCCGTGAGGATGCCTTTCACCAGCAGTGGCATCTCCGAGATTGAGCGCAGCCAGGCCGCGTCCTTCCAGGTCAGCGTCAGGTCCATCATCTTAGCAACATAGGTCGGCAGCGCCGAGCCGCTGCCCTCCCTGGGCATCATGCGCATCTCCGGGCCGAAGAAATTGGCAAGCTGCATCTCCGGCGGCAGGGCAAAGCGATTGCGCGCATCGCGCTCGCGCCGCCCGCTGTGCGGTGCATCCACCGTCAGGCAGAGCGCCTGATAGCCGGCGGCCCTGGCTCGTTCAACCAGCGCCCGCGTAATCTCGCGGTCTTTATACACATACAACTGAAACCAGAGCGGACTGCTGGCGGCGGCAGCGACTTCTTCAAGCGTGGTGGTTGCCAGTGTACTCACAGCCATGATCGTGCCTGCCGCGCCGGCGCCACGCGCGGTAGCTACCTCGCCCTCAGGATGGCCCAGCCGGTGCATCGCTGTGGGCGCCACGATGATTGGCGAGGCCACGCGCTGGCCCAGCACCGTCGTGCTGGTGTCAATCGCGCTGATGTCCACCAGCATGCGCGGGCGCAGCGCGATGCGGCCAAAGGCGGCGCGGTTCTCGCGCAGGGTAATCTCATCCTCTGCCCCGCCGGCGTAGTAGTCATACTCCATGTGCGCCATGCGGCTCCGCGCCAGGTCTTCCACTTCCAGCAGGTTGACCCAGGTTTCCATCAGCGCAAACCCTCCCACAAGGCCCGTTCCGCTCCGTGCGGATCGTGGACAACTTCCGATGCAACATCAAAGCGCATGGTCGCGCGCTCCTTGAGGTCGTACCTGGGCCAGCCGGGGTTGCCATGTTTGGCAAAGGCGACCCAGGCAGCATGCACCGTATCCGCGATCTGCTGCGGCGCGCCCGTCCCGATGAGTCCTTCGTTGGCCTTCTCAGTGATGGTATCAAACACAAAGGGCAGTTCAACAGCATGGCAGGCGCCCAGGCGCCCATTGAACTGCGGCGACCGCCAGGCAAACTGATACATATATGTCGCCCCAGGCCCCGCTGCTCGCGCTTCAGCCAGACGAATGGCCGGAATACGATAGAACCAATCAGTCACAACGGCCACCATCAAATCGCCCGCGTTGGCGTCTGGGCGCGCCTCGCGGTACGTTGCCAGCGCCTTTTCTACAGGCAGGCCATAGGCTGCCACCGTGCCTGTCAGGATCGCGTCATTGATCGCGTCAATCACGCCGTTGGGCACCATTAAGAGCCGCTGCTCCTCGGCATTGGTCCCGACCAATACATCTACATTTGTTGCCTGCCCGGCAGCAATGCGCTTAATAGGAAGCTCAGTCAGCAGCTCGCCATCAATCACTGGCTCAAACGGCATCAGGTTAGCAGCCGCTTCGCCCCATTTCTGGGGATCGGGGTTGCCAAAGGCCTCAGCGCTGATCTCTATCTGGGCCTGAAGCAATCGATCAGTCGTGATAGACCTGATGGCCTCGCGTGTTGGTGTAACGCCCAGCTTCTCGGCCAGATACCCACCCACGCGCTGCGCTGTTGCTGGGGAGATGGCATGGTGGCCGGCGCCACTCTGGGCGATGGCCCGCCGGAACAAACCAGCGGCCTGAGGTACGGAGAGCAGCGTACCGACACTCATCCCGCCCGCCGACTCGCCAGCAACGGTGACGTTGCCGGGGTCACCGCCAAAGGCAGCAATATTCTCTTGCACCCACTTCAGGGCGGCGATTTGATCGAGCAGGCCCAGGTTGGAGACGCCATCGCCCAGGAAGAGGAAGCCATCCACGCCCAGGCGATAGTTGATGGAGACAAGTACCACGCCGTCGCGCGCAAAGCTGGTGCCATCGTAGGTGGGCACCGCGCTGGAGCCGTTTGAAAAAGCGCCGCCGTGAATCCAGACCATGACCGGCAGACGAGCGTTCCCCGTCTCTGGCGTCCAGATATTGAGGTTCAGGCACTCCTCGCCAGGAATAGCTGGCTCTGGAAGGATGCTGTCAAACGGCGGCCAATAGGGAGGCTTAGGGGTTGTGGGGCCATAGGTGAGCGCATCGCGTACTCCATGCCAGGGTTCCACCGGCTGTGGCGCTCGAAAACGGTTGGGACCAAACGGCGGCGCTGCATAGGGAATGCCCTTAAACGACAGAACATTTCCGGCAACACTGCCACGCACTGAACCATCCTGTGTCTTGACAACGGGGTCCATGCTATCCTCCCTTGGGTGACTGTGCCAGAGCATCTCAATGGGCTTCTGGTTGTCCCTACTCTATCATAGGTGGCAAGAGCTTCTTGAGCGCAGCAGTACCTGTCAGGATTTGCTGGCGTGGATGACGATAAAACTGGGCACATGCACATCCCGATCATTGCCGATCTGCTGCGCCAGTTCTTGACTGAGTTGCGGTTCTATTATCTGACGCAGCATACAGCCCCCTTGAAGCACAAGATTGAGATAGCTGCTCAGCGGGCGGTGAAACAAATATTCGAAGGTTTGCTGCTTCACCTGCTTATGCAGGTATTCTCGTACTTCGACATAGCCCTTGCGCGCCCACTCAGCCCCCGGTTCCTCGAAGCAGGGATGAAGCAAGGAGAAAATAAGGCTGCCACCTGGCTTGAGCGCAGCAATGCAGTTGCGTATAGCCGCATGATAGTTGGGAATATCCATCAGGACCATATTAGCAATGACGGTATCGAAAGTATCAGGGAGGCTGGTGCATGATGAAAGATCAGCCTGAAGGTAGCTGATGCCCAGAGGCTCTTGCTGCTCGCGTTCAACAGCGTAGTTATACCATCCCTGCGCCGGCTCGATGCCGGTGACGAAGGCGCCCCGCTCTGCCAGCAGCCGGCAGAGGTAGCCCTGGCCGCAGCCAGCATCCAGGATGTGTTTGCCCTGAACCTCTCCCAGCAATCCAAAGATGGCCGGGTTCAGCAGGTGTTTTCGGGCGAAATCTCCCTCATCCCCAAAATCGTTCGCGTGGGCAGCCGCCACTGCCCAGGCGCGAATGGCCTCGCTGTTGATTATTTCAGGCATACGCTTGCTATTGCCGTTTTGGCTTGCGATCAGCTAACACGAGCAATAGGCCGCCGATCAGGCCCAGGTTTTTGGCAAAGTGGATTTGCTGGTTCTTGCGCGGGCCGACCTCCTCTTCCTCCCAGAAGGCGTGGCCGACGACGGTGCTTGGGATCAGGCAGGCCAGCAGCACAACTGCGGCCAACTTGGGCTTGAAACTCAGGGCCAGCGCGATGCCGGCAAAGGCCATTGCCGCTCCGTTGATCTTGACGGCCAGTTCCGGCTCAGGGATGCCATATTTCGCCACTTTTTCTGGGCGGTTGCCCGGTTCCAGATAGGCGCTGGAGCCGCCCTGGATAAAGATCACTGAGAGCAAGAG
>CAZFWN010000102.1:14531-19715 GCA_964522745.1 uncultured Ktedonobacterales bacterium
CCGGTTCCAGATAGGCGCTGGAGCCGCCCTGGATAAAGATCACTGAGAGCAAGAGACGCCCCAGCCATTTGATGATCGCCATTCTATGGACCTTTCTAGCAGTATTTGAGGGATGACTTTCTTATACAGATTATGCTACCGCCACTGCTTCCTCCAGCGCCTCGACAATCTCCACCGAGCCTGGACCCAGATGCTTCTCAAGCTCCTGATGGAGTTCAGCACAGTAGCCGACATGGTTATCCTTTGGCTCCAGCCGGGCCATCCAGGTGCCATTGCGCACGATCAATTCATAGCGGTCACCGCCGGAGTAACGCTGAATAGCGCGATAGGCGTCCTGCACGGCGATAATATCCATCGTGTCTCTGCTGCTGCGGGTGATGGTGATGCGCAGCAGATAGCGGCGGCGGTTGAGGTCTTCCTCGGAAACCTCAAAGCGTTCGGCGCCGTCGGCGATGATCTTGGGCTGCTCGTCGCGCAGTTCCACCTTGCCGGTAATCAGCAGCACGT
Organism: uncultured Ktedonobacterales bacterium; assembly: GCA_964522745.1. Taxonomy (GTDB): domain Bacteria; phylum Chloroflexota; class Ktedonobacteria; order Ktedonobacterales; family DATBGS01; genus DATBHW01. The sequence goes on from CAZFWN010000102.1 coordinate 15,039, forward strand.
TGTCATCCTGCCAGAGATCGGCGGTCTGCTCGTAGAGGCGCGGGAAGATGGTCACCTCGACCTGCCCGTGCATATCCTCAAGGATGGCCGCCGCCATGATGTCGCCCTTTTTGGTGGTGATGCGCCGGGCCTCGATCAGCCGCCCGCCGACGGTGATCTTCTGCCCTGCCCATTCTTCGTTGAGCATGCTGGTGGGCGTCGCCCCGCGTGCCTTCAGCTTCTCGCTGACGCGCGCCAGGGGATGCTCGGTGAGATAGATATTGAGCAGTTCTTTCTCCCAGGCAAGCATCTCCTGCCGCGAGCGCGGCGGCACGCCCTCGCGCAGCTTAAAGTCCTTAATTGGGTCGTGCCCACCAAGCATACCAAAGAGGCTGCCCTGGCCGGTCTCCAGATCGCGGCGGTGCTTCTGTGCCAGGCTGATCGCGTGATCGAGCGCGTCGAGCAGTTGATGCCGGGGGCCGAGCGCGTCCAGCGCGCCAACTTTAATCAGACACTCCAGCGCGCTGCGCGTGACGGCGCGGCTGTCCACGCGGACGCACACATCGGCCAGCGAGACAAAGGGGCCGCCTTGCCTGCGCGCCGCGATGATCTCATCAATTGGCCTGGAGCCGACGTTTTTAATCGCCAGCAGGCCAAAGCGAACCTTGCCCTCTTCGACGGTGAAGCCGCTCTCGCTCCTGTTCACATCCGGCGGCAGCACCTCGACACCCATGCGCCGGCACTCGGCAATGGCGGCCATCACTTTCTTGGCGTCGCTGGCCTCAGTCGTCAGCGTGGCGGCCATAAACTCCGGCGTGTAGTTGGCCTTGAGATAGGCCGTCATATAGGAGACCCAGGCGTAGGAGCAGGCGTGGGCCTTGTTGAAGCCGTAGCCGCCGAACGGCTCGATCAGCGTAAAGATCTCATCGGCGATCTTCTCTGAGATGCCATGCTTGATGCAGCCCTGAATAAACTTGCTGCGATATTTGATCAGTTCCTCTGGAATCTTCTTGCCCATCGCCTTGCGGAAGGCATCCACCTCGCCCCAGGTGAAGCCAGCCAGGTTGACGGCAATATACAATACCTGATCCTGATAGACGATGACGCCATAGGACTCCTTCAGGAACGGCTCCAGATCAGGATGCAGATAGGTGATCTGGAATTCCTCGCCGCGCTTTCTGGCCTCTTCCACCTGCCGTTTGGCTTGAATGAAGCCGGGAATGCTATCCATCGGGCCGGGGCGGTAGAGCGCCACCATAGCCGTCAGGTCTTCAATGCTGGTCGGCCTGAGTTCCTTGATGTACTGGCGCATCGCGCCGGATTCCAATTGGAAAACGCCCGTCGTTTCACCGCTGCTCAGCAGGTCATAGGCTTTCTGGTCGTCGGTGGGGATGCGGTCCAGATCAAGATCGATGCCCTGAGACTCCTTGATAAACCTGACGCTGTTCTGCAAGATGGTCAGGTTGGAGAGGCCCAGGAAGTCAAACTTGAGCAGCCCCAACTCTTCCAGGTGCCCCTGCTCATACTGGCTGACCAGCCAGCTTTTCGGGTCTTTGGCATCGCGCAGTTGCAGCGGCACGATCTCGACCAGCGGATTGCGCGAGACCACCACGCCGGCGGCATGGATGCCTGTGCTGCGCACCGTGCCCTCCAGCGCCAGCGCTGTATCAAGGAGGGTTTTCGTCGTCTCGCTGTTGGTATAGCGCTGCTGCAAGTCTTTGATGCTTTCCAACGAGCCTTTGAGCGTTACTTTGGGGCCGGTGGGGATCAGCCGGGCGATGGTATCGGCCTCGCTTTGCAGGCCCATCACGCGGCCCACATCGCGCACCGCCGCTTTGGCCGCCATCGTATTGAAGGTGACGATCTGTGCCACCTTATCCCAGCCGTATTTCTCGGCGACGTAGGCGACCATTTCTTCACGCCGGTCATCGGGGAAGTCCGTATCGATATCGGGCATGCTTTTGCGTTCAGGATTGAGGAAGCGCTCAAATAGTAAGCGATACTGCAAGGGGTCCACGCTGGTAATGCCCAGCACATAGCCGATCAGGCTGCCAGCCGCCGAGCCACGCGCCGAGCAGCGAATGCCGCGCCGCCGCGCCTCGTTATAGAAGTCCCACACGATCAGAAAATAGGAGACAAAGCCTTTTTTCTCGATAATCTCAAATTCATACTTCAGCCGGCTCTCGATCTCATCGTTCATCCGGCCATAGCGTTCTTCCACGCCCTGTAAGCAGAGTTGATAGAGATAATGCGCCTGATTTTTGAAGCCTGGCGGGATGGGGAAGTCTGGCAGCAGCGTATCGCCAAAGTTGATGTTGACCTGGCACATCTCGGCGATACGCATGGTATTGGTGAGCGCGTCGGGCACGTCGCCAAAGAGCGCGGCCATCTCGTCGGCGCTCTTGAGATAGTAGTGCTGGCTATCAAACTTCATACGCTTGGCGTCATCGATGGTCTTGCCGGTCTGCACACAGAGCAGAATATCCTGCGTCTGAGCATCTTCAGCGTGGACATAATGCAAGTCGTTGGTGGCGACCAGTGGCAGCCCGGTCTCTTTATGCAGGTCATAGAGCATCTGGTTGACCTTGCCCTGCGTGGACTCGGCAGCCAGATGGTCCTGAATCTCCAGGAAGAAGCGTTCCGGGCCAAAGACGTCTCGATACCAGTTGATGACCTGCCGGGCGCCGTTGATGTCCTCTTTGAGCAGCAGCGAGGGGATTTCGCCGGAGATGCACGTGCTGGTGGCGATCAATCCCTCCGCGTGCTGCTCCAGCGTCTTTTTATCGATGCGCGGGCGCAGGTGATAGCCCTTGGTATGCGCCAGGCTGGTTAGCTTGAGCAAGTTTTGATAGCCCACCTCGTTGTGCGCCAGCAGCAGCAGATGGTAATAGTCATACTTGCCGCTGTGGTCTTCCATCGCGTTGGGTGTCAGATAGCTTTCGACCCCGATGATTGGATTGATGCCGGCGCCCTTGCAGGCTTTATAGAATTCAATCACGCCAAACATGGCCCCGTGATCGGTGATGGCGAGGCTGCGCATGCCCTGGGTTTTCGCCTGCGCGACTAAATCTTTGACCCGCGAGAGGCCATCAAGCAGCGAATATTCGCTGTGGACATGCAGATGCGTGAACTCACTCGCGCCCATGCGCTACTCCCTTATTTGGTAAGAAACTGTTCAGCAAAATCGACAATGGTTGAGGTTTCTCCTGCCCGCTCTAGCAGTCGCGTGAGATGGTATGGAATAAAGCTTCTAACAGAACCAGTATATCAGTAAAAAAAGGAAGGGGGCAAGAGAAAAACGAGCGCAGAAAAATCATCGTTTTGCGATTATTTGGCTGTTTCTGCCAGATTTGCTGGCACAATACTTCCAATTTTTGCAGTTGCAGTGCTATAGTTACATAGGATAAGATGAGTCATCATCAGCGAGGGAAGTCGCAGCAAATGTGTTGGTGCAGGCGGCAGGAAACGACAGCACGAGAGCGCGTCAGATTACGCCAGGAGCAGAGGACTTGCCTATGGCCCGACACTACCTCCACCCAGCAGCAGACGAACAGCCCAAGCCGGCAACTATTTTAATTATTGAGAATGATCGCAACAACCGTATTTTGTTGGAGAACCTGCTGCATATCGGCGGCTACCACTTTCTCTCGGCCAGCGATGGTCAGGAAGCACTGGAGTTGCTTGCCAAGGGGGCGCAGGTGGATTTGATCTTGACAGACCTTTCGATGCCGGTGTTGGATGGATGGAAGACGACGCAGATGATCCGCGCCCGGCCCGGCTACGAGCGGTTGCCTATTGTTGCCGTGACCGCCTATGCTATGAGCGGCGATAAGGAATACGCCCTGGCGAGCGGCTGTACGGAGTATCTCACTAAGCCCTTCCCCAATGCCAAATTGCTGGAAGTGGTGGCGCGGCTCTTGCGCTCCTAAAACAAGAGCGATACCAGTGGGTGAACCCCATCGGGGTTCACCCACTGGTATCTTGAAGGACACGCTATGCGCTGGCTTGAACTCACCGTCACCGCGCACCGCGAGGCCGTCGAGGCGCTGAGCGAACTGCTCAGCACCTACGCGCCTGGCGGTGTCGCTATCGAAGAACCGATCACCCTGCTGGACGATGGGCAAGAATATCAGGTGCAGCCCGATCAGCCCGTGCTGGTGCGCGCCTATCTGCCGGCGGATGGCGCCCAGGAGGAGGCGCGCCAGCGCGTTGAGGAAGGTCTCTGGCATCTGGGGCAGATCGGGCCGCAGTTTGTCGGACAGTTGACCACGCGCCTGGTCGCCGAGGAAGATTGGGCCAACGCCTGGAAAGAGTATTACCATGTCGTGCATATCGGCCAGCGCGTGGTGATCAAACCCTCCTGGCGCGAGTATGCGCCCAAGCCCGGCGAAGTCGTCTTGGAACTGGACCCTGGCATGGCCTTTGGCACCGGCCTGCACCCTACGACGCATATGTGCCTGGAACTGTTGGAGCGGCATGTCCAGCCGGGTATGCGCGTGCTGGATGTTGGCACCGGATCGGGCATTCTGGCGCTGGCGGCGGCAAAACTTGGCGCGGCCAGTGTGCTGGCGCTGGATGTGAGCAGCGTGGCCGTCGAGGCGGCCCAGGCCAACGCCCAGGCCAACGGCTTAGCGGATTGTATCAGCGTGCGGGCAGGCTCACTCGAAGAACATCCCGCAACGACCTATGATCTGGTCG
>CAZFWN010000103.1:0-13841 GCA_964522745.1 uncultured Ktedonobacterales bacterium
CGCTCGCGCTGCGCCCGCGAGATCAGCGAGCCAACTTCTGTTTCCGGGTCCAGTGGATCGCCCACGCGCAGTTGGCGCGTGCGGCTGGCGAAACGCTCGATAAACTCATCCAGAATAGACCGCTCGACAAAGATGCGCGTGCGGGCGCAGCAGTCCTGTCCGGCGTTGCCAAAGACAGCATACACTGAGGAATTGACCATCGCCTCCAGGTCAGCATCGGCAAAGATGATATTGGGCGACTTGCCGCCCAGTTCCAGCGAGACGCGCTTGATGTCAGCGGCGCACAGGCGCATCAACTCGCTGCCCACCTCGGTTGAGCCGGTAAAGGCGATCTTATCCACACCCGCGTGCCGCGCCAGCGCCGCGCCGATCAGCGGCCCATCGCCGGTCAGCACATTGACCACCCCGGCAGGCGCGCCGGCCTCCAGCGCGATCTCGCCCAGCGCCAGTGCCGTCAGCGGCGTGTACTTGGCCGGCTTCAAGATGCTGGTGCAGCCTGCCGCCAGCGCCGGCCCCAGCTTCCAGGAGGCCATCACGATGGGAAAGTTCCAGGGGATAATCTGCCCGACGACGCCCACCGGCTCGCGCAGCGTCAGGTCCAGCCCTGGGGCCGTCGTCGGGATCGTCTCGCCAAAGATTTTGGTCGCCGCGCCGCCATAATACTCAAAGCAGGCCGCCGCCCCCAGCACCTCGCCACGCGAATCGCTGATAATCTTGCCGCTGTTGCGCGTCTCCAGTTCGGCCAGCGCGTCCACCCGCGCCCGAATCAACTCGGCCATCTTGAAAAGCACCCGCGCCCGCTTGCTGGCCGGCATCGTCGGCCAGGCGCCATCATCAAACGCCCGGCGTGCCGCCGCCACCGCGCGCTCCACATCCTCTAGCCCGGCCTCGGCCACCTCAGCCAGCGCCTCGCCTGTCGCCGGGTTCATTGTCGTATACGTCTTGCCGCTGGCGCTATGTACTTGCTTGCCATCAATAATCAAGAGCGCTGTTTCTGCTGTCATGAGCGACATGGTGAAAAACCTCACATTTTTCTTAACAAAAAGGCACTATACTATAGATGAGCATACAATCGCTAGTTCATCTGAGAGGAGGCTATATGAACACCCGCAAGTCACTATTGCTCAGTTCTTCTCTGCTGCTGGGTATCCTGATTGTTGTCCTCCTCTCGCTGCTGGTGATTGGCGACAGCGGCAAGGCATTTTGGCTGGCACACACGCCAGTCGTGGAGCGCCCGACGGCCACGCCCACCGATATGCCAACCTTCACGCCCACGCCCATCCCTCCGACCCCCACGCCCACGCCGCCCCCCCCGCTGACCTACCTGATGGCGCATGGCAACCAGCAGTTGCAGGAGATTGCCCTGACCTTTGATGATGGGCCTTCGCCCGGCTACACCGATGCCATCCTGCCCATCCTCCAGCGCTATCACATCCTGGCGACCTTCTTTATGCTGGGCGTCTGGGTGCAGCGCTATCCTGACCTGGCGCGAGCCGTTGTCGCAGGTGGGCATACTATCGGCGATCACTCCTGGGCACACCCCGATCTTACCAGGCTGAGCAACGGCCAGATCACCTGGCAATTGACCACCACCCGCGATACCATTGAGCAGGTGACCGGAACGCAGCCCGTCATCTTCCGCCCGCCCTATGGCGCCTATACCCGCCGGGTGCTGGACATCGCTGCCTCGCTCAATCTCTCCTCTATCCTATGGAACGTTGACCCACGTGATTGGGCGCGCCCCGGCTCCGATGCCATCGTCAATCGCGTACTCAACAGCACGCAGCCTGGCTCAATCATCCTGCTCCACGACGGAGGCGGCAATCGCTCCCAAACGGTTGACGCGCTGCCGACGATTATCGAGCAGTTGCAGGCACGCGGCCTGGTCTTTGTGACCATCCCGCAGATGCTCAGACACCTTGCCGCGAGCGGAGCAGCCAGAGCCAGCCTGTCAGGCACGCCAGCGGCGAGCAGCCCTGGCAGCCCTGCAAGCAGCACGCTGACCCGACGCGATATGATAACGCAGAGAAACAGGAGGCGGGCGAGGTCAGATACCCAGCCCTAAAGGGCGGGGCTTGTGGCCGGACTCCACCGCAATTCGGCGTACTTTTGCAAGCGCGCCGCTTTGGCTTCACGGTCCGTCACATCGGGGGCAACTGACAACTGCCCCGTTGCCATCCAGTCCTGCCGGATAGCAAGCGTTCGTAAGCTGATATTCCTGGCTCCGATCAGGTCCGCATGGAGGGTGTAATGACAGCACTGGCAGACAAAGAGCAAGCCTTGGTGGGGGCGGTTCTCCCTGGCAATATAGCCGCACCGTGGGCAGGCTTGACTCGTATAGTCGGCGTCTACTTTCACACAGAGCGAGCCGATCAGGACTGCCTTGTAGTCCAGGAAACTGCGCAACTCGGCAAACGCCCACTTGGAGGCGTGCCGATTGGCGCGTCGCTGCTTTTTGCTCGCCTTCTTGCCCTTCTTGCGTTTCGTTCGGTCTCGAATGCCGGTCAGGTCTTCCAGGCCAATAAAACTGTGCGGATGGGTGTCCAGGATACGCGAACTCACGGTGTGATTGGTATTCAGCTTCAACCGTCTCTCTCGCTGGCCCAGGAGGATCCGTCGTCTGGTGGCGCTGCGAGTGCCTTTCTGCTGAAGTCGTTTTTGGATTCTGGCGTAATGGTCTGCTTTCGCTCTCACGTCCTTTCCAGAGTAGAACTGCGCGCCGTTGTCCAGGGTCGCTACCGTTGCCAGATAGCGTTGTCCGACGTCAATGCCGACGATGCGGGTATGGCTTTCCGGCGTGGGGTCGGGCGTTTCCAGGGTCAGGCTCACCAGCAGATAGAAGCGCTGCTTGACTCGGTCATACCAAAGTTTGGCCCCGCCCATGAACGCCCCATGCTGCACCAAGGCGATGTGCTTGGTATAGCCCTGGTAGGGGACGATCACTCGCCCTTGCAGCGTCAGAATACTGACCTGCTGGCCCTCCTTCAGGGAATAATCTCGCCCAAAGTTGTACATGAGGGTAGGCGAGACGTACTTGGGCGCTTCATCCAGCCCCTTAAAGCGGCGTTTGGTGTAGCCCAGGCGGCGGGCTTCCGCATTCTTCTTCGCCTTGGTCCAAAGGGCCTGATACGTGCTGCCTACCTGTCTGGGCACATTGCACGCCATCTGGGCGGGCAGGCCAAACTGAGCGCGCACGTCCGCATAGGTCTCGCGTTGCAGACGTTTGCCATTGCTGGTTTTGCCGTGCGCGAACGAATAGCGGCTGACATAGTTCAGGGCATCTCGATAGGCCAGTTGGGTTTGGCGCAGTGCCCGGAACTGGTCAGACGTCGTAGTCAGTTTCAGTTTGGCGGTGAGTGTGATCTTCATCCTCCATATAATATCATATAGCAGGCTGAAGATTCAAGCGAACATGGCGGCGCTTCCTCCCCATGCCTCAAGGCAAGGGACTCCGCGCTCGCCCTGGTTGAACACTCGCCTCGCCCCCTCATCCTTGATCGTAAACCATCCTCTCAAGAATCGCATGTTCGCCTGAGCGCTACGCAGGTGCGGCTCTGTGGCCGATGGGCCACAGAGCCGCGATTTTAACCGCCAGGCACTCGGCGCCTGCGACTTCCTGACCGCGTTCTATCCTGCGGCGCCAGCCGCCTCGCCGCCGCCAGCGACCTCTGCCGCTGCCTCGGCGCCATGCGTCTCGCCATACTCCGCCTCAATCGCCTCCAGTTGCTTCTCATCGCCCTGGATCACTGGTCCCTTGAACCACTTGCGCGCACTGACCAGCCACCAGACCGTAATGATTGCCACCGTACCCAGCACGGCTATCGGGGCGTAGTTGAAGTTAGCGGCGGTAATGGGATTGACCGTCGGCAACATAAACAGCACCGAGATAAGAGCCACCCAGATCACCGCGATCCAGCCAATCGGCTTGCTCCAACTTCCCAGATGCCAGGGGCCACGCTGAAAGTCCTTGGAGAACTGGCGCAGCAGGACAGGCAGGGCATACGCGACATAGAGGCCAATGGTGGCAACCGAGGTGATAGCCACATAGGCCACGAAATTCCATACCGAGGGAACGGCCAGCAGGAAGGAGCAGACCACCGCCAGCAAGATGGCATTGCGCGGCGTGCGCCCCTTATCCAGCCGATGCCAAACCTTGTGGCCTGGCACCGCGCCATCACGCGAGAAGGCGTAGATCATGCGCGAATTCGACGTGACCGAGGACATCCCGCAGAACAACTGCGCAACCGCAATTGCGGCGAAGAGGATGGTTCCCAGGACATAGCTGAGACGGCTTTCCAGGATATACAGGACTGGATTCACAAAGCTCCCAGACGCAGCCAGGTCAGGAGTAGCTGCCGAAAGGCCCATCAGCAGGATATAGCCGGCCACAGCCGAGACGACCACCGACATCACCACGCCCCAGGGCGCCCTCGTGGCTGCCCCCACCGTCTCTTCCGTCATATGCGCGGACGCATCGTAGCCAGTGTAGGTGTACTGGGCCAGCAGCAGGCTAAGGAGGAAGGCATACCAGATGGGGAAGCCCGTCGCGTTGAAAGCGCTATTCAGGCTAAACAGCGTGCCAGCAGAATTCAGCCCATGAACAGCGCTTCCCGTCACCTGGGTGGCGCAGCACACACCGGCGGCTCCAGGATTGAACTGCGACGCGGCGAGCGTTGCGATGATCACCCCGCCGGCGATCAGCGCCACCCCAGCGATGTGCCACCAGACACTCACATCATTCAGAAACGCGACGATGCGCACCCCAAAGATGTTGAGCGTGGCATGCAATGCCAGAATGATAGCGTAGATCAGCAAGGTCGTCCATTGGGTTGCGTAATCTATGCTGGTGACACTGCCGGGGGTGGCGGGAATGCCCGGAAACCAGGCATGCAGTAATACATCAACCGTGACGGCGGCCCCATAGTCGATGCCAGCGGTGATGGCGATCTGACCGATCAGGTTAAACCAGCCGGTAAACCAGCCCCACCCAGGCCCACCGAGTTTGGATGACCAGTAGTACAGACCACCGGCGGTGGGAAAGGCTGAAGCCAGTTCGGCCATCGCCAGCGCGACGATAACGACAAAGATGGTGACGAGCGGCCAGCCAATCGCGGCAGCAGAAAAACCAGTCGTGCTTGGAACCAGATAGAAAAGGGTGACACAGCCGCTTAGGATAGAGATAATCGTGAATGAGATCGCAAAGTTGGAGAAACCACCCATCGCTCGGTACAACTCCTGGGCATAGCCCAGCGAGTGCAGCCGGCGCACATCCGCCCGGATAAGTTCTTCATTTGACGCTTGTTTGGTAGCCATGATGTCCCTCCTCGTGGGGGTGTGGGGAAACATGCGGACACAACGGTTCACCAGGCGAAGCCCAGCGGAGCCTCTGCAGGCTCCGTGAAGTGATTCTTGTTTGAAGTATCCCCCTTTCTTCAGCAAGTGGAGAGGTGGAGAGGTGGAGATGCCGGAGAGAACATCCGTATATCATCTCCACCCTTCCGCCAGAGAAAAAGAAAAGAATATATCTTCTCTAGAAAAGAACCTATCTTTTCTTTCTTCTTTATTTCTGCCTTATCACGTGTAGATGAAAATTGAGTATGTTCTCCACCTCTCCACCTCTCCACTTCTACACCCTGGAGGGCAAGTGTTTAGAAATAATTCGAGGTGATGCCCCCATCCGCGACCATCACCGCGCCGGTTGTCCAGCTCGACTCATCGGAGGCCAGATAGAGCGCCAGGTAGACAATATCCTCCGGCGTGCCAAAGCGGCCCAGCGGGATGCGGTTCAGCCGCTTGTTGCGCTCCTCCTCGCTCGTCCAGAGCATGCGCAGCAGCGGCGTCTCAATCGGCCCTGGGCAGATGGCGTTGGCGCGAACGCCGCGTTTGGCATACTGCACCGCCAGCGATTTGGTCAGCGAGATCATGCCGCCCTTGCTGGCCGTGTAGGCATCCTGCGGCACCGTGCAGCCAAGGATGGCAACAAACGAGGCGACGTTAATAATCGACCCACTGCCGGCCTTAATCATCTCAGGAATGGCGTATTTGCAGCAGAAAAAGGCGCTCTTGAGGTTCACATCCAGCACCTTGTCCCACGTCTGCTCAGTAATGTCGGTCACCGCGCCATCGTCGGCAGGCATGATGCCGGCATTGTTATACAGCACATGCACCGCCCCAAAGCGCTCCACCGCCGCCTGCACTACGCGCTCTACCTGCTCTTCGACGGCCACATTCACCGGCACAAACAGCGCCTCGCCGCCAGCTTTGGTAATCTCCCCGGCGACCTCTTCGCCGGTCTTGGGGTCCAGATCGGCCACCACCACCTTTGCGCCCTCGCGCGCAAAGAGCAGGGCTGCCGCCCGGCCCATGCCGCTGCCGGCCCCCGTGATAATCGCTACCTTGTTCGCTAATCGCATCAGTGTCACCCTTTACTCTGCCCGCCAGCGGGCATGGATGTTGTCTCGTCTTTATTGCCACTCCGGCAGTGCTAGCGGCGGTCTGGAATCGCCAGCCGCAGGCCCAGCCCAATCATCACGCTCCCGGTGACCCAGCGCAGCCGGTTTGCCCAGGCTGGCCGACGCTGCAAGAACTGGCCCAGGCTGCCCGACAGGGTCGCCACCAGCAGCAGGTACAGCAGCCCCAGTCCGGCAAAAAGCAGCCCCAGCGTCAGCATTTGCAGTGCCACCGCGCCGCCGCCGCGCTGATCCACAAACTGCGGCAAGAACGCCACAAAGAACAGCGCCACTTTTGGGTTCAGCACGTTCGTCAGCACACCCTGGACATACATGCGCGCCCCCGACGGCCTGATCGTCGCAGCAGTGACCGAAAACGACTGCTTTGTCAGCAGCGTTCTGACTCCCAGGTAGAGGAGATAGGCGGCTCCCGCAAACTTGACGACCAGATACGCGACGGCGGAGGTTTGCAGCAAAACCGCCAGCCCAAGCGCCGCAGCGGTGGTATGCACCAGCAAGCCGGTGCAGGTGCCAAGCGCCGAAATCACTCCGGCCCGGCGCCCCTGCCCGATGCCACGCGCCAGCACATACAGGCTATCCGGCCCAGGCGCGATAATCAGCGCGATGGCTGCCGGCAGAAACAGCAGCAGATTTATCCTAAGCACAGCAACCTCCGACCATCCGCCGATTGATGTTCTTTTCCTTTTTAGTCAGGACACGCCTTGGCAAGCAGGGATGAACGCTCGCCTGAACCCAGCCCGCGAAGGCGGGCTTTGTGGCCGCAGCCCTTAGGCGCGATTTTAATCGCCAGCGTCCTTACCGGCCTGTCCTGATCGTTTGGTATAATCACACCAACCGCCCGCTTAGATCATCTCCAGATAGCGCTCGCGCTGCCACTCATCGACCACCCGGTTGAAGCAGTCCACCTCCCAGCGGCGCATGGCGACATAATGATCGACAAACTCATCCCCGAAGAACTCGCGCGCCAGATCGCTCTGGTTGAAGCGCTCAATCGCCTGCTCCAACGTGCGCGGCAGGGGCGGCGCCTCCTCGGCAGAGAGCGCGTAGGCGTTGCCACGCGCCGCCGGCGGAATCTCCAGTTGCCGATCCAGCCCATAGAGGCCCGACGCCAGCGAGGCCGCCATCGCCAGATAGGGATTGGTATCCGAGCCGGGCGTGCGATTCTCCAGGCGCGTTGATTTCATCGAGCCGGGCACCAGGCGGAGCGCCGTCGTGCGCGTCTCCACGCCCCAGGTCGCCGTCGTTGGCGCCCACGTTCCCACCACATAGCGCTTGTATGAATTGATAGTGGGAGCATAGAGGGCGAGGAACTCCGGCAGCAGCTTCAACACGCCTGCTGAATAGTGCTTGAGCGCGTCGCTGAGATGATGCGGCGCGGTGGGATCATAAAAGATATTCTTGCCGTCCGCGTCCCACAGGCTTTGATGCAGATGGCCGCTGCACCCATCCTCGGCATGATTCCACTTCGCCATAAAGCTGGCGGTCATTTGCTCTTGCAGGCACATCTCTTTCACGCCATTGCGGAAGAGCATCGCCCGGTCTGCCGCCGTCACGCCCGGAGCGTGATGCAGGTTCATCTCATACATGCCCGGCCCATGCTCGCGGTTATAGCCTTCCACCGCGATGCCCGCCGCGTTCATCTGGCGCATCATGCGCCCCAGTAGGAAGTCATCGCCGCTGGCCCGATAGACACTGTAGCAGCTATTGGTCGGGCTGAGCGGCGTAAGATCCCGCCAGTGCTTCTCCCGAATGGACTGCTGCGACTCGCGGAAGATATGAAACTCCAACTCCAGCGCCAGTTCCACCTGATAGCCCTTCGCCGCCGCGCGGTCAAGCACGCGCTGCAAGACCGCGCGCGGGGAGATGGTAATCGGCTGCTCATGCTCGCCAACGAAATCGCAGACGACCTGCGCCACGCCCTCTTCCCAGGGCACCGGCATAAACGTGGCGAGGTCCGGCTTCATCCAGACATCGGGATAGCCGCTCTCCCAGCCGGTAAATTTCAGATTGGGGATCAGGTCTTCGGCAATGTCCCAGCCAAAGAGGACATCGCACTGGGCAAAGCCGCCCTCCAGGCCATCCAGAAAATTCTGCACCGGCACGCGCTTGCCGCGAAACACGCCGTCCATATCCGGCATGCCCAGCTTCACGGTATGCACCTGATGCTCCTGAATGAGGCGCTCAACATCGGCTCGTGTAGTCATCAACAGGCTCCCCTCTGTATCAATAAGCTGCCATCCGTAGCGGGCACATGCTCGTGGTCATGCTGCTTACCAGCAATCGAGCATAGTTACAAGAAACAGCTATGCTGGTTCACCCTCGCGCAAAAGCAGTGTAGCGCTTGAAGTATCCAGAGTATAACGAAGAGGAAGCAGCAATACAAGAGTCGGCTCAGATGATGGTTTCTCTATTGTAGCAGCCAGATCAATAGCTCGCAGCAGTGAAATGTACTGAAAAAGGGGAGACGCTTTTGGGTAAAGCGCACGAATGGAAGCAAACGCTGGCTGGCCTTATCCGCCAGAGGGGCGCTGCTGGTCCAGCGCTTTGATGCGAAAGAGCAGGCGCACCCGCGCGCTAAAGAAGCGGCGGTCAATCGGCTTGACCAGATAATCATCGGCGCCAGCATGAAAGCCAGCCACCTTCTCCCCAATCCCGCTGCGGCTCGTCAAGAAGATAATGGGCAGCTTTCGCGTGGCCGGCTGGGCACGTACCTGTTCGCAGAGCGCCAGCCCGCTCAGATCGGGCAGATCGATCTCGCTAATCAGCAGAGCCGGCACGCTCTGCTTGATACTCTCCAACGCCTCTGCCGCCGTTATCGCGCAGCGCACCTCATACCATTCGCTCAATTCCTGGGCAATCTGCTGATACATGGCTGGCGATGGATCAACAAACAGCACGTACTCCGGCTGCTGCCCTCCCTGGCGCTCAGGTTCCTCCTGCTGCTGCTCCATTCGCCATCCTCGTGTAGCGCCGCCGTCTCTGGCGGCGCGTCCTGTTTATCCTTGCAAAATGCCCGCTTACGGGCGTTTCTGCGCCGCCAATTGCTGCATCCGCAGAGCGCGCTGCTCGGCAGTAATACTCATGGCTCGTTCCAACGCTGCCCCCAGCGCCGCCGGCTTAAACGGCTTGGTCAGATACTCATCAACGCCCGACAGATAGCCCTGCGTCTGGTCTTCCTCACGAATCATGGCGCTGAGAATAATCAGGGGGACATTAGCGCTGCTGGCATCCCCACGCAGGCAGCGCACCAGTTGAAAGCCATCCATGCGCGGCATTTTCACATCGATAATCACGCAATCTGGCCGCTCTTGATAGAAACGCCGCAGCCCCTCTTCGCCATCGTAGGCCACCACCACCTCATAATTGCCCTGCAAGCTCACCGCGTATCTGACAAGCTCAACGATGGTCGGATTATCATCAATGACCAGGATTTTTTTCGGCGCGGTAGGTTGTCTGGTGTTGCCCGGCGCGCCCGATGGCCCTTGCATCATATCTTTTCCTCCTCCGGTCCGCTGCGGAAACCGCCTCGCAGGGTCCAGACTGCTGAACAACGGCCCATCGCGCCACCATTGTAACACAAGCCGGCAATCCTCTCCCCAGCTCTCCTATGCTACAATATTCGTATAAAGACACCTGCTCACATTCATCGGCACCTTTGCCGCGAGACACAGCCACCATGACAGACAATAGCGCATTCAACAGCATAACTGCATCCTTGCCTGACCGCTATGCCCGCCAGACCTTGTTCGCCGGCATCGGGCGCGACGGCCAGGAGCGCTTGCTGGCCGCCCGCGTGGCGATCATCGGCTGCGGCGCGCTGGGCACCGTGCTGGCGAACAACCTGGCCCGCGCCGGTGTCGGCCACCTCATCATTGCTGACCGTGACTATATCGAGGCCAACAACCTCCAGCGCCAGGTCTTGTTTGATGAAGATGATCTGGCGCGCAACCTGCCCAAAGCGGCAGCCGCCGCCGAACGGCTGCGGCGCATCAATTCCGACATCACCATTGAGCCGCTGATCGAAGACATCAACGCTGAGAATATCGAGGACATCGTGGCTCGCGTCGATCTGGTGCTGGATGGCACCGATAACTTCGAGACGCGCTATCTCATCAACGATGCCTGCGTCAAGGCGGGCCGGCCCTGGATTTACAGCGGCGTCGTGGCCTCGTATGGCGTCACGATGAACATTCTGCCCGGCGAGACGGCTTGCCTCCGCTGCGTCTTCCTGGAGATGCCGTTGCCCGGCACCACTGCCACCTGTGATACCGTCGGCGTCCTCAACGGCATCGTTGGCGCCGTCTCTTCGATTGCTTCCACTGAGGCGCTCAAAATCTTACTGGACCGGCGGGAAAAGATCAATCGCGCCATACGCTGGCTGGACCTGTGGGAGAACACCACCGACGAGATCGAGCTGCCGCGCATGCCCGACTGCCCCACCTGCGGCCAGCACAGCTACGAATTTCTCGACGCAGCCGGCGCTGGCAGCACCTCGCTCTGCGGGCGCAACGCCGTGCAGGTGCGCCCGCCGCGTGGCGCGCACAACGGCCATGACGCCCCGGCGATGAACTTTGCCGCGCTGGCCGGGCGGCTCGCTGAGGTCGGCCAGGTGAGCTACAACGACTTCCTGCTGCGCTTCCGCGTCGAGCGCTACGA
This sequence comes from uncultured Ktedonobacterales bacterium, assembly GCA_964522745.1. Taxonomy (GTDB): domain Bacteria; phylum Chloroflexota; class Ktedonobacteria; order Ktedonobacterales; family DATBGS01; genus DATBHW01. Next base: position 11,127 of record CAZFWN010000103.1, read on the forward strand.
ATTTACCGTCTTCCCCGACGCCCGCGCCATCATCAAGGGCACCGATGACCAGACCATCGCTCGCTCGCTCTACGCCCGCTACATTGGGGCATAGGTGAGGATATGCAAGAGAAGCCGACAGGATTCAGAGAAACCATCACTACCAGCGCCGAGGCGCGCGGGCGTTATGTCCGGCAATCAAGTGGCCCTGGCATCTATGGCATTGTCTGGCTGAGGGTAGAACCGCTGGAGCGTGGCAAAGGCTTTGAGTTTGTCAACGCGCTCACCAAGGGAGTCATACCCGATGAATTCATCCGACCAGTGGAAGAAGGGGTACGGGAAGCTATGGCAAGCGGCGGCCCAGCCGGGTTTCTCCTGGTTGATATGCGCGTGACCCTCTTCAATGGTTCCTTCCATGAAGTCGATTCACACGCCAGGGACTTCAAACAAGCCGGGGTTCTGGCCTTGAAAGCAGCAGTGGAGAAAGCCCACCCCATCCTGCTAGAACTTGATGACCATTGAGATAATCGCAAGCTGACTATGCAAACAAGGACTATGCAAACAAGTACGAATGACACAATAGCCGCAGTTGCTACGCCCCCCGGCATCGGTGGTGTTGGCATTGTCCGGCTCAGCGGGCCAGAGGCGCTGGAGATTGCGCTGAGGCTGTTCCGGCGGTCCAGTTCACCTGCCGCCAGCAGCGGTTTTGGAGACCGCGTGCCGGATGCCGCTTTCTGGACGCCCGAATCGCACCGGCTCTACTATGGGCATATTATCCAGCCAGGCACCAATCAGATACTTGATGAGGTCTTGCTGGCCTATATGCGCGGGCCGCGCAGCTATACCGCCGAGGATGTGGTAGAGATTCAGGCGCATGGCGGGCCGCTGCTGCTGCGGCGCGTGCTTGATGCTGCGCTCGGCGAGGGCGCGCGGCTGGCAAATCCGGGCGAGATGACGCTGCGCGCCTTCCTGAATGGCCGCATCGATCTGGCGCAGGCCGAGGCCGTGATGGATGTGATCGGCGCGCGCACCGATGAGGGGCTGAAGCTAGCGGTGGAACAATTGCAGGGCCGGCTCTCGCAAGCAGTACAGGCGGCGCGCCAGGACACACTGGGCGCGCTGGCGATGATCGAGGCCAGCATTGATTTCCCCGAAGAGGAAGTACCATCACCCGACCCGGAGGCACTGCGCGCCGGTATTACAGCCGCCGCCGCTCGCGTCGAGCATCTGCTGGCCGGAGCCGAGCAAGGGCGCATCTATCGGGACGGCGTGCGCGCCGCCATCATCGGGCGGCCCAACGTCGGCAAATCCAGCCTGCTCAACGCCCTGCTGCGCGCTGACCGGGCCATTGTCACGCCGATTGCCGGCACGACCCGCGATACCGTCTCGGAGTACGCCAACGTGCGCGGCATCCCGGTGCAGTTGATCGATACTGCCGGCATCACTGAAAGCACTGATCCCGTCGAGCAGATTGGGGTGCGTCGCAGCCGCGAGGCCGCCGCCACCGCCGATCTCGTGCTGCTGGTGCTGGACAGCAGCGAGCCATTGACCGGGCAAGATGAAGAGGTCAGCGCCGCCCTGTACGCGCTCGGCTTTAGCGGCAGCGATCACGGGCGACCCGTCATCCTCGTGCTGAACAAAAGCGATCTGCCGGCGCGGCTCGATACTGGCGAGGCGCAGACGCGCTGGCCGGGCGCGCCGGCGGTCTCTACCTCAACGCTCACGCAGCGCGGCATCGATGATCTGGAAGAGCAGATGCGCGCGTTGGCGCTGGCCGGCCAGGTGACGGCCTCAGCAGATGAAACGCTGGTCGCCAACACCCGTCACCGCGACGCCCTGCGCCGCGCCGCAGAGCATCTGAGCGCGGCTGGCAAGACGCTCGATGCCTGGCTGCCGCTGGATTTTGTTTCCATCGACCTGCACGGGGCCGTTGACGCGCTGGGCGAGATTACTGGCGAAACGGCCACCGAAGACCTGCTGGAGCGCATCTTCCACGACTTCTGCATCGGCAAATGAGCTAGCCCGTCGCCGATTAAAATCGGCGCTACGGGCCTGCGGCCAAGAAGTCCCTGCGGGACTGGCAGCCAGGTGTGCCACACGCACCCCAGTCCCGTAGGGACTTTGCGGCGTCACAGGCGCCCCTAGCGCCGAATTCATTCGGCGAATGCCTGCATCATTCGGGTGTCACCCTTGCTTGAACCGCCCCTACTTCCCATTGCGCAGGCTCGGCTGCACGCGAGCCACCAGCGGCTCCAGCCGGGCGCGCTGCTCCGGGGTCGCGTGATCGAAGCGATAGAGCAGATGATCGACCACCGGCTCGGCAAAGCTATCGAGCAGGCTATCCAGAATGCGCTGCATCGCCCGGTTGGTGAACTCCGCTTTGCTAAAGGCCGGGCGGTAGACATAGGCATTCTCAACCTTTGAGCGCAGCAGCAGCTTTTTCTCAGACAGGCGCTCCAGCACCGTTTTCACCGTCGAATAAGCGAGGGAGCGGCTGGTTTGTCGGAAATGCTCATAGACGGCGCGTGCCGTACAGGCGCCATGCGCCCAGACAACTTCCATGACTTCGGCTTCCAGTTCGCCGAGCAGCTTGTGCATCCCCTGCCGATCTGGTCGAAACGCCAGCTTGATCTCCTGCGCCATACCTGGCTCCCTCTTCTTGCTTCTCTGATACTGCGTGCGCGCGCTGTTTTCTCTGTGGGGCGAGTATAGCATAGGAGCAGCGGGCCGTCAACA
>CAZFWN010000103.1:13941-19701 GCA_964522745.1 uncultured Ktedonobacterales bacterium
AAATGCCGAAGGCGCTGACGCCAAGCACCAGCACCAGCAGAAACCCAATGACCACCACCCCCCAGAGCGAGCGCCAGAAGGAGCGCCTGGGCTTCTCTGGCTCATCATCATAGGCGGGATAGTCGTCAACCGGCACGTTATAGCTGGCATAGTTGCCAACGGGCGGATTGGCGTAGGCCGGGTTGTGCGCTGGCTGGTAAGTGGCCTGCGAGGCACCTTGAGCAGACCAGCGATTCGCAGCCGGATCGGCGGCGGGCGGCATATAGGCCGGAGTATAGGTCGGAGAGGAAGGCGGAGGTGACACCGCATCCATCGACGCCGTCAGCGTCAGGCCACAATGACGGCAGAAGCGCGCTGAGGCAGGCTGGGCCACCCCACAGCGCGGGCAGAGTTGCGTAGCAGAACCCGGTCCCATAGAAAATTCTCCTCGCTTATTGCGCGGCACAGCATCCCAACACTTCGCCCCTCTATTATAGCGAATAGGGGCTGTTCTTGCTAGCGAGATAGATCACACTTTTCAGCGCTCGAAGAAAGGCGCCAGCCACTCGACGGCATCGACAATCATGGGCACGGTAATCATATGGGAAACGTCGTACCACTTGAGCGCCAGACGCTCCGGGTGGTCGCGGTAGTAGGGCAGAGCCGCGTCATAGACCAGCTGCGACGCCTGCGGCGAGACCATATCATCCTGCCGGCCATGAATCAGCAGCAGCGGGCGCGGCGCAAAGCGCTCCAGGGCGGCGGTGAGGTTCTGCGTCTCGGCCCAGCGGCGCAGCTCCTCGCTGGGCGGGGTAATCCCCGGCAGTTGCAGCAGCGACAGATCCTGAGGCGACATGCCGGCGATGGAGACAATCGCCGCCACGCGCTCATCAAGCAGCCCGGTCATCAGCGCCACGCCGCCGCCCATCGAAAAGCCGGCCACGCTGAGCGCGTCGGGCTGGACATCGGGGCGCGTCAGCAGATACTCCAGGCAGGCGCCCAGATCATCCGCCGTGCGACGCACCGTCTCAAAGATAAAATCGGCGCTCAGCGTGTTGAGATAGCTGGAGCCGTGCATCGGCAGGCGCTCGCCATGCCCCCAGGCATCGGGCAGCAGAATCACAAAGCCGCGCTCGGCCAGATACTCGCCCAGCGGCAGCAGATCATTTTTATCCGCGCCATAGCCATGCTGAACAATCGCGGCTGGATGCGGGCCATCAGCGCGCGGGCGAACCAGCAGCGCGGGAACTTCATTGGGGCCAACGGCAATCTCTTCTGCCGGGGTAATGGGATAGCGTGCCACGAGTGATCCTTTCGATAGTCGCCAGTGAGCAAGAGAGGGGAGATTTAGTATGCTCCCACTGAAAGATACGAGGTTCTGACACGAAAGTTATAGCAGGAAATCCTCTCGCCGGCGGCCAAAAGATGGATTATTCAGATGAATTTTGAAAAATTGGCGTGTACCACTTGACAGCAGAGCGTTTTGTAGGGTATGATTAGCGCAACGAAAGGAGGTGGTGCAAAGCATGAGTGAACCTATACGCTGCGCAGGCAGTACGGCAACTCGCCACGCACCCACCCTACGTGGAGGGTTCTGGCGCTAGCCAGTATCATTTGCCGGGTCGGAAAGGGCGAGTGCCCCTGCCTGCGCGGCACGTCTGGAGAGAGCGGCTCCGTGCCCTCTCTCCAGTCTTTCTCTGTAGTGCCACCCGCTCCGCACCTCTGGCGGGGCCATTTTTCACTCAGGCGCTGATCGTCTTTGGCGCGGTTCATTGCTTCCGGTCCTCCCGGCTGCTGCGGGTTCCGGTGATCGTTCTCTTTGGGGATTCACCGCCGCGCCCGTTGCTGTGAGTAGCCAGCATCTTTTTCCCAGAAGAAGCACCGCTTTCACCAGCGAATAGGAAATCTCTCTCTTCAAACAGGCCGGAACAAGGAGGAATAGGGAGTGGGTTGAGGTGGCAAGAGATAGAAAGTGGCATTCTATGGAAGGCTTTCCCCGGCTCCAGATCGATGATCTGAAGAAGAGATTACAGACGACCCAGATCGGGCAGACACTCATCTACCACCCGGTGATTGATTCAACCAATACCCTGGCGATGACGCTGGCGCAGGAGGGCGCCGACGAGGGAACCGTTGTCATCACTGATGAGCAGCCTGGCGGGCGGGGGAGACAGGGGAGAAGCTGGCAAACCTTTCCGGGCCAGCAGGCACTCCTCTCGATCATCGTCCACCCCAGCTTCCCAACCCATTTTCTGGTGATGGGAACCGCCCTGGCAGTGCTTGAAGCCATTGCGTTCACTACCGACCTCGAACCCGTCTTGAAATGGCCCAATGACGTGCTGATCGGCGGGAAAAAGGTCTGCGGTATCCTGATAGAGACGACAGCCAGAGGCAATGAAAACTTCTGCGCCGTTGTCGGGATTGGCCTGAATGTGTATGGCTCTTTCAAGGAGGTGCCCGAACTTGCCAAGCGCGCAACCACCATAGCGGAGCAAGGAGGCCAGGACGTCAGCCGTGAGCAGTTGATCGCAACCCTGCTGGAACGGTTCGAGGAGAACTACGAGACCCTCCAGCATGGCAAAGACGACGGCGCCTGGCGTATCTGGAAGCATTGGCGTGACCATCTTTCCACCCTGGGACGATGGGTGCGTATTCAGCAGGGAACGCAGGTCATCGAGGGGATGGCAGCAGGCGTTGATGCAGATGGCATCTTGTTGATTCGCCAACCGGACGGAACCACTGCGCAGATCACCTGGGGCGATGTCGAGATGTGCTAAGTGAGAGAACGATGAACCGCCAAAGAAAGGGGCAGTATGGAAACACAGGACGTATATTTGACATCAGAGGGCCGGCAGCGACATCTTCAACGTCTGGAGCATTTGCTGACGATCAAGCGCCCAGAGGTCGCCGAGTATATTCACGATGCCAAAGAATCGGGGGACATTACCGATAACGCGGCCTACGAAGATGCCAAAAACGAGCAGGCGAAAATTGAAGGCGAGATCATGCGCCTGCAACGGCTGCTGTCGATAGCCAAAGAATTGAAGCTGCGGCAGGGCGGCGAGGAAATTAGCCTGGGATCGCATGTGCGTTTGCGCAACGAAGACAACCGCGAATATCGCTACGCAATTGTCGGGCCGCACGAGGCCAATCCTTCCGAGGGCAAGATTTCCAACGAGTCTCCGGTTGGGCGCGCGCTGATGGGCCGCAAGCTTGGGGACAGCGTCACCGTCTCCACCCCCAGCGGGGTACGCACCTACACCATCCTGGCCCTGGATTAGATCATCGGGCAGTTACCCCCTTTTCTGAAACCCAGCTTCATGCTATACTGTGTCAGAGGCAATCGGCCTCTGGCACAGTTATTTTTGGTCCGGTCCTCGCCCCGGCGTATTTTCCGAAGGAGGCGTTCCCAATGGAGGAACAGCAAGCCCCGGCACCAGTCACCACCGAAGGCGCCGTGCGCCCGGCATCCGAACACCGCGAGCATCACCCCGAAACGCTGGCCGAACTGGCACAAACACCCCTGCCTGCCCCAGCCGCCAGTCCAGGTGTCAAATCTGGCCCCAGCACCAAGAAGCCCACCCCCCAACGCTTGCTTGAACAGGCGGGCAGCCAGGTGGATGCGCTGCGGCAGGCAGAGACCATCAAGCAGCTCCAAAAACAGGTTACGCTGCTGGAGGGCCAGAGCAGAGATACCGGCAAGGTTTTTGTAGCAACCACAGCCGCACTTATCAGCTCAGCCTTTGCTCTGGTCGCTGCACTCGCCTGGAATGAGGCCATCCAGGCTTTATTTAAGCAAGTGTTTCCCCCTTCGACAGATGGGAAATCAGGCTGGCCGCTAGTTGCCAGCACATTTGGGTATGCACTCGTGATTACCATCGTTGTTGTAGTCGTCATCTTTCAGTTGAGCAGGCTTACTACCAAATTCGGAGGTAGGTCGCTGATTGGCGGCGGCGGTGGCGGCGGCAAAGAAGGTTGATGCCGCCTTTCATAGCATAATTGCCGCAACACCTGGCCGGGGCCGATGCCTCGGCCAGGTGTTTTGTACCGCCGGCGTCCCGCCGGCACGTACCAGTTGCCCTGCTGCAATGCCCCACAAAGGGCGGGCGGCGCTGCACGTCGCCATTTTGCCAGGTGATACAATATTCAGCAGTGCTATTTTATAGAAGCATTGCATCTGCCAAAAACATCCATTTTTATAAAGCGAGGCACGTCAATACACTATGGAAGAGCGAGAGGTACGGCTAGAGAAGCTGCACGCCTGGCAGGAAGAGGGCACTAACCCCTATCCCACCCGCGCAGAGCGCACCCATACGATTGAAGAGGCCCTGGCAGGCTTCGAGGAACTACAAGCGGCGGAGCAGGACATCACCCTGGTGGGGCGCATCATGCTCGTACATGACATGGGCAAGACTACCTTTATGCACATCGAGGATGGCACTGGACGCATGCAGGTCTATTTCCGCCGCGATGAGGTCGGCGAGCAGGCGTATATTGGCGTGCGCCGGCTGGATATTGGCGACATCATCCAGGCATCCGGGCATCTCTTTGCCACCAGGACCGGCGAGCGCACGCTCAAGGTGCGTAACTTCCGGCTGCTCAGCAAAGCCTTGCAGCCGCTGCCGGCCAAGTATCACGGCCTGAAAGACGTCGATCTGCGCTATCGCAAGCGCTATCTCGATCTGATCGCCAACCGCGAGGAGGTGCTGCCGGTCTTTGTCACCCGCAGCAAGGCGATCACAGCCATGCGGCACTATCTGGACGCGCACGGCTACCTGGAGGTTGAGACGCCAACGCTCCAGGCCATCTATGGCGGCGCCACTGCCCGGCCCTTCATCACCCATCATAACGCGCTGGACCGCGATTTCTATCTGCGCATCGCCGACGAACTCTACCTCAAGCGGCTGATTGTCGCCGGCATCGAGCGCGTCTATGAAATCTGCAAAGACTTCCGCAACGAGGGCATTGACCGCTCACATCAACCTGAATTCACCATGATGGAATGCTATCAAGCCTATGGCGACTACCAGCAGATAATGCGGCTGGTGGAGGAGATGATTGCCGAGGTGGCGATTGCCTCCAGGGGCAGCACGCGCATCACCTATCAGGGCACCGAGGTCAATGTCGAGCCGCCCTGGCCGCGCATCAAGCTGCTCGATGCCATCGGCGAGTTCACCGGCATCGATGTCACGCGCTATCCAGACCGGGATTCGCTGGCCGCCGTGATGCGCGAGCATGGCTACGAAGCTGATGAGAAGCTGGGGCGGGGCCGGCTGATCGATGATCTGAAGAGCCAGATGATGAAGCGCGGCTTTGCGCCGCTCAAGCAGGCACTCTTCCTCACCGACTATCCGCTGGATGTCTCGCCGCTCGCCAAGCAGCGCGAGGATGACCCCAGCATAGTGGAACGCTTCCAGCCGTTCTATGGCGGCCTGGAGGGTGGCAACGCCTATACCGAACTCAATGACCCGCTGGAGCAGCGGGCGCGCTTCGAGGACCAGGCGCGCCAGCGCGCGCAGGGTGATGAAGAGGCACAGGTGCTGGATGAGGATTTTCTGGACGCGCTGGAGCATGGCATGCCGCCCACCGGCGGCCTGGGCATCGGCATTGACCGGCTCGTCATGTTCCTGACCGATCAGGAAACCATCCGCGATGTCGTCCTCTTCCCCACGCTGCGGGACTAGCCGGCCAAGCGCAGGGACGCCACCGATTAAAATCGGCGCTACGGGCCTGCGGCCAGCATGTCCCACAGGGACAGGGCTGGACAGCCGCATCGGCCAG
>CAZFWN010000104.1:0-19435 GCA_964522745.1 uncultured Ktedonobacterales bacterium
TGGGAAAATTCTCATCTTGCCGCGCGCGGAAGCGTCGCGTGGCCCTGCGCAACAGCCGCAGGCAGCGTCAGCAGGGCAATGGTGCCCTGACCAGCAATGCTGCTCAAGGTGAGGTCGCCCTGGTGCGTGGTGGCAACGCGGCGGGCAATCGAAAGGCCCAGGCCCGCGCCGCCGGCCTCGCGTGAGCGCGCTTTATCCACCCGATAGAAGCGCTCGCCCAGACGCGACAGATGCTCAGGCGCAATGCCAATGCCAGTATCGCTGACCTCCAGGCAGACGTGCTTACCGGCGAGCCAGGTACGCAATGTGACCCTGCCACTTGCGCGATTGTATTTGATGGCATTATCCAGCAGGATCAGTGTCGCCTGCTCCAGCAGCACGCGATCCCCAATCACCAGCGTCTCCTCGGCGCGTTCCACCAGCAGCGTCACCTGCTTCTCTTTGGCAAGCGGCTGCGCCCGGTGGACCGTTTGCGTCATCACGCTCGCCAGATCGACGACCTCGCGCTCCAGATGTACATGATCGGCATCCAGACGCGCAAGCAGCAGCATCGTATCGGCCAGCGACGCCATATGCCCGGCCTCGGCAACGATGTCTTCAAGCAGCACCACATCATCCGGGTCGAGCCGTTCGCGCCCACGCAGCAGCACCTCGGCATCGGTGCGCAGCAGCGTCAAGGGGGTGCGCAGTTCGTGGGACGCATCCCCAATAAATGCCTGCTGGCGCGTAAAGGCCAGCCGCGCCGGCGCCAGCGCGCGCTCAGCCAGCAGCAGTCCGCCGCCTATCGCGCCAAGCACGGCTGCGCCGCCCAGGCTCAGCAGCAGCACCAGCAGCAAACGCAGCACCCGCTCCTGTGTCTCCACCGACTGGCCCACCTGCACCACGCCAAGTATCCTGCCGCCTGGGTCTTGAATGACCTCCGCGTAGCGATAGACCTGACCAAAATTTCCACCCTCATCGATGATGTCCGTCTGGGCTGTCCCCTGTTGGAGTACAGTTTTGGCAAGCGTATCATTCGTGACAAAGGGGTCTGAGGCTCCTGCCGGCAGGGTATATTGCACCCCCGGCAGCGGCACAGCGTTCGCATCAAAGCAGGCAACAAGCACATCCTGCCCCTGAAGCCTGATTGGCGGAGGCGACACAACATCATGTGGCGACAGCGAGAGCATCACATAGTGGGTAGGGCCAGGCGCGGGAAGCACACTAATCTGGGCACTCGGTGACAACGTGCCTGGCACCGAAACTTGCGGCGGTCCCAGGCAGAAGAGCTGCAAATTCATTTTGACGTAATCGGCCCTCCCGGCCAGCCCATCATTGACGGCGCCAAAGAGCATCTGCTGGGTGCCCAGATAAAGCAGCACCCCAAAGAGGATGAGCATACCGGCCAGCACGCCGCTGTACCACAGCGTCAGATGCGTGCGCAGGCGCGCAAACATCGAGGCGCCGGAAACCACCGCCGAATGGCGGCGTTCCGGCCAGAGACGCTGGATGCCAGCACGCAGTTGACGCATCACGCTTTCCTCTCCCATTGCTGCTCAAGCATCGATCTTATATCCCACGCCGCGCACTGTCTTAATCAGCGGGCGCGAACCCTCCACGTCAATCTTGTCGCGCAGATAGTGGATATAGAGGTCTACGACGTTGGAGAGGGCCTCCAGATCGTAGCGCCAGACATGATCGATGATCTGCGTGCGCGTCAACACCTGCCCAGGGTGACGCATCAGATATTCAAGCAAGGCAAATTCTTTGGCCGTCAATTCGATAATGCGCCCCCCGCGTCGTGCCTCGTGGCGCAGCAAGTCCAGCGTCAGATCGCCAACACAGAGTTGATGCCCATCCTCAAGACTGCGGTTGCGGCGGCGCAGCAGCGCGTTGACCCGCGCCAGCAGTTCCTCCATCGCAAAGGGCTTGACCAGATAATCATCGGCGCCCACATTCAGCCCCTTGACACGATCCTCTATCGCGCCACGCGCCGTCAGCATCAACACCGCTGTCTCAATGCCCTCGTCGCGCATCTGCTGGCAAATCTGCACCCCATCGACCTCCGGCAGCATCAGGTCTAGAATGACCAGATCATAGCTATCGCTCAGCGCGAGATTGAGGCCGTTGGTGCCATCGTGGGCCAGATCAACGGTATGGCGCTCCTCGACCAGCACGCGGCGCAGCAAGACCGCCAGCCGTCGCTCATCTTCTACAATCAAAATGTGCATAATATGCTTCCGCTTTCGATCCCCTCATACCGCTCTTCTTGTCGGGCAGGTTTAGAGACATACCACCCAAAAACATTGGACCACATAAACATTTGAAGAACATTGGAAAACTAGAGGAAGCATCAAAGCATCTCATCTGGCGACGGCACCTGCTCTATTGAGAGCAAATCAAGCTGTTGGACACGACGCACCGGGGAGACAAGCATCGACAGAAATCCCAGCCCAAAGCCCAGCGCTGCCAGCAGTAAGGTCGGGCGCAGGCCAATCTGCTCTCCCAGCACTCCACCCAGCAGCGCCCCCAGCGGCTGCACCCCCAGGATCAGCGAGCGTGTACTGGCGCTGACCCGCCCCCGCAGATGGTCTGGCACGCATGCCTGGCGCAAACTGGCAGAATTGATATTAAAAAAGACATCGCCCATCGTCCCAACTGACGCCCCGAACGCGAGCAGCAGAAAGGCCACCAGCAGTGTTCCATGTATAAAGGGCACCAGCAGCCAGCCGGAAAAGGTCAGCCCCGTCGCGCCGATCATCGTCCGCCCGATCCCCAGGCGCGCACTGATCGGGCCGGTAACGATGGAGGCCAGCACGCCTGCAACGCCGGCGACGACGAAGCCAGCGCCCAGGAGCAGCGGGCTAAGGCCCAACTCACGGGTAGCAAACAATATCACTTGCGCGTTGAGAATGGGCGCCGCAACATTGAAGAGGACAACAGTGAGTAACAAAGGCCGCACCAGCCGATGCGCCAACAGGAAGCGCAGCCCCTGGCCGATCTCGCGCCAGAGCGAGCGATGTTCGCGTGATGGATGTGGCGCGGGCGTTGTGTCACGAATCACCACAATACTCAGCGCCGAAGCGAGAAACGAGAGCGCATCGGCCATCAGGGCGAATGGCGCCGTGACCAGTTGCACCAATGCGCCACCCAATCCTGGGCCGATAATTTGCGCCAGCACGCGGCTGCCTTCAAACCGGCTGTTGGCGGCGACCAGTTGGTCCCGACGCACCAGGGCCGGCAGAAAGCCCTGATAGGCCGCTCCAAACAGGCTATCCAACGCGCCGACACAGGTGGCAACCAGATAGAGCATCTCTATACGCAGAACGCCCAGGAACGCGGCAGCAGGAATGATGCCGATCAGCAGGGCGCGCCCCAGATCGGCCAGCAGCATCAGAGGCCGGCGGCGCGCGCGATCACTCCAGGCGCCGGCAAACAATCCAAACAGTGCCGAAGCCGCAGAGTTGACGGCCAGCAGCAGCCCCAACTGGAATGGGCTGGCATGAAACAGGATGATAGCCGTGAGCGGCAGCGCCAATTCTGTCACCGCCGAGCCGGCCATTGAGATCGTCTGTCCAATCCACAACTTCATGATGTTTCCCTGGCGCCACAGGCTGCTTGAAGCGGGCTGCGCGAGCGGCGTCGGGGAAGGCTGATGCTCAATTTCAGGAAGCATGATCGCCTCTCTTTCTCAGGGAAATGGGCGCGCGAGGGCGACACCCAGGAATATCCTGGGCGCAGGCGGACTTTGTGGCGGAACGCCTTTAGCCGCGATTTTAATCGCCAGGCGCCCGGCGCTCTAGGAGGTCGCGTGAACGCTCAGGAGTCCGAAGCTATCCCGTGCCGCTGCGACCTCAAACCGGGCTGATTTGGTTACACTAACAAAGGTGGCAACCACAGCAGGAACACCATCAACCTCCCGCTCATCCAGCGGCAAGAGGCGGATGCGAGGATGCGCTTTGAGGAACTGGCGTCCTTCTGGCAAGACGAGCGCCAGGTTAGAAAGCGAGCAGTTATTCTGCGCCTGGCAAGAACATGCTACATGAAAGCCCGTTTCCCGCAGCTCTGCCGATAGTTGAGCGAAAGGCATCCCGGCGCGGAGTGGTGCGAGCTTGCCACAGCGAAAACAGCGGGCAGAGCCGGCCTGCAACGCCGGCGGGAAATACTCGCCAAGCCAATCAAGGACGCGATAAAGGGCCGCCCGACAGTTCGTGACCCCATCTAAGGCAGGCGTCGCGTGATCGATGATCGGCACCGGCAAACAGAATGGGCAGCGAATCAGGAGATGCCCCTCTTCCTGGTCGAAACGCCCCTGCAAGCGATGCTGCCCGCAATACGGGCACCACAGCGGCATCTCTTGCCAGCGAGCGCCAGAAGCCACGCCCAACCCGTAGTCCAGGGCATCCTGGCGCAGATCGGTAGCGAAGAGCCGACGCAGCGCCAGCTTTCCGCGATGCAGCCGCACCGCCAGTGTGCCAGTGGTCATTCCCAGCTTTGCCGCAATTTCCGCCTGCGGCAGTTCCTCCACATAATGGGCGATCAGCGCCAGGCGCGTTTCGGCGGGCAGCAGCGCCAGCGCGCGATCAAGCAAGGTAGCGAGTTCGGCGCGCTCCAGATCATGCTCGAAATCAACGGGTGACTGGAGCCTGGCGCTTTCGCCAGGCTCCTCGCTCTCATCAAGCGATACCAGATGCTGATGATCGCGCCCCTGCTGGCGAAACCAGCGCTGGACGACATTGCGCGCAATCGCCGCCAGCCAGGGCAGGCGCCCCGTCTGGTCAACCAGCTTGTGCCGGTTGCGCCAGGCTTCCACCAGGGTCTCCTGCGCCAAATCCTCGGCCTGCTCTGGCCGCCCGGAGAGGGTGGCGCAATAGCGCACCAGCCAGGCGCGCTCAGATTCAGTAAAGAGTGCATCGGGAAGATATTGTTCTACCGCGCTCATCTGTAATCCAGTGCCTCCATGTGGAACGTCACTCATCGCCCATATATCGCGTGGAGGCGATAAAATCTTACATCATCATCTCCAGAGTTTACAGAGACGACAGAGACGACGGAGTTGTCGGTATGGATACTATTCCCAGCGGTTCCATCAAAAAGTGGTACTGTTGCTCGTCGCGCTGGCTTCCAGCCGGCGCGACGAGCAACAGTACGTCCGTACTCGCCCCGCGTTTTTGGTGGAACCATTCCCGGCCCCACGTTTGCCCCCGGCATGCCCGCAATGCTATAATGCGCCACGAGCGTCTTGTAATGACACCAAAGAGTGCCAAAAGCCCTCTTATTTCATTGATGATGTTCACAGCAGGCTTCAGGCTATAGGAAGGCGAGGCATACTATGCGCCTGCAAGGTAAAACCTATGGCGTCTTCGTTGCCGAAGGATTTGAGGACTTAGAGTTTTGGGTGCCGGTGATGCGCTTGCGCGAAGAGGGCGCACGGGTCGTTATCGTTGGCCTAAACCGCGAGACTGTGTGCGGCAAGCACTGTCTGGAAGCCACACCTGACCGAACTGCCAGCGAGGTGCGCGCCGATGAGTTCAATGGCCTGGTCGTGCCCGGCGGCTGGGCGCCCGACAAGCTCCGGCGCGATGAGCATGTCCTCAATCTGGTCCGCCAGATTCATGCCCAGGACAAGCCGATTGGCTTCATCTGCCACGCCGGCTGGGTCGCTGCCTCGGCGGGTATCGTGCGTGGCCGGCCTGTCACCGGCTCGCGTGGCATCCGCGACGATCTGGTCAACGCTGGCGCCACCTGGGTCGATCAACCCGCATTCCGCGATGGCACCCTCATCTGGGGGCGCGTCGTCGAAGATATTCCCGACTTCTGCCGGGAACTGGTCGCCGCCTTTGCCGGCGAATAATTGTAGCGTTTAGGGGTTATGTAGTGGGGGGTTGAGTGGAATAGGGAGGAAAGCGAAAGATGAGCAGCACTACCACACACACACCGAGTCGTTTCCTGCAAGAACTCCAGCGCCGGGTCATCGTCTACGACGGCGCGATGGGCACCAACGTCCAGACCTACCAACTGGGGCCAGCCGACTACGGCGGCGAGCGCACCGAGGGCTGCAACGAGTATCTCGTCATTACACGCCCGGATGTCATCGAAGAAATCCATACCGGCTTTATGCAGGCCGGCTGCGACGTGCTGGAGACCGACAGCTTCACCGCCAGCCGCCTCAAGCTCGATGAATATGGTCTGGGCGAACGCACCCGCGAGATCAATCTGGCCGCCGCGCAGATTGCCCGCCGCGTTGCTGACCGTTTCAGCACGCTAGAGAGGCCGCGCTTTGTCGCCGGCTCAATTGGCCCAACTGGCATGCTCCCATCGTCCGATGACCCGTCGCTGAGCAATATTACCTATCAACAACTGGCGGAGATTTTTCGAGAGCAGGCCAACGCGCTGATCGAGGGCGGCGTGGACCTGCTGCTGATCGAGACCAGCCAGGATATTCTGGAAGTGCGCGCCGCCATCGCTGGCATCCGCCGGGCGTTTCAGGACAGCGGGCGCGTCCTGCCTATCCAGGCGCAGGTCACGCTGGACACCAGCGGGCGCATGCTGCTGGGCACCGACATCGCCGCCGTAATGAGCATCCTGGTCAATCTGGATGTGGATATTATCGGCCTGAACTGTTCCACCGGCCCGGAGCATATGCGCGAGCCGGTACGCTATCTCACCGAGAACTGCCCGCTGCCTATCTCGACCATCCCCAATGCGGGCATCCCACTCAACGTTGGCGGCAAGGCCGTCTATCCGACGGAACCCTGCCCGATGGCTGACTCCCTGCGCGAGTTTGTTGAAGAGTTCGGCGTCAACATTGTGGGCGGCTGCTGCGGCAACACCCACGAGCATATCCGCCAGATCGTCGAGGCCGTCTCCGGCGCCAAACGCAAGGAGCGCCCCGTTGAGGACTGGCAGCCCGCCGATGGCAGCAAGGGATTTGCCAGCAGCCACCCGCGCAGCGTGCCCCTCGTCGCCAGCGGCATTCGCTCCACCTCGCTGACGCAAGACCCTCCGCCGCTGTTGATTGGCGAGCGCGTCAACAGCCAGGGCAGCAAGAAGGCGAAGCAAGCCCTACTCAGCGACGATTACGATACCCTGCTGGTGATCGCCCGCGACCAGATGGAGGGCGGAGCGCATACGCTGGATGTCTGCGTGGCGCTGACCGAACGGGTCGATGAAGCCGAGCAGATGAGTAAAACCGTCAAGAAGCTCTCGATGGGCGTTGAGGCGCCGCTGGTCATCGATTCCACCGAGGCCGCTGTCATCAAGGCGGCGCTGGAAATCTATCCTGGCCGGGCGATTATCAACTCCATCAATATGGAGAATGGCCGCCAGCGCATCGAATCGGTTGTGCCAATGGCGAAAGAACACGGCGCGGCGGTCATCGCCCTGACCATCGATGAAGAGGGCATGGGCAAGGTGGTTGAGCGCAAATTTGCCATTGCCAAACGCATCTACGAAATTTGCACCCAGGAATATGGCCTGCGCCCCGACGCGCTGATCTTTGACGCCCTGACCTTCCCGGTCACCACCGGCCAGGAGGAACTGCAAAATGCCGCCGTCGAGACCCTGGAGGCCATCAAGCGCATCAAGGCCGAACTGCCCGGCGCGCTGACCGTGCTGGGCGTCAGCAACGTCTCCTTTGGTGTCGCGCAGCATGCCCGCGCCGTCTTGAACAGCGTCTTCCTCTATCATGCCGTGCAGGCCGGGCTGGATGCCGCCATTGTCAATCCGGCGCATATCACGCCCTATGCCGAGATCGACGCCGAGCAGCGCTTGATCTGCGATGATTTGCTCTTGAATAGACGAGCCGACGCCTTGCAGCGCTTTATCGAATATTTCGAGCAGCACGGCACGCAGAAGAAGGAGCAGGAAAGAGCCGACCCCACTGAGGGCATGACCACCGATGAGAAGATTCACTATCAGATTCTGCACCGCAAGAAGGACGGCATCGAGGCGTTGATCGATCAGTCTCTCATCGAGCGGCTGGTGCAGCGGGATGAACCGCGCTTTGCCGATGAGGAGGCACGCGCCGCCGTCGTGGCGGAACACAAGCCAACGCCAGAACTCTCCGAGATCGCCGTCGCTCTCCTCAACACGGTCTTGCTGCCGGCCATGAAGGACGTCGGCGACAAGTTTGGCGCGGGCGAGTTGATTCTGCCGTTCGTGCTGCAATCCGCCGAGGTGATGAAGCGCTCCGTCGCGCATCTGGAGAACTTCCTGGAGCGCAAGGAAGGCTATACGAAGGGCAAGGTGGTCCTGGCTACGGTCTTTGGCGATGTGCATGACATTGGCAAGAATCTGGTCAACACCATCCTCTCCAACAACGGCTACACCGTCTATGACCTTGGCAAGCAAGTGCCGCTGAACACGATTATCGACAAGGCGCTGGAGGTCCAGGCTGACGCTATCGGCCTCTCGGCCCTGCTGGTCAGCACCTCCAAGCAGATGCCGCTCTGTGTGCAGGAACTGCACAAGCGCCACCTGGGCTTTCCGGTCATCGTTGGCGGCGCGGCGATCAATCGCGCCTATGGGCGGCGTATCATCTTTGTCGGCGATGAAGAACACAAGGCGCCCTACGCGCCCGGCCTCTTCTACGCCAAGGATGCTTTTGAGGGTCTGGAGATCATGGACAGGCTCTCCGATCCCGGCCAGCGCGAATCTTTTGTTGAGCAGATCAAGCGCGAGGCCCAGGAAGCCGCCGCGAAACCGCCCACCCCTGCGGGCGAGACGCCCGCGCTCCAGGCAGCCGCGCCGGTGGACCGCAGCCGATTCGCGCTAGCGACGCTGCCCACACCGCCCTTCTGGGGGCCGCACGTGCTGGAACGCATTGGCCTGGAAGAAGTGGCCGCCTGCATGGACATCAACACGCTCTACCGTCTGCACTGGGGCGGCAAGACACACGGCGAGGAGTTCAAGCGCCTGGTGCGCGAGGACTTTGAGCCGCGCCTGGAGCGCATGCTGCACGAAGCCCGCCAGCGGCGCTACATGGAGCCAAAGGCTGTCTACGGCTACTATCCCTGCCAGAGCGATGGCGACGAGTTGATTATCTATGATCCGCAGGACCACGCCCGCGAACTGGCGCGCTTCGGCATGCCGCGCCAGCCCGATCAGGAGCGGCTCTGCCTGGCGGACTACTTCGCCTCGGTGGAATCGGGGCGCAAAGATGTGGTCGCGCTGCAAGTCGTCACCATCGGCCAGAAGGCCACCGACCTCATCGATGAATTACAGGCGAAGGGCGACTACTCCGCCGCCTACTACATTCATGGCCTGGGCGCGGAGATGGCCGAGGGCATGGCCGAATACGTCCATCGCATCGTCCGCCGCGAATTGGGGCTAGAGCCGGAGCAGGGCAAGCGCTATAGCTGGGGCTATCCGGCCATCCCCGAACTGGAGGATCACGTCAAGCTCTTTGGCATCCTGCCGGCGCGTGAGACCATTGGCGTGGACCTGACCATCTCGCACCAACTGGTGCCGGAGCAGTCCACCGCCGCTATCGTGGTCCATCACCCCAAAGCCGTCTACTTCGCCGTGCGCCCAGCCCGCGAGCCATCGGCGGTAGGAGGCAACGACTAATAGCCTGACGCGAGGAAGTCTCGCCGTCAACAACCTGGGGCGCGGTCAGCATTGACCGCGCCCCAGGTTGTTCTTCCATCAAATGAGCCAGCCATCAGGAAAGGCTGTCTTGGGGAAAATTGCCTGTGCTTCCTCCAAGAGAGCGGCCCACTCCTGTTTGTCGTAGCGATCAGACAGATGAAAGAGGATCAATTGCTGTACCTGGGCAAGTCGGGCTGTTTCGGCAACCTGGCTCGCTGTCATATGATAATTGCGCTGCGCCAGTTCCCAATCTGCCTGGCGATATTGACTCTCACAAATCATGACCTGACATCCCTGTAATATCTTTGCCAGGCGCTCCTGTGCCTGCTGATTCAGGATGAAATCGGTCAGGTAGGCTAAGGAATCTCCCGCTGTTTCGGTCAACAGTTCCCGGCGCAAGTCAGCAAGAGGATAAGCTGTGCCATCGATCTCTATCGAGGGAGCTTCGTTCGCTTGTGGCGTTTTGAGGTTCTTGAGCCACTCCCCAGGGCGCAATCCCAGTTCTTCCAGCCTGGTGGTATCGACATTGATGCGTGGTTTCTCACGCATGAGATAGGCCATCGATGGAGTTTGATGATCCATGTGATAGGCGCAAATGCTGTATTCTGGCGTATCGATGATGACCTCACGATATGGAGAGGAGGCGAGTGGGTATGCTCTTGAGAATGCTTCATTTGCCTGATAGCGCGTGACCTCCACGCGATCAGGATAAATGTCGTGAACATCCCACTGGCTGGCTAAATCGTGGTACAGGTTCCATAAGAAGCCCTGAAAGCGGTGCTGCATCACCTGACTCGCGCCCGGCGGTCCCCAGAGAGTATTTTGCCTGGTGGTGCGGTCATAGGTCACACGAAAAAACGCATCAAAGCCGCTGATGTGATCCATATGGAAATGCGAGAACAGCACATGATCGATAGCCTGAATTTCGGCAATGGACAGGTGAGCCAGGCAGTGTTCACCGCAGTCAAAAAGCAATCGGGAGACTTTTTGCCCACTGTCTACCCGGACAAAGACCGCATTATCACGACCTGGACCGCCTAGTACCTGAAAGTGAAGAGACATTGCAATATCCTTAATGCGCTGGCATGTGCTAGAGCATGAAATTCATCATCTTAGTAAGCTCTCGCCTATTCCTGGATCACCTGGACATGAGGGTCTGGATGCCTGAATTCTGGCGTCAGCACATACTGCATCTGCTGGAAGCGGGCGCGGAAGGCCAGCACCTCGGCGCGCAGCGCGGCGGCCTCTTCGCCATGAAGCAGGATACGCGCAAAGTAATCAGCCACCTGCGGCATCTCATCGGGGCCGAGGCACCAGCGCACCAATTCTTGCACACCCAGACGCAGGCCGTTCTGGTCGCCGGGCACGTCCGGCAGGGGCAGGCCGATGCCGGTGGAAAGGATATTGGCCGGCTCTAGCAGCCGCGCCGCGTGAGTTCCGCCGCCCCAGCGCCGGGCATCCAGCGCCAGATGATGCGTCTGGGTGTAGGCTGGCGGCAGCCCAGCCACCGGCAGCCCGGCTGATGCGAGCGCGCGGGCCAATGCCTGCGCCGTCTCGACGCAGCGCGCCGCGTAGTGGTGGCTAGAGGCAAGCAGATCATTCAGACAGACGGCCAATGCCGCTACGCGCCCTAGATCGTTGTTGGCCGTCAGACCGGGATAGACAATCGTATCGATGCGCTCGGCCAGCCTGGCATCGTTGGTGAGGATGACGCCGCCCGGTGGGCCGCCCAGCGCCTTGTAGGTTGAGGAGGTGATGACATCGGCGCCCTCGGCCAGCGGCTGCTGGAACACCTCACCGGCAATCAAGAGCGAAAGATGCGCCGCGTCAAAGAGGAGCTTTGCGCCGACGCGATCAGCGATGGCGCGCACCTCGCGGATGGGATAGGGCGCGAAAGCCAGGCTGCCGCCCAGCACCAGCAAACGAGGCCGCGCCGCCTCGACCTGCTCAGCCAGCGCCTCTAGATCGATCTGCCAGGTCGCTGTCGCCTGATCGGTCAGCAGGGGGATGGAGCGTACCTCTAGCCCGGCCAGGCCCGCCGCGCCAAAGGGCTGATGCGTCGCGTGGCCCCCGGCAGCGGGCGGCAGCGTAAAGATCACCTCGCCAGGCCGCGCCACCGCCAGAAAGACGGCGAGATTCGCCATCGCGCCGCTCAGCAGGCGCGTCTCGGCGTAGGCAGAGCGGAACACCTGCCGGGCCAGTTCACTCGTCAGCACCTCTAGTTCTTCTGCCGGCCCCAGCCCGGTCTCGTACTTCTCGCCAGGATAGCCCAGGCTGGGGCGCGTGCCGATGCCAGAGGCCACCAGCGCTGCCGCAGCAGGATTCTGGATATTGGTCGCCGCGTTGAGGTTCAGACATTCGCGGTCCACCCAGCGCGCCTGCTCGGCAACCAGCGCGGCAATCTGTCGCAGCCGCTCAGCCGGCGCCAGACCCGACGAGCGTGCCGCCAGTTCCCGATAGCGCCGATTCACCACCTCCGGTGCCCAAGGCCCCAGCCCAGCTTGCTCCATACGCTTACCCTTGATATGTCTTGAACGGCCAGAGGCTCATCTCCTGCGTCCAGGCGCTGGCCGGCTGGCGCAGCAGGAAGAGAATGGCGTCAGCAATATCTTCTGGTTGCAGATATTTCGCCCCTGGGCGCGGGCGCCAGCCGCCCTTCTGGTGCGAGAAAGCCGTTTCGGCAATGCTGCCGGGCAGAATAGTCGTCACGCGGATATTCAGATCGCTCACCTCGGCGGCCAGCGACTGCGCCAGGCCATGCAGCCCAAACTTGCTGGCGCAGTAGGCCGACATATTGGGATAGCCCTGCTTGCCCGCTCCCGACGAGATCATGATGATATACCCGGCGCGCTGCTCTTTCATCACCGGCAAGACGGCTTGCGAGCAGAGGAATGGCCCGGTCAGATTAATGTCCAATGTCTGGCGCCAGGCGTCAACGGGCGTCTCCTCCACGCCGGTGGTTGGCCCGCCGATGCCGGCGTTGTTCACCAGCACATCGATGCGGCCAAAGCGCTCCATCGCCTGCCCCGCGATGCGCTGGGCATCCTCAGGGCTGCTGACATCGGCGCTGATCGGCTCGCAGGCGCCCCCAGCATCGGCAATTGCTTTCGCCACCGCGTCCAGATCGGCTTTGGTGCGCGCAACAGCCACCACCCTGGCGCCCTCGCGCGCCAACACCTGCGCAATAGTCCGCCCGGCGCCACGCCCGGCGCCGGTCACAATCGCCACCGTATTCTCCAAAGCTGGCATCAGATACCCTCCCCTTGTTGCTATAAGAAAGGTTTACCGCTTCTTGCATCAAGATTACCCTGAAGTTGCCCGCAGCGCAATGGGCATGCCGCCCTCTTTGCCGGGCAACGCTGCACACACCAGGACTCATTTCCTATTCAGCAAACCGATGATTGCCCAGCCGGTGCCTACCGGAAATGCGTGTCACACCAGGACAGGCCAGCAGCGCAGTCTACGCCAGTTCTTGCCAGGAAATTTGCCAGGCATGATATACTCACTCCAGTTTTGTGACCTTTTCTGCCCCAGAGGAGGGGTAGAAAGGAATCGATCTTTTTATTTGCACTTATCGGCGCGGTTCCCTTGTTGCCGCGTATCTGATGCTAACAGACGAGACGACCTGCCAGGAGGGTCTTCATGCAAGCTTCACCCCCTCGGAAGCCACTCTTATCAACCATCGGCACGAAAGTGCTGGTTGGATTGCTGATTGCGGCGCTCTTGCCACTGCTTGCCAGCATTCTGGTTTCGCTGATGCAGATCAACAGCATGAACCAGCAATCCATCAGCACCGGCAGCGGTGCATTGAGCGATAACGCCAAAACAGCGTTGCAGGTGCAGGCGGGCGATCTTTCCCTCACTACCAGCAAGCAGTTGAGCCTGATCGCCAATACCACACAAGAACTGGCAAACTATGCCGGCTACCTGCTCTCCAATCCAGATAAATTCGGCGCGGGCCTCTATAACCAGGCCAAGACGATGGCCCAAGACCCTACCAACGGGCAGTGGTACAACCCTGTCACCGAACCGGATAGTGTCTTTATTCCCAATACTGTTCCAACGCTCACGGCCTCGATTAGACAAACGCTCAATACCCTGACCTACCTGGACCCAGTCTTTAAGGCCCACTACGATCAGGATCAGTACCCAACCTATCTCGGAACAACCAACGGGGTCACTCGCTATTACGACGTGAACCCTAAAAATCCGGGTTGGAACTTCGATTTAGGGCACATCGTCCCACCTAATTTCGATGTCCCTGGGCGCCCCTGGTTTGTAGCGGCCACCCCTCAGAACGACCCGCAGAAGCTGCCAGTCATCTCGCCTCCTTATCTCGATGCCACTGGCAAGGGGCTGCTCATCACGCTCTCGGCGCCGGTCTATGCCAACGATGCCTTTGCCGGGGTGCTTGGGCGCGACGTGACCCTCACCGCCCTGCTGCAAAACATCCTGCCCGCCCACATCGGCCAGGCCGGCTATCCCTTCCTGGTCGCCCAAAGTGGCGCTATTATCACCATGCCGCTGGCGGGCCAACATGATTTTGGCGTGAACCTGCAAGCTCCCAAAACCGGGCAGGTTTTGCTTAACGTCCCGCTCGATCAGCAGGGCGATCCCAGCGTCACCCAACTGATGCACAACATTCAAAATGGGCAGTCTGGCATTGATCGCATCGCCTTGCGCGGCGACTATAAATACCTGGCCTACGCGCCGGTACAGGGCACCTCCTGGGCAGTGGTCGCTGTGCGTCCAGAGTCCGAGGTGCTGGCGCCTATCACCACGCTGAATAACCAGCTCAACTCACAGATCATGCAGACCAGGCTGCTGAGCCTGGGTCTGACCATTCTGTTGATCATCCTGGCCGCCATCGTCGCCTACATCCTTAGCCGCAACATCGCCAGCCCGATCCTGGCAATCACGCGCTCCGCTGAGTATCTGGCAACCGGCCAATCGATCTACCAGGAGCCAGAGATCGCCGAGCAGCAGCAGCGCATGGTCCAGCGCCGCGATGAGGTAGGGCAACTGGCTCGCGCCTTTGACTCGATTGACCGCTACTTCGAGGAGACCAGCCAGCTTGCCGACCAGATCGCCCAGGGCAATCTGAGCGTCCGCGTCCATCGCACCTCCGACCAGGACCGCCTGGGGCTGGCGCTGGAAAACATGATGAGCTATCTCAACCAGATTCTCGAAGTGGCAACTCGTCTGGCTTCTGGTGACCTCTCGCATGACATCCAGCCACGCACCCAGAGTGATGTGCTGGGCAACGCGCTCAAGTATATGTTGGATGAACTCAGCAGTCTGGTGCTGCGCATTCAAGAGGCAGGACGCGAAATCGAAGCTGCCGCAGCCTTCGTCTTGCAGCGCTCTGCCTTCTTAGTCGATGCCTCTGAGCGCCAGATGGATCAGATCACCCACGCAACCACCGAAGCCGGCCAGATGGCTGAATCAAATCATCGCGTCGCCGAGGATGCCTACACCCTGGCACGAGTTGCATACAGCGTGCGTGGGCAGGCCCAAAACGGCTACGACACGGTGCAGCAGACCATCTCCGGCATGAATCAGATTCAAGAGGAAGTGAAAACAGCGGCCCAGCGTGTCAGCCAGTTGAATCGCCGCACGCAAGAGATCACGCACGTCGTTGAGGTCATCAGCAATATTGCGCATCAGACCAATCGTCTGGCGCTCGATGCCGCCATCCATGCCTCGGCGGCAGGCGTCAGCGGCAAGAACTTCAGTATGGTCGCTGGCAACATTCGCCACCTGGCCGAGCAAGTGAAGGAGGAGGCCAACCAGATCTCCCGCATGGTGCAGACGATGGTTGAGGAGACCAATCTGGCAATCCAGGCTACCAAACAAAGCCAGCAGCGAGTGGCCGAGGGTATGGGTCTGGCAAACGTCGCCGGCGCGGCGCTCGACTCCATTGGTAAAGTCGTTGATCAGCAAAACCAACTGGTCGAGGTCATCAACCGCATTGCCAAGCAGCAGCGCGATACCTCAATTGCGGTGGCCGAGGAGATGCAAGCGGCCTCCGACATTACGTCACAATACAGCGCCGGCACCCGTCAGACAGCCCAGAGCATCGAGCGCCTGGCCTACCTCGCGCGCCAGCTCAAAGAATCCGTCGAAGCCTTCCGGCTGCCAGTGGAGAGTTATAACAGCTTCCAACCCCAGCCAGGCTACGGGCAGATGACCAACACGCAGATGCGTCCATCGGTACGCTCCATCCGGCCCACGCCGCTGCTGCCGCAGGCCAGCACAGCCAGCAACACTATCAGGAATGGCTCCGGCAATATGCCCAACCTGGACGACTTCCTGCCCCCGCTCCCACGCCAATAGGCAGCCAGGGCAGAGAAACAAGCGAGGGAGGCAGCATCGATGCTGCCTCCCTCGCTTGCTGTTCTAGCGTCGTACATCCTTGCGCTTGAGACCATAGCCGATGATAAAGGTCACCACGAGCGTGAGGATGCCGAGTGCAATCCAGGAGACAACGATGCGGTTGGTGGCATCTGCCTGGCTGTAGGTCGAGTAGTAGGCCGGATGATAGAGGAAGTCGTCGCCAAAGAACTTGTCGTCGCCCAGGGTATTGCTGTGCAGGCCCACCGAGGAACCCAGCGCGGCCATGCCCCAGCGTAGCGGAAAGATCAGCGCGACCACCTGGCTGAAATAATCTTTCATCGACACGATCACCCCGGAGAAGATGACCGGCGGTACAATCACCGCTGAGATCAGACTGGTCGCGGTATCCTCATTGGGCGAGAGCGCGGAGATCAGGAAGCCCCACATCAGCCCGCCGATCCCGGCCAGCGCCAGCGTGATATACGCCTCTAAGATGGCCGGCAGGAAGACGCCCTTCTGGAACGGCGCAAAGATTTCCACAACCACCACCACCTCCGCCGCCTGCACCAGCGAGATCACGCTAAAGACCAGAATCTTGGAGACCAGATAGGGCGGGATACGCAGATTGACCGCGCGCTCGCGCTTGTAGATGGCAATCTCCTTGATGATCTCGCGCGTGCCGGTAATGGTGCCAAACATGATGGGGATCAGCACCAGCATAAAGACCAGCCGCTGCGCGTTGCCATTATTGGCGGCCACCTCAAACTTTTGCAGCGCTTGATTTGTGCCGCCGACCAGCGCGCTATACTGCTGCCCCTGTGATTGCGTCTGCAAGAAGGACTGGGCAACGCTACAGTCAATGGTATTATCCTTCTGATCGATCTGCTGGGGAGTAGCCGGCACAACAAGCACGCCGGTGGGATTCTGCAAGCGGGCTGCCTGAGCCTGGGTGAGCCGTATCTGCGACTGGCAGCGAATGATGTTATTGGGATCAAAGACGCTGCCAGTGGTATTGCTCTCCAGCTTAATCAGGCCCATCAGCAGCAGCGCCACCAGCGGCGCCTGCAAGAGCAAGACAAGCAGCGTGGGCAGATCGTTCCTGAGCAGTTCCAGCCGGCGTCGGAAGAGCAGCCGGAATTGCAGCCAGGAGCCGCCGCGCTTCACTCGTTTGCGCTCTTTCGCACGCGCCGGCGCTCCTGACGCCTGCATCCCCGCGCGCAGCGGCTGGGCCACGTACTGCTGATACTCCTGCGAGAGCTTATAGCGCGCCTCACTCTCCTCCGGCGCGTTTGGCTGCTCGTCGGTGGCTTCCAGCGTGCTGTAGATTTCAGCAAAGTCGCTCCGGCCAAAATAGGTCTTGGCGCCATCCGGCGGGCCAAAATAGGCCAGCCGGCCCCCGCGCGCCAGAAAGCAGACATAATCACAGACCGAGATATTGTTGGTGGCGTGCGTCACCAGGATGATGGTGTGGCCTTTGTCGGCCAGCTTGCGCAGCAGCACCATCATCTTGCGGTCCAGCCCTGGATCGAGGCCGGAGGTCGGCTCATCCAGGAAAAAGAGGCTGGGGTTCGCCAGCAGTTCCAAAGCAATCGAGACGCGCTTGCGCTGCCCGCCAGAGAGCTTCTTAATCAGCAGATACCGCCGCTCGGCCAGTTCCACATCCTCCAGCACCTCTCGAATGCGCTGCCTGATCTGTTCTTCAGTAAAATCGCTGGGCAGGCGCATCTTGGCGGCATAGTAGAGGGCGCGCTCGACGGTCAGATCGCGGTGGACAATATCATCCTGCGGCACATAGCCAATCTGTGTGTTAAAGGCTCCTACATTGTGATAGTAATCCTGGCCGTTATAGAGTACCTTGCCATCTTCTGCCGGGCGCAGACCGCTGAGGGCGTCCATCAGAGTCGATTTGCCGGCCCCGGAACCGCCCACCAGCGCCACAAAGGCGCGTGGTGGAATCGAGAGCGAGATGTTATTGAGCAGCGTGACACCCCTGTTGCCCACCTTCCGCAGATTGATCGCATCGATGCGAATCGAGTTGCTTTCATCATACTGGGTGATCTGCGTACTCTCGTAGATCAGGCGATAGGGGCCGATGCGAATCTCATCGCCCATCTTGAGCAACTGGCTGGTCACCAACTCGCTGTTGACGTAGACGTGGTTGGTGCTGTGCAGGTCGTAGACACGATAGGTGCCGCCCTCGCGCACCAGCCGCGCGTGATGCCCGGAGACCAGCGGGTGTGGCAGCACAACGGTGTTATCCGGCTTGCGCCCAATGGTGATCTCCGCCACCTCCAGTTTGATCGGGCGCACTTCGGGCAGCGCCTCTTGCCGCGCCACCGACTCATCGCGGTAGGCCAGCGTCACCAGCGTGCCGCTGCCGTCGCTGATACGGAAGACATCGCCGGGCACTAGCACCCGACGATAGGTTTCATCGCCGCGAATCTTGCGCCCCTGGAAGAGCAGCCCATTGACCGTCTGTTGGCGCGCCGGGTGCGGGTGGATCAGCAGCAGTTGCTGGCCGTCGCGCACCAGTTGCAGATGCTGGCCGGAGACGCACGGCTCGTTAATAATCACCTCGTTGCTGGGGTCGCGCCCGATGTTGAGTACCTTCTGATCGAGCGGATAGCGCCGGCGCTGGCCGGTAGTATTATCGCTTACCTCCAGCACCGGAACGCCCACGCTTGCCGGAGCAGCGATGACCGTGCCGGAGGGGCGGGCCATCTGCACCGTGTGCTGCGCGGCGGCCAGCGGAAAGCTTCCCCCCGCTGGCATACCGGCGGAGATGCCCGGCTGCGCCGGGGACAGCATGGGCGCGACAGACGCCGGCGGATAGGGCGTCCAGGGCGCCGGAGGCTGGGGCTGCTGCTGCATCGGCACGGAGGCACCGGGCGCCTGCGGGTAGGGCGGCCTAGGCGCTGGTGGCTGTGGGGGTGGCAGCGACGCGGGCATTGGAGGCGGCGCCAGATCGGTCTCTCGCTCCAACTCAGCGTTCGCACTCGCAGGCGCCTGCCTTCGCGCCCCAGGAGGCGCCGCCTGCCAGGGGGCGCCTCCTGCGGGCTGCGCCGGCGCGGCTCCCGCCGCTGGCTGTCGGATGGCGAAGATAAAGCTGGTTTTATCGCCCAGCGCAATCACTGCCTGGTCTTGAATCACCGCCTGCTGCACCTGCTGCTTATTTACGGTGATCCAGTTATGCTCCGAGATATTCTCTACCCGCCAGACGCCATTCGCCAAAACCAGCCGCGCGTGCTGTCTGGAAACGTGCGCGTCGCCCTTCACCACCACCTCATTCGAGGGATCGCGCCCAATTCGTGTGACAGACTGGGTAATCTGGATGGTCCGGCCCTTCAGGGGTCCGCTGACAAAGATTAGTGACACCAGCCCCGCAGGTTGGGCATCTGTACTCATAGCTGACCGGCTCCTGTCCCCAAGATGTTCTGGTGTAATCAACGCGCAGCAGGACGCTTTTTACAGGTGTTTCCTTGCGATTATAAGCGAGGGCCGCGCTCACCGCAAGAGGAAACAAAAGAAC
>CAZFWN010000105.1:0-19433 GCA_964522745.1 uncultured Ktedonobacterales bacterium
TTTCCTGTAGCCATGAATTATCTCCTCCTGGAGGCTGGCGAATAAATTCGCGCCTACAGGCCTTCGGCCACAAAGCCCGCCTTCGCGGGCTGGGACGTGGACCCAACGTTGTTGTCACGCTTCATCAACTGCCGGTGTCCGGCGTAGTGTCCAATGGCAGGGATGAAACCTTCTCAGTGCCAAGCTGTTTGAGCCGCTCCAGCCGGGCCGGTTCTTCTGCCACCAGCCAGAGGTCTTGCGAGAGCGTGGTATGAGCCAGGGCGAAATACGGTCTGGCTTCCTCCGGGCGCTGCATTGTGAGCAAGCACTCGCCTAGTTCCTCATATACATAGCCATCCTGCTGCTCGCCAGATTGTTCGTAGGCGTCCAGCAGCGCTTGCTGCATATGCAGCGCTTCCTCCACCTGGCCGAGCGAGCGCAGCGCGCGCGCCACGCACCATTGGGCGATCAGGATTTCTCGCTGCTGCCCCTGCGCCTGCCGCGCGGCAAGCGCCCGCTCAAACATCTCTAGCGCCTGCTGATACTGCCCCTGCCCGTGATACGTCCAGCCGATGTTATTGTATAACGAGCCGCGCCATTTGCCTGCCCGCGTATCGCTGGTTTGCTCGACCAGCGCCAGCGCTTTGAGGTTCCAATCAAGCTGCTGCTCTGGCGGAGCAATGATCGCCAGCATATGCGCCGCGTCGATGGCAGAGAAATCCTGCTGGTGTACCTGCGCCTGTTCCCAGGCGGCCAGAAACAAGGGTCTCGCTTCTTCCGGCGTGCCAGAAGAGTTGAAGACGCGGCCTCGCTCCAACAGGTAGCGAATCCTGGCTTGATGCAGTTCTTCGCTCAGCAGTGCTTGCGCCTGGTCGAGCGTGCGATGGGCCGCGTCAAACTGTCGCTGCAAACCCTGAGCGCGGGCGATCTGCGTCAGCAATTGAGCATGATAGGATGGGTTGCCTGAGGCTTCCGCCTGGGGCAGCAGGGCGCGAAAGGCCGCTTCGGTCTCGGCTGGCTTCTCATAGTCCCAAAGCGCGTCGAAATCTGGGAGGGAAGGTGTTTTCATTGATATTTCCTCTGTATTCCAGGCGCTTGCCGGGCGCGTTGCAAAGCTTTTGGGTGCTGTGCAAAGCGGTCCCGCACCAGTGCGCGCTCGGAGTAGCTGAAAAACGGGCAGCCGTCAGTGCGCTGCACGAAGGCGTGATGCGGGTCGGCCCCGCAGCGCCCCAGCGCGTACTGTCCCTCCAGCGCTTGATAGAAGCGACAGCGCCCGCAGTGCTGCTTGATGCGTCTCAGCCGCCGCAGGGTCTTTCCCCCAAAAGCAAAGAGCAGCAGCAGTCCTCCAAACAGCAGAAACGGGCTGCCCAGCAGAAGCAGCAGCATTGCTGAACTGGCATTGGCTCCAAGCGCCGCCAGCATAAAGCCAGTGAGAAACACCATGCCAATGCCAGCCATCAGAGAGCCGGTGCGCACCCCGGTTGGGTCCGGCTCATGCCAGCGGCCCCGCGTGGCCTCGTAGCGCGGCTGATACGCGGGGCGCCGGTGCTGGGTATAGATCAGATGCAGATGCAGCGTATCCATAGCATTTCCTTGGGCCAGGAGGCTGGCGAATACATGCGCGCCTCCTGGCGATACGTCACAAAGCCTGCCTTCGCAGGCTGAGACGAGGACCGGCTAACTTATACAGCAGTGACTTCGCCCGCCAGAGCGCCCTCCTCTGCCGGCTGCTCCTCTGGCCTGGGCAGATAGCGCTCGGCGTGGCCCAGCGCGGTAAACGAGAAGCAGATTGGGATCAGGAAGACCAGCACGCCCATGCCCGCATAGACCAGCATGACATTGCCCGTTGCTTTGATCAGAACGCCGCCCAGCAGTGTGCCCAGCGGGATGGCCGACCAGGCAAGTACGCTGGCAATGGTCATCACCCGGCCCAGCATCTCGTTGGGCACGATGGCCTGGCGCAGACTGCCGGTGTTAATATTGAACAAGATGCCGATGCCCTGAATCAGCGCCCAGAGCGGCACGGCGACCCAATACCAGTGGGTGAATGCCAGCCCAACTGTCAACAGCCCCTCCGTTGCCAGCGCTGTAAGCGCCACGCGGCTGAAAGACCAGCGCTTGCGCAGTGGCCCCGCCAGCAGCGAGAGGACGACCACGCCAGCGCTGCCGGCGGAGAAGATCAGGCTCACCTGGCTCTCGCTCGCGCCAAGCTGCCGCTCGGCAAACAGTACCAACTGCGCGTAGGTGCTGCTGCCCACAAAGTTTACCAGCGCCATCATCATCGAGATATTGCGCAATACGGGATGGCCCAGTACATAGCGCAGCCCTTCCACTATATCCTGGCGCACGCTGCTGCGCTCGCGCTTCTTTGCCGCGTTAAAGCTGACGCGGATCAGCGAGAGCGTACAGGCCGAGACAAGAAACGAGGCGGCATCGATGAACATCAGCGTCGGCAGCGGCATCACAAAGAGCAGCACGCCGGCCAGCAGTGGCCCCAGGATGCTGGCGCCAGAGAAGCTGGCCTGAATGCGCCCATTGGCTGTCACCAACTGCTCTTGATCGACCAGGCTGGGGATGGCGGCGAACTCCCCGGCGTTGAAGAAGATGGTCAGCGTGGTGCTGACAAAGCTGACGCCGTAAATCCACCAGACGCTGAGCAATCCCAGAAAATACATCAGCGGAATGGTGGCGATGCTCAGCGCCAGCAGCACATCGATCACGATCATCATGCGCTTGCGGTCCAGCCGGTCCACCCAGGCGCCGATGACCAGTCCGAAAAGCAGATAGGGCAGGAAGGCGGCGGCGGTAGCGATGCCCAGGTTCAGCGCCGAGCGGGTCAATTGGTAGACCAGCAGGGGCAGCGCGAACTGCGTAAACGAACTGCCCAGATTGGAGATGGTCTCGCCGGTCCAGAATTTCCAGAAATCCAACGCGCTCTTGCGCGGGGTCTCGATGCTGGTGCTTGACATAGCATGCTCCTTTTCGCTCAATGCTCCTCTGCTGGAGGCGTCCACTGGCTGATGCCTATTTGCTGCTCACCGGCGGGCGGATGCTCATGGGTGGGGTAGAAGGCGAGCAGAAATTCGTAGAGTTGGGTGTTCCCGGCAGCCTCCTCCAGACGCGGCGGCTGGAAGTCGTTAATCAACGCTTGCAGGCGTTCTTGAAAGGCCGCCACCTGTTCCGGGCTAAGCCGGAACCAGATGCGTCCAACGTCCAGCGAGCGCTCCGGCGCAGCTTTTTTGCCGAAATCGATCAGCCCGGAGCGCACGCTGCGCATAATGTCGCTGTGGGTATAGTCCAGCACGGCTGAAAGGAAGACCTCTAACCCCTGATAGTCGCCCGCCGCGCTGGGCGCCATCCAGAACAAGGCACGATCAACGGTCAGCTTATAGGCGGTGGCTTGATAGTATTTTTCGAGGATGCCGGAGACCACGCGCGTGCCGGTCACGCGAATCAAGCCGTGCTTTTCCAGCAGGTCCATATGATAGTAGAGCTTGGTCTGCGGCAGGTGCAGGGCTTTCGCCAGTTGCTTCACCGGGCGGGCTTCGCCGCGCAAGAAGTTCAGTATCTCCAGGCGCAGCGGGTCGGCCACGACCTTGAGCGTATCCAGGTCTTTAATGATGAACATATCATCGGGCAGGATGCGGTCTTTACGCGGGGCTGGTTCATCATCCATTGTATTTCTCCTGAGCATTCATAATAACTAAAACGATTCTAATGGATTTGAATGAGAAAGTCAAGGGGGAAATTTGGCCTATCCAGCCGGGCTGCCTTGATCTCAGCCCTCAGTTCGCGTTATAGTCTCCGTTGTGTCCAAAAGGTGACGATAAAAACGGCATAAAATATGCGTCTGTTGTAGAGGTTCATCTCGAATAGTGGTCCCTGTGCCGGCGGGCGGGTACTCTCTTCCTGCCAGAAAGAGCGAATTGATGTTGAGTCTGCTGCAAGATTTTCAAATTATTAATAGCCTTGATCTGGTGAGCCTTGTCATTGCGATATGGACCCTGTGGACGGCGTTCTCTCTCCCGCTGGGCGGCGCGCTCCAGCGAGCCTTTCGTCTGATCGCCATTGGCGCCCTGGCCTTCGCGCTCTCGCATATCGTTGACGCGCTGGTTGCGCAGTTGCAGCTTCTCCCTGCTCAGACGGCCATCCTCTTCCACCAGAGCGGTGTGCTGGTCGCCACCACGCTCTTTGTCGTTGGGATAGGCCGGCTGGCTGGCGCGCTCCCGACGCTTGCCACTGGACAGCGTGAGGCTTCTTTTTCACTGTTCTGGCCTCTGACTATTGGGTTGCTTGTCTGTGTCGCGGCCATCAGCTTTATCCTCTATGGCCTGAGCCTGGAGGCCGCTGCCATCGCCTTCATTGGCGTAAACGTCTGCCTGCTCTTTATGGTTGGCCTGTGCTGTGTGTTCTTGCTGCGGGCGCACATCGGCGGCGTGATCGGGCGGTCCCTCTGGCTTGCCTTTGTGGGGCTGCTCTTTTTCGGTCTGGCCCATCCGCTGCAAGCCTGGACGTTGTTTGCGAACCCGTCTGCCCCGGCAGAGAATGCGATCCTCCACCGACTGATTGTCGTTCCCGCCTTTTTGCTTTTCGCCTTCAGCCTGACGACGCTGGCGCGCACCGTCAGCCGGACCTCAATCCGCGACGCGATTACTTCCATGCAAGGCCAGAGTCGCACGCTTGCTCAGGCGCAGACGCCTCCGCCCGCCCGACCCGGCAACGTCCCTGGCCCCACGTTCACGGTGCAGGAGCCGCCGCGCCGGCGCTTCGATGCCGGGCCGGGGCGATGGATGACACAGTGAAACAGCCAGGCCAGGATCGAGAAGCCCTGTCAGCCAGGGAATGTGCGCGCTAGAAGTGCAAAAGCATTCTGGCGCCGTCCAGCGCGGCGGCGCCAAGGATCAGATAGGTGGTATTGAGGTTCCAGCGGAGGAGCAGGATCAGGCTGAGCAGGGCAATGACGGTGGTGAAGGGATCGATGATGACTGCGCGGCCAAAGAGGATGGCGGCGGCGGCAATCGCGCCCAGCGCGCCGGCGGTGATGCCTTTGAGGAAGCCTTTGGCAAGGGGAGAATTGCGCAGACGCAGCAGCACGGGGGTAAGGCTGAGGACGAGCAGAAACGACGGCGCGAAGACGGCGACGGTGGCGACGATGGCGCCAGGAAAGCCGGCGACGGCATAGCCAGCAAAGGTAGCCACCGTCGTGACCGGGCCGGGCGTCAACTGGCCCAGCGCCAGCCCATCCACCAGTTGTTTGGTGGTCAGCCAGTGGCGGCTATCGACTAGCTCTTGCTGAAGAAGCGGCGCAACCACCAGCCCGCCGCCGAACATCAGCAGCCCAATCTTAAAGAAGGTCAGCCCCAGCGAGATGAGCAGCATCCCCGTTGGGCCAGCGGCCAGCCCACCGACCACCCGCCGAATAAATTCGGCGCTACGGGCCTTCGGCCAAGAAGTCCCTGCGGGACTTGCTGGCGCCGCAGGCGCCCCTAGCGCCGAATTTATTCGGCGATACTCTGGTTTCATGAATCGCCAGGCCGCCAGCGGCGCGGCGATCACGCTTTTGACGCCTGTGCTGTCTTTGCCGGCTTCTGGCTCATCTGAAGCCGATGGTGCAGCCGGCTCGCCGGCGGGCGGGGTCTCGTTGGTGGGTCTTCGGCCAAAGAGCAGCAGGCCCGCCAGCCCAGCGACCAGCAGGATGGTCAGCAGATTGACCGAGGGCGGCAGGAGGGGAAAGACGGTCAAGCCGCAGGCGGCCAGGAAGAGCGGCCAGGTCAGCGGGCTGGTCAGCGCGGTCTTGCCGGAGCGATAGAGTGTATTGACGATAATGGCGATGACGACGGGACCGATGGCGGCAAAGAGCGCGCCCACCTGTGGAATCGCGCCATACTGGATATAGACCCAGGCCAGCAGCGCGACCATCACAAAGGCCGGGAAGATAAAGCAGGAGCCGCTGACCAGCCCGCCCAGCGGGCCGGCGCGCAGATAGCCCAGGTAGATGGAAAGCTGGGTCGAGGTCGGGCCGGGCAAGAGGTTGCAGATCGCCAGCCCTTCCAGAAATTGCTCGCGGCTGACCCACTGGCGGCGCTTGACGACCTGATCTTCCATCAGGCCGACATGCGCCAGCGGGCCGCCAAAGCCGATGACGCCCAGGCGCAAAAAGAGGGCGGCCAAAGCACCCAGCCGCCTGCTCATGCTTCTATCTGAGCCATGAGCAGGTGCATGGCGTCATCCAGCGCCGGGCGCAGGCCGCCAACCTCTGGGCCGCCGCCCTGGGCCAGAAACTTCTGGCCGCCGCCGCGCCCGCCAATGCGCGGCAGCACTTGCTGAAGCAGCTTGTTGAGGTCCAGCGGGACGCTTTTCTCGCAGGTGAAAACCAGGCTGGCCCGGTTGCCGTCGGGGCTGCGCGCTCCCAGCAGGGCAACGCCACCGGCCTCGGCGATGCGCCCGGCCAGATAGCGCAGGTCGGCTACCTCGCGGTCCGGCAGCATCGCGCAGACAATCGGGTGATCGTCCATCGTGGTGGTAGCCCGCGAGAGCAGTTCGCCGGCCTCGCGGGTCAACAATTCGTTGTTGGCTTTTTCCAGGTTTTGGCGCAGCGCGGCGTTGTTTTGAACCATCTGGCCGGCGGCCTCTTCAATCTTCTCCAGCGGCGCGGCCAGCAATTGCCCAATTGCCAGCACGGCGCGGGTTTTTCGCCGGTAATCATCCAGCGCTCGCGCTCCGCAGAGGAACTCGACGCGGGTGACGCTGCCGCGTGTCTCCCAGCGGCGGATGCCAATGCCGCCAACGCGCCCGGCGCTCTGCACATGCGTGCCGCCGCAGCCAATGGCATCCCACTCGCCGATGCTGACGATGCGGATGTCGCTCTCGACTTTTGGCCCCCGGCGCAGGCCCAGCCCGGCAATCTCGCTGGGCGCATAGACCTTCGCCTCGATGGGCAGGTCGTTCCAGAGGACTTCATTGGAGGCATGCTCCACCTCGGCGGCCACATCAGGCGCGAGCGTGGGCAGGGCAATATCAATAGAGGTATATTCGTCGCCTAGATGCCAGGAGACCGTTTCGGCCTGGCAGAGCCGCCAGAAGCCGCCGGAGAGGATATGCTGGCCGCTGTGCTGCTGCATGAAATCAAAGCGGCGGCTCCAGTCGATCTCGCCGGTGAGCCGGGCGCCCGGCCTGAAGGCAGCGGCCTCTGGCGAGAGGCCGAGTACGTGATAAATCTCGCCATTTTTCTCCTGCACATCGATCACCGGCACGCCACCCAGCGTGCCGCGATCAGCGGGCTGGCCGCCACCCTCAGGATAGAAGGCGGTGGCTTCTAGCACGACGGCGGGCTTGCCGGCAACCTCTCCAGCAGCCACCACGCGGGCCTCAAACTGGCGCAGGGAGGCATCGTTCCAATAGAGGCGTTCGGTTGGCATCGCTAGCTCCCTCGGCTATTACACAAGCCGATTCTTGTTTTTGCTCTGATCGGGTCTGGCTCGCCACCCCACCTCTGGCACCTGAAGATCGCGCCGGATGGTGGGTTGTACCATCATCCGGCGCGCTTATCATCGCCATGCTTAATCGGCGGCGACGTTGGCGCTGACCTCTGCATCCTCGCGCGCCTCGGTCTCGGCGAGTAGGCGGCCAATCGAGGAAGAAGCGCGGCGCTCCAGCCACTCGTGGAAGACGCTGCGATGGATGAAGCCGTCCTTATCCTTGGTCGGCGTGTACTTGAAGATATGGTCGTGGATCGTCTGGATAGCGGCGGCGTGGCTGCTGACCAGCGCCACATTGGCGACATCCAGCAATTCCTTCTGAATCTCGGTCAGCGCTTCCACGAAGCGGGCCGGCGACTCAAAGTGCAACTGCGCGGCGTCGAAGTGCGCGCAGCCCTTCTGGATCAACTGCGCCAGGATATACTGGCCGCTGAGCGCGTCGCAGTTCTCGTTCGGATGGGCGGCATAGGGGTAGCGCAGCGTGCGGTCCACGATGATAAACATGGCGGCCAGCTCGTAGATTTCGGCGTAGGGATGGCTGGTCTGGGCCAGTTCAAAGAGCTTGAGCGCCGCCCCGGTCTCCACGCGGGCCTCTTCAAACGCGCCGCCGGCAACCGTATCTAGCAGCGAATGGAAATACTGCAATGGCATCACGCCCTGGCGATGAAACCACTCGTGGAAGACGGTCTTGCAGGGCACGGCCAGATTCAACTCATCCAGCGTGGCGTGGCGCAGCTTGCCAAAGCTCTTTGGCGCAATCACATGCTCCATCAGCGCCTGGGTGATGCGTTTGCCGCGCAGCGCGTTCTTGGAGGTAAAGAAGAGCGCGAAGGTATCTGGGCGGCCAATCGGGCCAGCTAGACATTCGGTGAATTCGACGATGCAGTTGCTATTGGGGCCAAAACCGCTGCTGGCGTCGATCAATTTGACGATCTGGAGCAGCGGGCAATCGTAGATGCGGCGCAGTTCGCGGGCCGGCTCGCCTTCTTTGCGCTCGTAGAGGACGATCTCCAGGCGATGATCGGGCGAGTAGTTGACGGTGCTGGTGACGGTGAAGATGAGGTCTTCGTGGCCTTCGGGCACATCCTCAAAGTTGGCGGCCAGATGGGAAATTTGTGGCTCGGTCTCCAGCCCGGCCTTGAGCCAGTCGTGCATATCGGCCAGGCCGTGCTTGAGATTGGGATACTCGCCAACGTGCGGCTCCAGCAGTTGAATCAACTGAAACAAGAGCGCGCGGGCCTTCTCAAGATGAGCGCTCTCAACAGCGCCATTGGGCAACTGCAAGGGTTGAAACTTGTCTACCAGGGTGATGGTTTGGCTGAGTTTTTCATGATCGATTGGCATTGGCAGTATTGCTCCTCTCTTCAGGAGAGCCAAGCAGTAGTTTGTAGACTTCTTGGCAGAAAGAACCGTTTTGTGCGCCTATCATATCTTATTGGCCGTGTTTACGCAACGGGCGGCCCGGCAGGCGCCAATGCCGCCGACTGCGGCCAGCAGCGCGCTCTGCACAAGCCATGCCGCCCCCCGCCTGAGCCAGCCCAAAAGTACAGGCAGAATGTGAACTTGCTCACAGATTTTCCTCTCTGCTTGCTCACACCTTTCTATAACAAGGCCAGCCTGTCCAGGACAGAATAGCTGAACAGGACTTTTGGGCCAGGCTCGTGAGTTTTGTGGTTCAGAGCATCTGGAAAGATCACCAGCCCTGCCCGGCCTACGAATGGATGCCAGTGCTTCTTTTTGCTCCTCGACAATATGGAATTTTTTGATGTGTCTTGACACACTCTGCTATACTAAGCGCAGCCGGTAGCACTGTTGTGATTCCCTCACCGGCAGAATGAAACCCAATACTCAACCTTGACACACTCTGCTATACTATCCGTGACCGTTACCGAAACCGATTACGTGACCGGTTTTACGTTCGGTTGTACATGCGCAGGCGAGTGCGCGCCTCAGTTCTGGAAAGGCTGTGTAGTGCAGAACAGTAGGCTGGAAACGAAGACGAGCCGGTTCATCAGAACCCGCTAAGCAACCCGGAAACCCGTAGTCCCTCAACAGGAGGTAATTCATGCTGAAGCACCTGAAGGCGCGGCAAGCTGCGTATTCGTGTATGTGTACATCCCTGCTCCTGGCCGCATTCGTGACCGGCGTGGGCAATGCCGCAGCAAGCGCTGACGTCCAGGTCACTGTCAACGTGAAGTCATCTATTGGAACGATTCCTAATACGGCGTTTGGTCTGAATACCGCCGCCTGGGATGCCCATCTGCTTGATCCTCAGGCGGCCCAACTGCTGCGCCAGGCCGGTGTGAGCGTTCTGCGCTTCCCCGGAGGCTCGACTGCCGATAACTATCACTGGAAAACAAACACCGTCACTTCGACCAGCTACGGCGGCATCAATCCTGCGGATACTTTTGATGCGTTTATGAAGGTGGATCGCCAGGTCGGCGCCCAACCCATGTTGACCGTCAATTATGGGTCAAATGCGGCTGGTACTGGTGGGGGCGATCCGCAAGAAGCGGCGGACTGGGTCCGCTACGCCAATATCACCAAAGGCTATGGCGTGCGCTATTGGGAAGTTGGCAACGAGATCTATGGCAACGGCACCTATGGCGCCAAGTGGGAAGTGGACCTGCACAAAGAGATCGGCCCGGCTGCCTACGCGAAGAATGCGCTCGTCTTTATCCAGGCGATGAAGAACGTGGACCCGAAGATTCAGGTGGGGCTGGTGCTGACGGCGCCAGGCAACTGGCCTGATGGGTCTAACCCTGATTGGAATGATAATGTGCTTTCGGTTGCCTGCCAGCAGATGGACTTTGCCGCTGTGCATTGGTATCCACAACAACCAGGCGCAGAATCTGACACGGGCTTGCTGAGCAGCACCAACCAGATTACCAAGATGGTCGCCGCGCTGCGCGCCAAGATCAATCAGCACTGCGGCGCGCACGCCAGCCACGTCAAAATCATGATTACCGAGACCAACTCGGTCAATTTTAATCCTGGTAAGCAGACGGTCAGCCCAGTGAATGCCCTCTTCATGGCCGATAATTATCTGAGCTGGCTGGAGAACGGGGTGACGAACATCGACTGGTGGGGGCTGCACAACGGCATCACGCCCGGCCAGAATAATAGTTCATCTCTTATGGGCAGCAACCAATATGGCGATTATGGCATCCTGTCCGATGGAAGCGCGGCCACCGGCATGCAGGAGCCGAAGGCCAACACGCCTTTCCCGACGTTTTACGCGCTGGAACTCTTGAACAAACTGGCCGCGCCCGGCGATCAGATGCTGCAAGCCTCGGCCAGCGAGAACGAGATTGGCGTGCATGCCATCAGGAAGAGCAATGGACAGATCGCGCTGCTCCTGATTAACAAAGACCCACACGCGGCCCACAGCATCGCGCTCACTCTTCCGGGGCTGGGTGCGAACTACCAGGCCAGCATTTATACCTATGGGGCCGACAATCCCACTATCACGTCTGTACCGGCTTCGACGTTTGGAGGCAGCTTTAGCCAGACGATGCCGCGTTGCTCGATGATCGGCATCCTGCTGACCCCACCGCATCCGGTGAGTACCATCGCCGCGACCCTGGGCGCCTCCGTCGCTCAGTCGGTTCGGTGAGCCGCCAGGAACACTCCTGAGAACAACGCATCTCGCCAGAGGAACTCTGCCTCTGGCGAGATGCGTTGTTGCGCTGTGCTCTGATTGCCGATCAGTCAGCAGATTGGATGCCAACACTATAGGTGCCGCAAGCGGAGCAGCGCATCACCACGCGCGCCGCCGGAACTTCGGCAGGAAGCGTGGTCTCCTGCGGCGCGAGGGCTGCAATTGGCTCCCCGGCCAGGCTGTAGAGCATACCACAGACCGGGCAGCGCTCGATGGCGCCGGGGGTCTGTTGCTCGCTGGCCGCAACACGGATCGGTGGCGCTGCGCCAATGGCAATCTGCGTCGTGTTGGGCTGATCGGCTCCGTTCAAAGGGGGAAGATCGGTCAAGCTACACCTGTATTCTCCTGGCACAAAACACTGCCAGGCCAGAGAAGTCCTGCTGCCGCTACACAAACGCCTGAGGTATAACGAGATAACTACGGCTCCTGTTCCACCTTGCTATTGTATTCTAACGCATGGTTTCTCACCGTAGTCACCAACACCGAGCCTCCTTGCTCATTCGCCTGCTCTTCCTGCATCTGCTGTGCCAGTTTTTTAACCTTTAATGGCTGCTCGCGGCTACCGGCGCTGGCGTCGTGGTGGTCGTTACCATCTGGGCGGCATCATTCAGGCTCAGGGTCAGTTGTGGCTTCTGAATGGTGTGGTCGGCGCGGGTCTGGATCACGGCGGTGCCGATGGAGAAATACTCGATGACATGGCTGCCCCAGCCGTGATTCTTCTCATGTACCTGCGCGCCCACGATCCCTTCGGCGCGCAGAGCCATCGCCTCGGCCTGCATGCGCGCCATCGCCAGTTCGCGGGCGTCGTAGAGCGCCTGGGTGTAGTTTGCCATCTCGACGTTGTTGCCCACCGTCTTGAACCACTGCCCGATGCTCTGATAGGCGACATGGTAGACGCACGACCCCATCACCAGCCCGACGGGCATATAGCCCGATTGAATCAG
Source organism: uncultured Ktedonobacterales bacterium (assembly GCA_964522745.1). Lineage (GTDB taxonomy): Bacteria > Chloroflexota > Ktedonobacteria > Ktedonobacterales > DATBGS01 > DATBHW01. Next base: position 12,063 of record CAZFWN010000105.1, read on the forward strand.
GGTATAAAAATCCTGGCCGGAAAGATCGCTGGTGAAGGGCATGCCCTTGGCGTTGCGATGGTTCTTGCCATCGCTGCTGCGCACCGCTGTGCCAATGGCGATAAACTCGGCTAGATTCTGGCCCCACTGGTGGAAGCCAATCTCCAGCCGCACGCCGACGATGCCATCCGCGCCCAGCGCCGCCGCCTCCTGCTCCATCCGGCTCATCGCCAGTTCGCGGGCGTGATACATAGCCTGCGAGAGAACGGTCATCTCGATATTCTGGCGCATGCCGGCAAACTGATAGCCCAGGTGATAGATACTCGACCCGACGACCAGCCCCATCGGCTCAAAGCCGGAGGACTTGACCAGCAGAAATTCATTGACCGAGAGATCGCTGGTAAACAGGCCCGCTCTGCCGGGCGCGCCGCGCATCGTCTGCAAGCGCTCCAGCGCGTGCTGTGGTAGTCCCTGCCAGCCGTTGCCTTGCGGTGGTACTGGTTGCTGCATAGCTGTTCTCCTTGTGGAGCAGTTTGGTTAGAGGGTGATTTCCCAGGTCGCCAGCGGCGCGCTGGTGCGGTCACGTTGGAAGGTCAGGCTGAACTGGCGGGTGCTGGCCGGGATGGTAAAGGCCAGTTGCTCATTCTGCTGCTCGCCAGGCTGGAGCGTGCCGGTCAGGAAGAAGACTGTCCCCGACAGCAGGGCCGGCTGATAGTCGTTGCCCTGTGCGTCCGAGAGCAAGAAGCGGCCTGCTGAGAAGGTATCGAGCGGCTGTGTCGAGCGGTTGCGCAGCGCCACACCGATAAGCAGGTAGGTCATGCCGGGCGTGGGGCGCGAGCGCGTATCGCCAGATGAGGTGGTTACACTGGTCAGCGTGGCGGCGCATTGCCCGCCGTCGATCTCCGCTGTTTGCCCCAGGCGATAGAGCAGCCGGCTCGTTGGCGGGGCCAGGTTGGGCTGAGCGTTGAAGGCTGGCGTTGTCGGCGCGAAGGGCGCATTGTAGGCCGGCATGGTCGGGCTGGATGGCGCGTACCAGGGCGGCACTGATGCAGAGAGCGGTGAGGCAAAGGCTGGCTGAGGCTGGCGTGAGCCGCGCATCAGGAGGAACAAGAAAACCACCCCACGCCCCAACAGGATCAGCAGGGCGATCAGGGACGGCACACAAAACAGCAGCAGCACGACGCCCGCGATAGAGGCCGTAGTCAACTGTTGATCAGTGGTGATGGTTTGCGGGTCGTTGGGCAGATACCAGAGTGTGACCGCCTGACCTTCGGTATAGTCGCCGCATACGCTGTCCGTTACCTCAATCCGCTGGCCCCGCGCATCGGTGAAGCGGATGGTTGGCGTCACGCTGTTGCCGCTGTCGGCAGGCAGGAACGCGCGCAGCACGGCGTCGCCGCCACTATCGCTGCTGGTGCAGATGTTGGTGCTGATGACGGTGCCCTGGGTCTTGATCCCGCTGAGCCTGGCGTGCCAGGCAGGGAAGACCAAGAAGAGGCTAACTAGCAGAGCGCACGCCAGGAATGGAAGGGTGCCTAAGAGACAGCCAAACGGGCTTCTGCGGCGCATCATTGCCGTTCGCCCGGTATTTTGCTGAAACATGAATGGTTCCTCCCTCGGTTTCGCCAGATGCTCCTCTGCACTGGCGCGTATTACACCGAAATGATCCTCTCCACCTCAATGATGCTTGCTTCGCGTTAAGCAATCATGAAGTCTCTGTTAAGGAAGCGTTATCAGCGGAAGGAAACAGGGGAAATGTGAGCAAGGTCACATTCAGCTCGCGGCTTTAGCCGCCAGCCTCTTGAATCTCCTGCTGCACCCGCAGCGCCAGCGCGTGATAGGCCGGGGCGGTATCGGGGGTGAAGACGATCAGGGCGCGCTCGATGCACTCGGCGGCCTGGGCCAGGGGTTTGGCTTTCTCGCGCTGGCGGCCCTTGAGGGCGCGGACGCGCTGGAGATGCACCTGCGCCAGATTGAGGTGCGCGCCGGCCCATTCGAGCGGCGCGTCGTTGCGGGTGTAGATGGTCAGCGCGGCCTGATGCGAGGCAACGGCCTGGCGCAAGAGGGCCAGCCGCTCCTTGCCTGTGAGCAGCAGCGCCTGATCGCTTTGCGCGTTGCCCTGGTTGTTCTGGGTCATCGCCCAGTCTTCGGGCGCGCTCTTCGCGGTGTAGACCTCCAGCGCGGCGCGGTAGGCTGCTATGGCCTGCTCCAGACGGGCGGCGCCCCCCGCGCCCAGGCCGGCGGGGACGCCAGCGGTACAAGCCTCCTCCGCCTCGCCCCTGCCGGCAGGGATGCCGGCGCTACACGCTGCTAGCGCGGCCTGATGGCGCAGCACGTTGCCAAGATGGACCTGCGTGAGCGCCCAGCTAGCCGGCGCCACGTCGCGGCTGTAGACCTCCAGCGCGGCCTGATGGCAGGCCAGCGCCTCGTCGAGCAGCCGGGCGCGCTCGTCGCCGGCGGCCAGTTCTGCCTGCTGGAGCAGCGCCAGGCCCAGATTATTCCTGGTCATGGCCCAATCGCCCGGCAGGGCGTCTTTGGGCGAAAGGTCCAGCGCGGCGCGGTAGGCGTCCCGCGCCTCGGACAGCAGCCGGGTGCGCTGATCACCCTGGGCCAGCCGCGCCTGCTCACTCAGCGCCGCGCCAAGGTTCTGCTGCGTCCTCGCCAGGTCGTCCAGCGCCTGCGCGCGCTGGTAGATCAGCAGCGCCTCTCGGTAGGCGCCGATGGATTCCTCAAGCAGCCTGGCTCGCTGGCTGGCGCTGGCAAGCGCCGCCTGCCGGCTCAGCGCCGTGCCCAGGCTGTGCTTGGTCAGCGCGCCATGCAAGGGGATATTCTCCCAGACGGCGACGCGCCAGGCCAGGCCATAGACCTCAACCGCCTGCGCCAGCAGCATGGCGCGCTCGGCGCCCTCAGTGCCCTGCGCCTGGCTCCAGTAGGCCAGCCCCAGATTGCGCCCGGCGATGGCCCAGCAGGCGCGTTCGTGCCGTCGCTGGTAGTCGGCGAGGGCGGCGCGGAAGCAGGCTTCGGCATGCTCGGCGTTGGCGCGCAGGTTGCCCTGGTCCAGTTCGAGGAAGGCCAGCCCCAATTGATTGAGCGCGTCGGCATCGTGGCGGCGCGCCAGGCTTTTCTCAAGCTCCGGCCAGCCTTCGCTGATATGCGCGCCGGGCATCGAATAATCGGGCACGATGTCATCCAGGTAGAGATCGGCCAGCGGCACCAGCGCGCGCTCGCCGCTGGGCAGCGTTTGCACACGGACAAACCCCGCCCGCACCAGCGCCGCGCAAGCCCGCCGCCACTCGCGGGCTTCCAGCCGGAAGACATCCTGCACAGCGGCGCGCACGCGCTCCATCGGATAGAGATAGAGGCCCGCCGAACGCAGCAGCTTCATGGCCCACAGCACGCGCCGGGCGCTGCGCGGCAGGGCCGGGTAGCCCTCCTCGCGCATGCGCTGTGCGCCCAGCAGAATAGAGCCGGGCGTGCCATCGAATTGATCGAGTTCTAGCTTAATGCCAGCATATTTCAGCGCCGCCGCGTGCCAGGCTGCGTCTCCCTCGACCAGTTCCACCGGGCGAATTTCGATCAGCCGGCTCAGCAGTGGACCCAGGCTGGCGGAGGCCAGCGCCAGCGCGTCGCCATCGCGGCAGGTTGCCACGACGACCAGCCGCACCCCGGCCTGCGCGAAGCGCCGGGACAGATCATTGATGGTCGGGGCCAGATTGAGGCCGGCATATTTTTGCAGGTCATCCAGCCAGAGGACGACGCGCCGGCCACGCAGGGCGGCGAGATCAAGGCGCGGACGGCCTTCGAGCGGCCAGCGCACCAGCGTCCAGTCGGGTAGTTCCGCCAGCAGGGCTTCCCAGGCCAGGCGGCTCTTGCCCAGCATGGGCGCGCCGGTGACGCAGATGCCCAGCGGCGCCTTGTCGCCCGTGTGGCGCGCCGCCAGACGCAGCGCCTCGCGCGCGTCGGGGTCGGCCACGCGGTAGAGATAGAAGGAGGATAGATAGCGCGGGACAAAGCGGTCTGCCACTGGCGCCAGGTCGATCACCCGCTTGAGGACATAGGGCGACCAGGGCCGCCGGTGGCGATAGGCCAGATAGGCGACAGGGGTGAGCAGCACCAGCAGTGCCAGCGTCAGCAGCACCGGCCAGGGATGGTCCTGTGCCAGACGCAGCACCGGGATGTCTATACTATCACGCCCGCCTGCTGTTATCAGGACGCTCGCATAGGCCGCCGTCAGCCAGCTCAGCAGCAGCGTACACCAGAACCAGAAGAGACCATACCAGAGCCAGGCCAGCGCGGACAGCACCGGCGCGGGCGTCGTTTTCACCCCGGCGCCCCGGTAGAGGTCGGCGCCAGACTCCAGCGTGGCGGAGCGCGACATGCAGCAACAAACCTACCTTTCTACCCATCTTCCACCCCAGGCGTGCCTTGTGCGCAAGCAAGGACGCATCCTCACACATTTAACTGTAGAAGACGCCCTGGGAGGCTGTCAACCTTACTTAGCAAATACAGTACCAAAGTGCTATGATGAGGCAGGAGCCTGGCGACTGAAGATCGCGGCTTCTTGACCTGCGGCCACAAAACCCGCCTACGCGGGTTAGAACGAACATGGCCCTTTTCCTAGTCCGCGCAGGCGGACTTTGTGGCCCGCAGGCCAAAGAGGCGCGGTTTTAACCGCCAGCGTTCTGCGAGAAGAAGATATGCCAACCATTCGATTAGAAACGTTCATCAACGCCCCCATCGAACGCTGTTTCGATCTCTCGCTCAGCGTTGACCTGCATCATCACTCCGTCGCGCATACGCATGAGCGCCCGATTGCCGGTGTGACGACGGGCGTGATGAAGCTAGGCGATACGGTGACCTGGGAGGCGGTGCATTTTGGCGTCAAACAGCATTTGACGTCAAAAATCACGGCTTATGAGCGGCCATATCGTTTTACCGATGAAATGGTCCGGGGAGCATTTCAAGAGATACACCATCTCCATGAGTTTGTTGCGCAACCGCCTGGCACGCTCATGATTGATGTGTTTCTGTTCCGCGCTCCCCTGGGCATCCTGGGGAGGTTGGCTGAGCGGCTGGTTCTCACCCGGTACATGCAAGGGCTGCTGCTTACCAGGAACCGCTACTTAAAACAGGTCGCAGAAGCGGGGATGGACCCCGCTCTGCTCTCATCGGCATGACAGCCATTCGCCGATTAAAATCGGCGCCAGGGCGTGCCGCCACCACGTCCCGGAGGGACATTCTGGCGCCGCAGGCGCCCCTAGCGCCGATTTTAATCGGCGGCTTCCTGGCCGGAGGCCCGTAGCGCCGATTTTATTTGGTGTTACCCGGCTATCTGCCAGGCAAAGGCGAGCGGCGAGGTCGCGGTGAGATCGAGGGCCGGCTCGTCGGTTGACCAGGACTGCACGTTGTCCTGGAACGTCGCTGAGCTTCCATTGAACTGCGCGTACTGATCGATCCCGTTCGCTGGGCAGGTTATCATGCCGGAGACGAGACCCCGCGAGGTGGTCCTATTCGGTCCCTCGACTGCCGCGCCGGCGAGTACCGGCGGCGAGCCGTCCAGCGAACCGGCGAGATTGGCGACCTGATGCTGCATACAATGCGGGAAGGTCGAGCCGTCGCCGACAATCAGCGAGATGCCCCAGGCGTTGGCCCCCAGGATATTCGCCAGCCATTGCACCCCATAGCCCGCGTAGGTCGTCGTGCCGGTGAGGTGATCATACTCGCTTGCCATGACGACCAGGCCGGCGCCGTGCGAGGTCGTGTCGAAGGCCGCCCAGGTAAAGCCAAATCCGAAGGGATCGGTTCCAGCCTGCGTGACCGCCTTATCCAACTGCTTCTTGAGATCGTTGAGCAGGTCCGTCTGGGTCACGGCAAGGCCAGTTGGATTCCCAGCTTGCGCGATGGCACGATAGAGTTCGTAATGGGCCGCCCCGCTGACGTCGTAGAGGTTCAGCGTGTCTGCCGCGTCGTTTGGCCCGGTAATGTAGGCGTGTGCCCACTGTGCAGCGGCCTGGAGATAGAACGTCGGATTGGTCTGGGGTAAACCGGCAGGCAGGTTTCCACCTGCCAGGGCAAAGTACAACTCCGTCGCCCCAAACTCCAGATCATCGCGCCACTCGGTCTCAGGATAAAAGCTGAAGGGGATCACGGTGAGCAGATTGCCGCTGGGGTTGGTATTCGCCAGGGCAAAGATATGCTCCGCCGAGAGCAGGCATTGGTTCGCGTAGGTTGGGTTGCTGGTCTTGAAAAGCTGGAAACACAAGGCGAAGTCAGCCGCCAGGCGCCCGGCAAGGTTGGGGCTGATCAGCGATCCAGCGGGGGCAGCGCGAAACACCGGGCGGTTGCGGATGTAGCGGTACAGTGAGTTGGTGCCACCATAGGTGTCATCTACCTGGGGCAGCCGCCAGATGTCGTGATCGCTAATGGTCTTGGCGTTCCCTCCCCCAATGCCCACCTGATAGTAGAGGGTCTGGGTGCTGTCATTCCACATCTGCTGGAGCCAGTCGAGGCCGAACTTCGCCTCAGCCGTGAAGTTGGCTGTGCTTGAGCCAGCCCCCATCTCAGCGGATAAGTCACGCACGCCAAGCTGCATCATATCGACGGTGTAGCTAATAGTCTCGACGAACTTGAGGTAATCGCCAGCATCCCACCAGGCGCCCGCCGCGTTGATGGTGACGCCGAGCGAGGAGAGATCGCCAGAGAAACGCCCGTTGCTGTTCACATTGGGGGTGAGATAGGTCATGGCAGTCTGGTCATTGAGATGCCCTGGGGCGGTGCGCAGCGCCGAGGGGATATAGTTGGGGCCGTCGCGCTCATTCTGGTAGAAGGACAGCGCGTTGGACAACGCCCCGGCGTATACGTTCGCAGCCGTGTCGATGGGAAAGCTGGGTGAGGAGCCGGTAATTGGTCCGCTGGTCACGATGGTGTAGGTGCCAGGGGTCGTTACCGAGCCGAAATCCAGGGCATAGACATCCGGGTAGGCGGTACTCCACGAGCCAAGGCTCGCGCCAATGGGGGCCGAATAGACGGTGGCGCCGCTGGCGTTCTTGACGCTGAAGGTGGCGCCAGTCTCAGCGGCTGAGGCCATCAGATAGGCCCGCTTCGACGCGGTGGTGGCGTAGCCTACCTGATTGACGCGCACAAAGGCCGTGCCGCTCGCGGCCCTGGCAAGCAGAGGGGCAAGCGTCAGGGCAGCAGCAACCACGAGCATGATGGTGAGGCTTGCGAGAGAGAAGAGGGCAAAACGACGCCTGGGATGAGCGACTGGATGGGCACGCATAGTCTTTCCTCCTCGAAAGATGGGAATCTCGGTGCCGCGTTGAAAGATGGGAATCTCAGTGCCGCGATGGGGGTAAATAGGGGACAGAGAGACCGGCTCTTCGGGCCTGGGTT
>CAZFWN010000106.1:0-19377 GCA_964522745.1 uncultured Ktedonobacterales bacterium
GTAAGCTGCTGAACGGCAACCTCGTCATCGACGTAGCCCGTTCCACCAGCAGGCTCGACGGCCCGCGTCTCCAGCTCATACTCAGCCATGCTATTACCAACCGGGCCGCCAACACCGCCGGCGGCTCCCGACGATTGGGCAGCTACCAATTCCTCTTCAGGGACAGGTCTCTTGTTCTCAGGCATTTGAGTTCTCCTCATAGGTGAGGTAGGTCATATCAACCAACAGGCGCAAGGCTGCTTCTCCATCATGTGTAACGGATGCGCGGGTCAACAAAGGCATAGGAGAGATCGGTCAGCAGGTTGAAGAGGATCGTGGCGGCGGCCAGCATGGCGGTGTAAGCCATGACCACCGGATAATCCCCAGTCCCGGCAGCTTTGACGTAGAAGGAACCCATCCCCGGCCAGGTGAAGATTTGCTCGGTCACAATCGCGCCGCCCAACAGCGCCGGCAATTGCAAGCCGACGTTGGTAACAATGGGCAAGATGGCATTGCGTACTGCGTGCTTCCAGATGACTATCCGCTGCGGCAGACCCTTGGCGCGCGCGGTGCGGATGTAGTCCATATTGATGACATCCAGCATACTGGAGCGCATAAAGCGGCTATCGGCGGCCACGCCAACCGTCGCGAGGACGATGACCGGCAGCAGCAAGTGCAGCGCCAGATCGCCCAAGGCGGTGAACGGATGCTCGCGGAAGTAGATACCGTAGTCAGTTGTACCAAAGGGCGGAGACTCGCGCAGATTGACCATACCAGAGAAGGGCAGCAGCCCTTTGTAGTAGCCCGGATTGGAGGTATCAGGGATCTTGATGACCACACCGAAGAGGATAATCAGCATCAAGCCATACCAGAAGGTCGGCAGCGAGTAGAGGACGTAGTTGATGACCGTGAAGATCTGGTCGAAGAGGGAGTAGCGGCGCAGGGCCGAGAAGATACCCAGCGGAATCGCCATCAACTCCTGGAAGAGGAACGATACCCCAATCAAGAGGAGCGTCGCCGGGAGACGAGTCTTGATCTCTTGCAACACCGGCTGGCCGGTCTGGGTGGAGTTGCCCAGATCTCCCTGTACCAGGGAACCCAACCATTTAAAGTAGCGCACCGGCAGCGGCTGATCGAGCGCGAACTTATGTACCAGCGCCGCGTACTGCTGCGGAGAGACGTGTTTACCAGGGCCGATATAGGCGGCTATCGGGCCACCGTCGGGGGTGATGCTAACCAAAATGTAGAGCATCACCGTAATGCCCAAGAAGATGGGGATTGCAATCAACAAGCGCCGGAGGGTGTAGGTAAGCATAACACCTTTCTTTCTTCCTAATAATGGTCAAGGAGGTGAGATGGACATACATCTGGAGAGATGTATGCAGCACGCTCGTTGGACAGCCCTCGCCAGGCACACGGCTGGAACAGGCCGTTCCAGCCATTCCAGGGCAGTTCCCTCTGCCGGCTTTCAATGCGTACCCCGACACAGATGCTTGATTGCTCTTGTGTACGAGGGTACACAGACTGACGCGCCAGGGCGTCAATCGGGTGTCCAGCACCCGGCCTGTTGTAGCTGCGCCAGGCCAGTCGCGTGCTTATCGAAAGCACCAGAGCTGTCTTGTCTTCTAAAGAGGTTTAGAAGTGCTTTCGTCCTCCTTATGCCTGGTGAAGACCCCTTGCACGTTGGGCCAGGGATCGACGCCAGGGTGGCACTACTGAAGAAGGCGGGCGCATACCCCTGCTATCCAGGGCAGAGACAACCAGAGAGGCATCCTTTTCCAGACGCCAGAAGCGCCGGAGAATAGGTGCTACCAGATGGGTTTTCCAAAAACACCTACTCTTGCCACGATTGTAACACAGCAACCGCTACGCCGTCAATGAGGCCAGAGCGTATGCTCTTACCTCTCTACTGAGACTACGCAGAACACGCATAAATGCTCACACGGTATTCACGGCTTGCGTCCCTCACCTGTTTCAGCTATGCTACTGATGCGATGACTTCCATGAGTCCACAGCAGGCAACTCACTATCACTTCAGGCAGCACTGGCCTGAAGAAGCGCGCCAGCCTTGCGCGAGAAGGAGAAACCCGATGGCTCTTGTCCAAGACGAGCAGCAGCTTTTGACCCAGACAGCGCACGGGGTATGCACCCTGACCCTCAACCGGCCTGACCGCCTGAACGCTCTGACTACCGCCCTGGCTGAAGCCATTCAGGCTGAGATTGCGAAGGCGGCTGCCGATGACGCTGTGCGCGTGATCGTGCTGACCGGCGCCGGGCGCGGCTTCTGCGCAGGACTCGACTTGACTGGCAATGCCACCGCCGAGTTTGATGCCGAGCGCCGCCATGACCGGCTTGATACGCTGGGCTGGGTGGGCCGGCAGGCGCTGATACTGACGCAGTGCGATAAACCCGTGATTGCCGCCATCAATGGCGCGGCAGCAGGCGCGGGCCTCTCGCTGGCACTGGCCGCTGACATCCGCCTGATGGCTGCCGGGGCGCGTGTGACCACCGGCTACCTGCGCCGGGGTCTCTGCCCCGATGGCGGTATGTCGTACTTCCTTCCTCGTCTTGTTGGCACATCGCGTGCCGCCGAATTGATTTTGAGCGCCCGCGACATCGATGCCGAGGAAGCGGAGCGCATCGGCCTAGTCAGCCGGGTCTTGCCGGCGGAAGGGTTCCAGGAGGCTGTCGCCAGCTATGCCGCCGACCTCGCCAGCGGCCCGCCGATTGCCCAGACGCTCGCCAAGCGACTGCTGGTGCATAGTCCAACACAAGACCTGACGACGATGCTGGAGCAGGAGCTTGCCAGCATTAAATACTGCTTTACGACGCAGGATGTACGCGAGGGCATGCTGGCCTTCCTGCAAAAGCGCAAGCCGGAGTTTCAAGGGAGATAAATCCGTCCGCCCGGTTTGACAGGCAGCGCGCACAGATGCTAGCATGAAGCCAGATGCGATCAGACCGCAGACGCGCTGAATCCCTCTCTGGGGAGTGAAAGGCCGGCCACAATGAGGCGCGCCGGCTGTTGCGCTGAATACTTCCCGGCTTCTGCTGGCCTCTTGCCAGGGGAGCGCGCAACCCACAAAGGAGTGCTGTATGGCAAAACAGGTCACGATGCCCAAGCTTGGCGAGTCGGTGGCCGAGGGAACGGTGGGCCGTTGGCTCAAGCAAGAGGGCGACCTTGTCGAACTCGATGAGCCGCTTGTTGAGATTGTTACCGATAAAATCAGTCAAGAACTGCCCTCGCCGGTGGCCGGGCGGCTGGTGAAGATCACCGTCCAGCAAGACCAGACGGTCAAGGTGGGCGCAGAGATCGCGCAGGTCGAGGAAACGGCGGATGTTTCCCCATCGGCAAGCGCCGAGTCTCCGGCAATGGTGGCGGCGAGCGCTCCTGCTGGAAGCCCTGCCCAGGCCACCTCTGCCCTGGCCGCCGTGCCAGCGGCGACGTATGGGTCGCACGCGAGCGCAGCCAACGGCCAGCGCCAGCGTATCTCGCCGCTGGCACGGCGCATGGCCCAGGAGCATCAACTGGACCTCGACGCGATTGCGGGAACCGGCGAGGGTGGCCGGGTGCGCAAAGAGGATATTCTGGCGTTTCTGGCGCAGCGCGAGCAGGCGCCCGCTGCGCGGCCCGCCCCTGTGCCTCTGCCAGCCGCCGCCTCGGTGGCGCCCGCCGCGCCTGCCGCGCCCTACGTTCCAAAAGAGGACGAGGAGGTGCTGCCGCTCACACCGATCCGGCGCGCCATTGCCGAGCATATGGTGCGCAGCAAGCATACCTCGCCGCACGCGACGACGATGGTTGAGGTCGATATGACCAGCATTGCGAAGTGGATCGAGCGCAACAAGGACGAGTTCAAGCGGCGCGAGGGCGCGAGCATCACCTATGTGGCCTTTATGATGCGGGCGGCGGTGGAAGCGCTCAAGCAGGTGCCGACGATGAATGCCTCCTGGGTCAACGACCAGATCATTTTGAAGAAGCGCATCCATCTAGGGCTGGCCGTTTCGACGGATGCCGGGCTGATGGTGCCGGTGGTGCATAACGCTGACAGCATGAACCTGGCCGGGCTGGCTCGTGCTATTGGGGAACTGGCCGGGCGCGCGCGCGCCGGCAAGCTGACCATGCAGGATATGCAGGGCGCGACCTTCACTGTGAATAACCCCGGCGTCTTTGGCACGATCATCTCGGTGCCGATCATCAATCAGCCGCACGCGGGCATCCTGAGCATGGACGCGGTGGTCAAGCGCCCCATCGTCACCGAGGACGACGCGATTGCCATCCGCTCGATGATGTTTGTCAGCCTGTCGTTCGATCACCGCATCAACGATGGGCTGGGCGCGGCGCGCTTCCTCCAGATCATTAAGCGGCATCTGGAGAGCTACGGCGCTGAAATCAGCGTGTATTGATCATCACGAGAACAGCGAGGGAGGGGTGCCGCGCGGCACCCCTCCCTCGCTGTTCTCAGAAGCAATTGTGGCGACTCACCCGCCGCGCTTTCTGCCGCGCAGTTCGCGGCCCAGAGTGAGCGCGAGGCCGCCAATGATGATGGCAATAAAGACAATTGCCAGAGCAACATTAGGCAACGACACGTGAGCGAGCAGCGCGGTCAGCCCGAAGGAGAACAAGACAGCAACCAGGATGATTGCGTCTCCAGCAAAGAAGAGATAGGTGGCTTTGGCAGCGCCAATCACGCGATTCATCTAATCACCTCCTCTTGAGCCGCCTGCTCTACTTTGGGGGCCGGGCGGCCTTTGCGCGGCGGCGCGTAGGGTCGCAGCCAGAGAATGAGCAGGCCAGTGACGGCCAGATAGAAGGCGATCAGCACCAGGATAAAGAGGTCTTGGCCGGCCCACTGAATGCCCAGCCCTTCGCCGCCCCAGAAGGTGCCAAAGCTGGCGAGCATGATGCCAACCACAAACTTGAGTGTATTTTCCGGCACTTTCTGAAGTGGGGCGCGCACCAGAGCGCCGGCGCCCACGATTACGATCAAGGCAGCCGCCGCGCCAAGCGCGGCCACGAGGATGCCATTGATTGAGCCGGAATCCTTGACCTGCGCGCCAAAGGTGATGACGATAAAGGCGACTTCCAGCCCCTCCAGCAAGACGCTCTTCAGAGAGGTAACGAAGCCAAATGGGTCGATGCGCGCTGCCGGCGCCTGGCCTTTGGCCTTGAGTTCTGCCAGATGTTCTTCGTAGATGGCCTCTTCATCGTGCAGCGCTTTGAGGCCGGCGTAGCGCAGAATGGCTTTCTTGAGCCATTTCAGCCCGAAGAGGATCAGCAGCAGCCCAACGGCAATGCGTAGCGCGGTGAGCGGGACATAGACGACCAGCGCGGTGCCAAAGATGGCAACGATGACGGCCAGTATGCCAACGGCTGCCAGCGCGCCAACGAGCGAGCTGCGCCAGTTGACGGTCACGCCAACGACCAGCACGATGGTAAATGCCTCGACGAATTCCACCGACGAGGCCAGAAATGCAGCGATAAAAATGCCCCAAAGTGGTCCAGTCATGCCTGTCTCAATTCTTGATAGGGTATGAGCGCTAAAGGCGCTCTACAAGACATCGCGGATAATTTCGCCCATCAGGCCACCGCCCTCACGGCGGCGGCGGAATGGATTGCCGTATTCATCATACTCCATATCGTTGGCGGCGCCACGCTCGATCCCATGCAGCAACTCTTCGCCGACAAAGGCGGCGGCCAGGCCACCGGCCACGCCTACGCCGATCTTGCCGGCATTGCTGCCCATCAGGTTTTGGAAGAAGCCCTGCGGCTGGCCCTGTACGCCGGCGGGCACCTGTACCCCATTCATGCTGGTGCCGCATTGTTGGCAGAAGCTCGTGCCGGCGGGCACGGCGCCCATGCAGGTGGGGCAGCGCATCACCTGCTGCTGCATCCCCATCATGGGCTGCATACCGGGCTGCATGCCAGGCTGGAGTGGGGGACCATAGTGCGCGCCACAATGCGTGCAGAAGGCCGCTCCTGCCTGCAAGGGAAAGCCGCACTGCGCGCAGGTCGTTTGGCGCGCTTGCGCTGCTCCGGCGGGCGTGCCAACGCCCTGGAGGCGCGCGCCACAGTGCATACAAAACGGCGCGTTGCCGTTGGTGGCCTGACCGCAGTTGGGGCAAGCCAGCACGGCAGGCGCGGCGGCGGCCAGGCCGGTCAGATGCGCGCCACACATAGCGCAGAAGGGAACACCGGCGTTGACCGGAGTGCCACAGGATGGGCAGTTTGTTGGCGCGCTGGCCTGGGCGGGCTGGGCCGAGGCTGCCGAAAGCGGTGTGCCGCAGTGCATACAAAACGGCGCGTTGGCATTGACCTCTCCGCCGCAATGCGAGCAGCGCGTTATACCAGCCGTCACGGGGCCGCTGGCTGTTGGTGTGCCGGTCATTTGTGGATAGAGCGTCGGCTGCTGATGGTCAGCAGTTACCTGGCGGCCACAATTGGGACAAAATTTTTGCGTGGGCTGCAAGCTAGCCCCACAGGAACAGGTGATCATCGGGCAGCTTCTCCTTTTCCCGCTGAGGGCGCCCCGTCGTTATCTTCTGGCAGGGCACGCCGCTGCTCGCCCTGCCCATACCAGGCCAGGGCGAAACGGAAATCTTTTCACCGTTCAGTGTAACACAGTGAGGGAAGAGAGACAACTGGAGCGCCAGCGAGACACTGGCGCTCCAGACGGGCCGGCTGGAAGCCGGCGGTACAAGTAGAAGCCATCAGACACATTCGCGCAGCTTCTGCGAGGTGCTGGCGTGGCGCAGCTTCATCAGTGCAACCATTTCTAACTGACGCACGCGCTCGCGGGAGATGCCAAGTTCGCGCCCAACCTCCAGCAGCGTGCGGCTGCGGCCATCGCCGATGCCATAGCGCAGCGAGACGACGGCGCGCTCGCGGGAGGTCAGCGTTGAGAGGGCGCGATGGAGTTCCTCGCCGACCATATGGCGCGAGGCGATCTCCGCCGGAGCCTGCGAGGAACGATCCTCCAGCGTATCGGCCAGCGAATAGCGATTATCGGCATCCGCCGGAGAGTCCAGAGAGACCGGCTGCTCGGTGACGTGCAGCAGATCATCAACCTCTTCAATCGGCATGCCGGCGGCATCGGCGATCTGCTCTGGCAGCGGGTCCAGGCCGTTCTCCTGAGAAAGCTGGGCGGCCACGCGGCGCACCTTGCGCAGCCGGGTCGCCACATGCTCTGGCAGGTGAATCAGGCGCGATTGTTCGCCGGCAGCGCGGCTGACGGCCTGACGAATCCACCACGTCGCATAGGTGCCAAAGTGGGTGCCACGCCGATAGTCAAACTTCTCGGCGGCGCGCATCAGCCCTAGATTGCCCTCTTGAATCAGGTCAATCAGGGGGACACCACTGTTGACATAGCGGCGGGCAATGGCGATGACCAGCCGCAGGTTCGCCTCCACCAGCCGGCGGCGGGCGCGGGTATCGCCAGCAGCGGCCAGCCGCGCCAGCACCTGCTCTTCCTCATGGGAGATAAGCGATAATCCGCGAATATCATGAAGATAGCCTTGAAAAGCATCCTCTGAGCCATCGGCCCCTTGATAGGAGCGCCGATTGCGGCCATCATAGAGGGCTTGCAGCGCCGGATCATCCATATCCAGATCGGGTAGCTCTTCAGCGCTCTCGACGCCCTCATCAGCCGCTTCTTCACCGCCCTCAGCAGAGAGCGGTTCCTCCAGATGGGCTAACTCGACCTCTGCCGGGATGAGGTCAAGCACCTCATCAGCCTCAGGTGCCTCAAGGTCGGGCAACGTCGCCTCGTCGGAAGCCGTCCGATCAGCCGACGCTGCGGACTGGATCGTGCCGGTGTGTGGGGTATCCCGCGTGGTCGGAAGTTCTACAGCCAGATGCTCCTCCCACAACAGTTGTTCGCGGGTTTTTTGCACGGATGTGTGCATGGCGCCCCTCCTCGTCTGTTTACTTCGATCAATCAGCAGATCAAAGACGCATCGACAGCATAAGGCCGATGAAGCACTTATTTGATTCGATGCCTAGACGGAACCTCTCGCATAATGTTTGTATACTATACGTATGACCCTTGTGTCCAGTATACCCAACCAGGCATATGAAAAGCATCGGGTATTCACCTGAGAGTGCCTAAGGTGTTCTACGTATCTTTTGGACCGTGCCGCAATGGTTCGCAACCTTCTCAGTAACCTGTTCCAGAAGCGCCTCTAGAGAGGGCTGAAAGCAACGGGCTGCGACACGATCTCTCCAGCTTGCTCATTGACCCGCAAAGGCCACCGCAGGTTCCTCACCAAGTAATACGTTAAAAACAGCCGGAAAGTTACTTCAACAATTGAAGTGGCTTTGAGATGCTTCCTCACGCATGAAACATGCCAGTCGCGGCGCTCTTTTTATAGAGGATTTCTCTGGTACTCCACACGAGGAGCCGCTCGCGCCTTCCAGGTCAGCATTATGCAAACATTATGCAAGGCACAGAAGAAAAACCTTCTTTAAGAAGAAATACCCATTTGGCTTTCATCTGGATGAATGAGGCGGGGAAGTTGCCCATGTTCGAGCAGTATAGAGGAGAGGTGGGTAAGGTGTTTGCGATCCACCAGGGCGGCTGTGGGCGTGAGGCGGCGGAGCAGTGGGGCCAATGCCGGCTCAGCGAGCAGAGTATCAAGCAGCGTCGGCTCCTCGACTTCCAACAGCGTGATGTCACGGTAGAGGCGCACGCGCTGGGCCTGCCGCTCCCACTCCAACAGCGAATAGCGCATATTTTGGGGCAATTCGGCCTGCGCCAGTTGTTCGAGCCTGGCGATCAGTTCGGCGGCGCTGGTGCCGGCCTGGAGGGCGCTCAGCCAGCGCTCGCGGGTCAGCCGGTAGTGCGCGACCTGATCGAGGGCATCGCGCTCGGCGATCTCATCCAGGAAGAGCAGCAGCGATGCGCGCACCGGCGGCAGGGCCAGTAGGTCAAAGTTTGGCTGTACGACGACCCGCCCCGGCACTGTTTCCGTCAGTTCTGGCGGCCAGTCGCCCTTGCCCAAGAGCGCCAGCCCCACCGCCGAGAGATGATAGGCGAGCGGATGTTGGGGTGATGGGGCGTCCAGATCGACGGCGCCCAGCCAGTGCAGCGGCCCCTCGACGACCTGCGCCAGAAAGGCGCCCTCCACTCGCAGCCAGGCATCATGGGCCGAGAGCCAGCCGCCACGCGGGCGGAAATCCCAGCCAAACGGGTTGCCAGCAGCGATATAGACATCGCCCTGTCCACGCCGGCGCTGTGGAAAAAGCAGGTCGGGCCTGCGCAGTCGGGCCTGCGCAAGCAGCATCGCCCGGCTGAGCCAGTTCGTGGCCGGCTGCCCACGCAGCAGGTTGAGGACCACCTGGCGTGCGCGCAGGACTTCTGGGCGCGCTGTTTCCAGAGGCGGAGGCGTTGGGCGCAGGAGGATACCGGGCAGGTGCAGCAGTTCGTTCCAGAAGGCGCCAGCAAGCCAGGCATCAAACGCCTGCCGGGTGCGGGCGGCCACCGAGCCGGCAAAAAACGCCGGCTCGGCCACTGCCATGAGCAATTCATGCTGCGCGGTGAGCAGCCCCAGCGACTGGCTGAGCAGCCGGAGGAAGAAGAGCCGTCCGGCCTCTTGTTCGCTGCGCAGATCATCGATCTCGCTCTTGAGCGACAGCGCGGCATTGAGCGTGCGCAGCGTCGCCTTGGGCAGCAGCCCATTCGCCATCAGCGCGAGACCAGCCGGCTGGTCTCGCACGACGCGCCAGTAACAATAGAGGTCATGCTGGAGGGTTTCTGCCGAGGCAAACAGCGGGGCACGCGGCTGGAGGTTGCCGGCGGGTGGTGACTCTTCTGGGTGGGGGTCCAGCGTTTCCTGCAAGGCCAGCACGGACGGGGGGATGACCAGCAGGCCATCATGCGCGCCGCTGGCATATTCGCGCCCCCCCAGCATATCAACCCGTCCCCAGAAGACCAGGCCCAGGCGTAGGAGCTGAGCCAGCATCTGCTCATAGAGGGCCACCTGCGCTTCGGGCGAGCGTCCGCTGCTGCGGATCACGCCGGCAGAGAGCAGATAGGCGCGCAGTTCATAGCTGGGCGCCTGGCCGCCGCAGCGCGCCAGTTCGCGCAGGATGATCCATTCGCCAGCTTCCAGCCCTCGCAGAGCCTCGCGCAGCGATGGCTCGTGAAAGAGCCGTTGGGCAATCTCTTCGAGTGGGAGGCCAGCAGCAGACACAGGGCGGGCGCCCGGCAGCGACAGCCGCCGCGCCTCAGCAATGGCATACAGGTGCGTGGGCGGGGCGCTGCGCAGGAGTTCAAGGTCGCTCAAGGGGGGTATCCTTTGCCATCCAGGGCACATATCCGCGCCGGCGCAGCGCTTCCAGCAAGGCTTCGATAGTTTCGGCACGCACGACGGCCAACGCGGGGGAGAGCAGATGATCGACAAACTGGGCCGAGAGATCGACGGCCACCTCCAGTTCACGCATCAGCGCCGGGTCGGACACCTCCAAGAGCGCCGCCGATGCGTACAGGCGCACCTTGCCATACATGCCGAGCCAGCGACGGACCTGTTCTAGTATCGTGCTGAGCGCGGCGCCCGACTCGCCCTGCTCCAGCAGCGCCAGCCAGGCATCTGCCGACTGTCCAGCATCCAGGGCTGCCGCCAGGCGCGCAGCGGTTGGCAGGAAGAGCAGCCCTCCGGCCCCCGCGCCGGCTGGCTCACACCAACAAAGCAGCATTTCAAGCAGCGGCTCGCTCAGCACTGCCAGCGGCGCAAGCAGTCTTCCATCGTCCAGCGCTCGCAGCCGCGCGGGCGCGGCCACAGCAGGAGATGCGTGGGCGCTGTCTGAGACAGACCGCAGAGACCGTAGGGATTGCAAAGCCTCCTGGTCTAGCCGACTGCCAGGCATACTGCCGAGCAGAAATGCCCCAAGCGGCGTGATGCGGAAGCCCTTGAGCCGCCCGCGCTCATCAAGCGCGAGGTCTACCAGCCCCAGCCAGTGCAGGGCGCGGCGAAAGCACAAGGCGATATAGCGACCCTCGGCGTGGCGCCAGTCGATGCGCAGATCCAATGAAAGCACCTTGCCATCCTCCAGCCGTTCCAGCCACCACTGTGGGCGAAGAAAGGTTTGCTGGCGCCCGCGCAGAAAATCAGGCCGAAACGCCCAGAGAAAATCCACCAGCGAGTTGAAGCTCCACCAGCGCCCGGCTGGGATGGCGCGCAGCAAATCAACTAACTGCTCACGAGCGGCCTGATTTTCGCCGGCAATATCAGGCGCCTGCTTCGCCTGGTGCTGGCTCTGCCAGGCGGTGCGCACGCCTGCATCGCGCAGTTCTGCCAGTTCGCGGGCCGAGTGGGCATGCAGCCAGCAGGTAAAGACTTCTTGCAGAGCATCAGCCGATGGCTGCCCGGCGAAGAGGCGAAAGGCGCGCAGCAGCATCTCGCCAGCCTGAGCATGCGTCGCTCGCGTGTTGCCAGCATCTACAGGTGTTGGGAGCTTGTCGGAGAATGCGGCAGCGTTATTCGGGCGCGACCCGGCGCCAGAAGAGCCTGACCGAGCCAGTGGGACCAGGCCCAACAAGCGGAGCAAAAAGAAACCAAAGCGCACCTCATCGGCTGTGGTTCCAAGCGGCTCCGCCCGGCGGCTTGCCTGCTCAGGCGAAAGGTCGGCGAGCGCGTGATCTGCCTGGCAGTCAGCCGCCTGCGCAGCGACCAGCATAAGCAAGTCGAGCAGGTGGGCCGCCGCTCGCTGCTCGTGCAGGGCCAGTTCAGGAGGAAGTGGTTGTGCCGCAGCGGAGGGGGACTGAGTGAACAGGGGTCGCAGCGGCACGCTGCGCGGCAGCGCGGCCAGCGCCTCATCTGGCATCCGCCAGCCGGCAGGCTCAATCGGTGCTTTAGACGCCGCCGGGCGCCTGCCGGTAAAGACAGGCTGGAGCCAGCCACGCTGGCGCAGTTGGCCGAGCATGACCGGCAATTCCTCCGGCGCGCCCAGCCCCAGACGGGCGAAGATGCGTTGGACTTCGTGTTCGCTGACGCTTCCGCCGGCCAGCGTCAGCACCTCTAAAAAGCGGCGCCCGCTTTCATCGAGCGACTCAACTGCCGCTTCCCTAAAAGGAGGCGCGAGCTGTGCCAGTTCGGCACCCAGCGCGCCATCACTGGCAGGCGCGCCGCTCGCCGGCATAGTGGCCGGCGCTACGGGCGCTGCCCCGCCCCTGCCGGCAGAGACGCTAGCGCTACTCCCCACTCCTGCCGGCGGGGACGCCGGCGCTACAGATACATGCGCCTGGCTGACAATGGTATTCGAGGCGGGAGAGGAGGCAACGGGTGGGCTGCGAAATTGCCCAGGGACGCGCACCCAGGCGGTGAGCAGCGCGGCCAGATGGTCGCAGGGGGCACGCCCGGCAGGCGGCTGGCCTGCCGGGTCTGCTTCCGGCGGGTCGGGAACGCAGGAGCATTCCCACTCCTCTAGACCAGCATCGGAGAAGCGCGCCAGCACATGCAAGACCACCTGATCAGAGAGGATCATCGCCCGCAAGGTGCCACCGACGCGCTCCATCTGCTGCACCTTGCCGGTGCGCAGATGCTCCTGGCCGCGTGCGGCCAGCGCCAGGCCACAGAGGCGCACGATGTCGCCTTCACGCAAATGCCGTAGGGCAACGGGCAACTCGGTATCCACCAGTTATGGCCTTGAGAACGCCAGATCGGCCTCGGTAGACTCCAGGACGCGGTGCAAGCCGCCGCGCACTTCGATGAGCAGACCCTCCAGCGTGGAGCGCCAGGTAGACTCTGGCAGCGCCAGCGCCGCCAGGTTCATCAGCGGATGCGCCAGCCGCAGGCGGGTGTTGCTCTTGAGCAGCGTGCCCTTGCCCTGTGGCACCAGCACCCACTCGGCAATGCCGGCCACATCGCCAGTCAGGCGGGCGCGGATGCGCAGGTTACGCTCGATCTGTGGAAAGCGCACCGTCACGCGCAGGGTGGGAGACAGTGGGAGCAGCCCAAGCGGCAGTCGCAAGGCCGCCTGCACCACTGTTGCGGCGCTCAGGCGCGGCCCGGCGGTGGTGCTGTGCGCGGTGATCTGCGGCCACCAGTCGGCATAGTTGTCTGTCTCCAGCAAAGCCGCGAAGACCTTATCTGGAGGCGCGTCGATCTCCCATTCGGTAGAGATCTCTAGCTCTTTGACGGCCCACGCGCCGCCAATAACCACACCAGCCGCCAGACCAGCCGCACCCAGCGCCAGGGGGAGCCAGCTCCGGCCCTTGCGTCGTTCTTGCGCCATAGAATTGCTCCCTCTCGCTACCATGCTGTTTATTTGCTTGCCCGCGCCATCTGGGCAGGGGTTGCCACCGGGGCTGGCACCGGCTGAGCCGCCGTCGGCATGCGCCGCTTTGCCCAGCGCGGCATCTTGCCGGTGACCGAAACGCCAACCAATCGCCCAAGCAGGAAGATATAGGCAAAGAACATCACCCAGTTGACTGCGCCGGTGATCCAGACCTCCAGCGGCACCTGCGCGATAAGCACATGCCCGGCCAGTTGTGGCACAATCAGCAGGATAAAGCCGGTGATAAGAATATTCGCCAACGCGACTGGAATCAGCACCAGCCAGGCAAAACGCATCAACTGATCGGCCCGCAGGCGCGGCAGGGTGGTGCGTATCCAGACAAAGACCAGCACCATTCCCCAGAGCTTGACCTGGAACCAGAAGACGGCAAAGATATTGAAGACGATACCGCCACCAATGGTGCCCAGCAGCCCTACCCAGAACTCCTGGTTCGCCCCAGGGCCAGACCAGCCGCCCAGGAAGAGCGAGGTAGTAATCGAGGAGACGATGACCATATTGGCATATTCGCCCAGGAAGAAGAAGGCCCAGCGTATGCCGCTATATTCGGTGAGATAGCCGGCCACCAGTTCTGATTCGGCTTCGGGCAGGTCAAAGGGGGCGCGGTTCGTCTCGGCCAGGCCGCAGGTGAAATAAATCAGCAAGCCCAGCGGCTGAATCAAAGCCAGCCAGAGCCACCAGGGGTGCAACTGCGCGCTGATGATGTCGCTGAGCGCGATGGAGCCGATGCCACAGGTGGGAGGATGGGTGGGATCAGTCGAGAGAGCGCCGGTGCAGTTGGGCGCCAGCACGCTGGTCAGCATGATCACGCCGATGAGTGAGAGAACCAGCGGTAACTCATAGGAGATCATCTGCGCCGTCGAGCGCAGCCCGCCGATCAGCGAATACTTATTATTGGACCCCCAACCGGCCATGAAGACGCCGATCACATCCAGCGAACTGAGCGCCACCAGATAGATGATGCCGGTGCTAAGCGCGTTGACGGTCATATACGGCGAAAACGGCAGGACGACAAAGGACGTGATGATCGGCGCCAGGAAGAGGACCGGCGCCAGCCCGAAAATAATGTTATCTGACGCGCTGGCCCTGATATCCTCTTTGGAGAGCAGCTTGACCATATCCACAATGGTCTGCATCAGACCCCAGGGGCCGACATGCGTTGGCCCCAGACGGTCCTGCATCAACGCCATGATCTTGCGGTCAAGATAGACGCCAAGAAGCGGTATGACCGGCACAAAGAGCAGGACAAAAATCAGTGTAATAAAGAAGTGGATTACTTGTTGCCAAAAATCCGAAAGCATAAGCGCTTCACCTTCCTACGTCATTGCAGGCTATCGATCCACCTCACCCAACACCAGATCAAAACTGCCGAGAATGGCGATCACGTCGCCCATCTTGTGGCCGCGCAGCAACTCTGAGATGATTTGCAGATTAACAAAGGACGGGCCACGAATCTTGGCACGGTAGGGATACTCCGAGCCATCGCTTATCAGATAGATACCCTGCTCGCCTTTGCTGCTTTCCACCGCAAAGTAGGTTTCGCCGCGCGGCGGGCGGAACGCAATTGGCGTGCGAGCTGAGACCGCCCCGCCTGGCAGCTTATCCATCGCCACGCGCACCAGGCGCAGGCTCTCATAGCATTCATCCAGGCGCACGCGGAAGCGCGCAAAGGCATCGCCCTCCTGGCGCACAGCAGGATTGACTGAGATTTCACGATAGGCCATATAGGGCCGGTCTACGCGCAGGTCGAAATTGACGCCCGAACCACGCAGCATGGGGCCGGTCAGCGCGTAGGCAATGGCCTGCTGGGGGTCGATGTAGCCCACGCCCTGGGTGCGCGCCTCAAAGATTTCGTTGCCGATGACCAGGTTTTCGATCTCTTTGAGCGAGTGATCGAAATTATTGCACCACTGCTCCAGGCGGCTAAGCCAGCCTTTAGGAAAATCATGCAATACGCCGCCCACGCGCAGATAGTTGACGTTGAAGCGGCTGCCGCCCAGCGCCTCGAAGAGATCAAGGATGCCCTCGCGGTCACGGAAGCAGTAAAGCAGTGGGGTCAGAGCGCCCAGGTCGCCAGTATAGGAGCCAAGGGCCATCATATGGCTGGCAATGCGCTGCATTTCATTGGTGATGAGGCGGATATATTGGGCGCGGCGCGGCGGCTCGATGCCCGCTAACTGCTCGACGGCGCCGGCGTAGGCGGTCTCGTTGAGCATCGGCGAGAGATAGTCGGAGTTATCCATATAGCGGATGCCGCCCATATAGGGGCGGTTTTCCAGAATCTTCTCGATGCCGCGATGAAGATAGCCGATGACCGGCGTGCATTGCACGACCGTTTCGCCATCCATGACCAGCACCAGGCGCAGCACCCCATGCGTCGAGGGGTGCTGCGGCCCCATATTGAGGATCATTTCCTCGGAGCGGAAGCCTTCAGCGCCCTCAATAAAGTTGTCTATCTTTGCATCTGGGTCGATAGCCATCTATTTTTGCTCCTTAGAGGCCAGAGGACGCTGGCGGTTGAAACCGCGCCTGGAGGCCGCAAGTCCGCCTTCGCGGACTCCCCCATCCCCTGTTGCCATGAGTTTCTGCTAACCGCTGGTAGACTTTTCTTCTGCATCAAGCGTCATGCTGCTGGGGGCGCCGGGTTGATCAAGATGCTGCGCGTGGCCGAAGGTTGGCGTGCCCGGATGCAGACGCTCCTGGGCACCCTGTCCAAGCCGTTTAGAGACGACGCGCTCCACGCCGCGCTGCTGCTCTCCCGAAAGCGCCTCCTGAGGCGAGACCTGGGTGGTGGCGCGGTCATGCACCGTCATGGGCGTGGGGTGGAAGCTCTTGCGCAGAGGATGCCCTTCAAATTCGTCGTCCAGCAGGATGCGGCGCAGGTCGGGGTGGCCGATAAAGCCGATGCCGAAGAGGTCATAGGTTTCACGTTCCAGCCAGTTGGCCGATATCCAGATGCTGACAACGCTGTCCACCTCGTGCGTGCCCGGCGGCAGTTTGACCTTGACCTGCAAGAGCCAATTGCGCGAGAGCGAGCGCAGATGATAGACCGTCTCTAGATGATCGTGCATATCGACGCCGGAGACGGAGGTGAGCATCTCGAAGCCGAGTTCATCACGTAGGGAGCGGCAGAGCGAGACCAGGCTGGCCGGCTCTACTTCAATGCCCACCCCGCCACCACCCATCAACACGGGATCACCAGCGATGCCTTCCAGGGAATGCAGGGCGCGGGTGAGTTCGGCGATATGGTCTGGCTGAAAGGCTTGCGGCGCAGATGCGGGCACCGCACTCATCCGGGGAGAGCGAGAGATCATATCCATCGAATGACTCCCTTCCGCCAGGCATAGACCAGCCCCAGCGCCAGCACGATGATAAAGAAGGTAATTTCAACAAAGCCAAACCAGCCAAGCTGTTGAAAGATGACGGCCCAGGAGATCAGGAAGACAATATCCACATCAAAGGCAACAAAGAGCAGGGCAAAGACATAAAAGGCCAGAGGATATTGGACCCAGGCACTTCCCAGGGGCGTCTCACCAGACTCGTAGATGACATTTTTGCTGCGGGCGACGTGCTTTTTAATAGTAAAGCGCCCGACGACTTTTGCTGCGATCAATCCCGCCCCAACCAGTCCACAGCCAGCCAGGAAGAAAATGATCGCATAGAGATAGCCAATATTTGCCACAGATTCCTCCAAGAAGAACAGGCACAATCACCCGGTGAGCCGGCAGGAGCAGGGCGCCTGCCTCTGGTGGGCGACTGGCGTGTTGCTTGTTGTGCCGCCATTCATTATAGCATAGCGCGCCGATCCCGGCAAAGAGCAGGCGCCGATTAAAATCGGCGGAATATTTGCTTGTTTTGTGAACTAGACCATAGTTCAAGCGCCTTGCTCCCTGTATGCTATAAGCGGTCGGGAAGCAGCAGTTTAGGCTCTCTTGCCATCTCAGGCATCGTGTGGTAGCATCTCTGTAAATAGAGAGCAGGAGCCTGTTCTCTCTACGATCTAGTAGTGGCGACGAACGAGACATTGCCTACCGATGCAGGCAGGACTTCTGGGGCAGCCCAATAGACGTGCCTGGACCACCACTGCTGAGGTGGATTGGACGGAGCGTGGACGTGATCGAATGCACCAACTGTCATACGGCAAATAGTGATGATGCGCAGCGCTGCATCAAATGTGGAAGGCCACTTGCAGGCAGCAACGTGGCTCTGGCAAACACGCCCAACAAGGCCAGCAGCGAGCCTATCTCTGCGCCTCCGCCCCCACCGCCCGCAGAAGAGCCAGAGGATGAACCGGCAGAAGAGCGTGGGCGCCCCCCCAAGCGTTTGGTTGTTGGCACTGAGCTACAGCATAAGCGCTACAAGATCGAGAAAGCCGTCGCCAAGGGGGGCATGGGCGCCGTCTACCGCGCCTTTGACCAGCACTTCAAAAAGCCGTGCGCCATCAAAGAGATGCTGGATAACTTCAGCAATGAGGAAGAGCGCGAGCAGTCGCTGCAATGGTTTAACCGCGAAGCCAATATGCTGCTGGAACTGCACCATGCGGCCATCCCCAAAGTCTTCGATTTTTTTGATGAGCATGGGCATAACTATCTGGTGATGGAATTTGTCGAGGGCCGCACGCTCTCGGAGGTGCTGGAGCAGGAGGGCCAGCCACGCGGGCTGCCGGAGGCGCGGGTGCGCAACTGGGCGGTACAGGTCTGCAATGTGTTGTACTATCTGCACAGTCAGAATCCGGCGGTGATCTTCCGTGACCTGAAGCCCTCCAATATCATGGTCACCAATGATGAGAAGATCAAGCTGATCGACTTTGGCATTGCGCGCTTCTCCGAAAGCGGCGGGCGCCAGGCAACGGTGATTATGACGCTGGGCTACGCGCCGCCCGAACAGTTGGAAGGCAAGCCGCAGGTCAAGAGCGACATCTTCGCGCTGGGCGCTACGCTGCACCGATTGCTCACACGCCACGACGCGACCAAGAACTCGCCCTCCATCTTCGATTTCCCAACGATTCGCAGCCTGCGGCCAGAGATCACCCCCGCCTTTGATGCTATCATTGGCCGGGCACTCCAGAAAAACCTCGATGCCCGCTGGGCGAGCGCTGCCGAGATGGAGCAGGCCATCCTGCGGCTGCCGCCGGCGCCGGCAGGCTCCGGCCCAGCGATTGCCATCCCAGGCGGGTTTCCTCCGGGCGTCAATCCGGTGCTTCCGCCAGGGACCATTGGGCCGCCAGGAACGATTGCGCCGCCAGGCACCGGCCCTTCTGCCCGGTATGTCAACATGGCACGCGCGTCGCTCGATCAGCGGCGCTTTGCCGAGGCATTCAACATCGCCCAGCAAGCCCTGCAACTTGACCCAAATAACGCGCAGGTGTATAAACTGCTTGGGATGATTCACGCGCGCAGCATGCCGCCCGACACCACAAGAGCAATGGCGGCCTATCAAGACGCGCTCCGGCTCAACCCAACCGATGCCGAAACACACCGATTGGTTGGTGATGTCTTCTTTATTATCCAGCGGCGCCCGCTTGAGGCGATTAAAGCCTATCAAAACGCCATTCGCAATAATCCCAACGATGGCGAGGCGCATTGGCTGCTGGCGCAGTGCTATGAACAAACCAATCAAGTTGAGCCGGCGCTGGCCGAATACCGCGAGGCGGCGCGGCTGCTCCCGCGCAACCGGCTGCTTCAGGTACATATGGGTATCGGCCAGTTAAGCCTGCGCCTGAACCGGCTGCAAGATGCCGAGCGCGCCTTTGTGCAGGCGCTGCAAATTGAGGCTGGCAATGTGCCGGCGCGCCACATGCTCGCCCAGACGTATGAGCGCGAGGGCCGGCTGCAAGAGGCGCTGCGCGAGTGCCAGGCGGCGGTCAATCTGAACCGAAACGATATGGCTGCCCAGCAAACCTTGCAGCGCTTGCAAGCCAGGCTGGCGACGGGCAACATGGGGGGACCGGGTGGACCAATCCGCTAAGCTCTTACGCGACATTCATCATCGGGACGACGGGACTGAGATGCCACATTTCGGGAGGGACACGTGATGAAGCTGAACTTGCGCACTCGACATCGATCTCTGCTACCCTTCCTGCTCGCCCTGGCGCTGGCTGCGGGCGCGCT
>CAZFWN010000107.1:0-5703 GCA_964522745.1 uncultured Ktedonobacterales bacterium
TCGCTCGCGCCCTGGTGGAAAAGCACGGCGGCCAGATCAGCGCGCACTCGCCCTGTACCGACTGGCCCGCCGACCTGGCTCGCCCCACCACCGGCCCTGGCAGCGCCTTCATCTTCACCCTGCCAGCGTCATAAGGTCTCCTGTCTCATACCCATCACCTTGACTTCGAGCGCGCTCGAACGGGTACTATGCTCTCTGTAGGAGAAAATGGTACGCCCCGAGACAGAAGGAGCCACACCGATGCAATACGTTACTTTGGGACACAGCACCATTCGTATTTCGCGCATGGGGCTGGGCTGCATGGGTATGTCTGAATTTTATGGAGCCACCGACGACGCCGAATCCATTGCCACGATCCACCGTGCCCTGGAACTTGGCGTAAACTTGATTGATACGGCAGACATCTACGGCCTGGGCAAGAATGAACTGCTCGTCGGCAAGGCGTTGCAGGGGAGGCGCGAGCAGGCCGTGCTTGCCAGCAAATTTGGCATTGTGCGCGATCCGGCCAACCCGCAGAGCCGGGACTTCAACGGAACACCAGCCTATGTCAAAAAATCCTGTGACGCTAGCTTGCAGCGTCTAGGCACCGATCACATCGATCTCTATTACCTTCATCGCGTCGATCCGGCCACGCCGATAGAGGAGACCGTTGGCGCGATGGCTGAGTTGGTCAAGGCTGGCAAGGTACGAGCAATAGGGCTTTCGGAGGCGTCCGCCCAGACCCTCAAACGGGCCGCCGCCGTGCATCCCATCAACGCGCTGCAATCGGAATACTCGCTCTGGAGCCAGGATATTGAGGCCGAGGTTCTGCCCACCTGTCGCGCCCTGGGCATCACCCTCGTGGCCTATAGCCCGCTGGGGCGCGGCTTCTTGACTGGGCAGATCAGGCGCTTTGAAGATTTCGCCCCCGATGATTTCCGGCGCAGCGTGCCACGCTTCCAGGGTGAAAATTTCAAGAAGAATCTTGATCTGGTACGCGAACTGGAAACCATCGCCGCTGAGAAAGGCGTCACGGCCAGCCAGCTCGCGCTGGCCTGGGTGCTGGCGCAGGGCCAGGACATTGTGCCTATCCCTGGCACCAAGCGGCGCGCCTATCTGGAGCAGAATATCCAGGCAGTAGAAATCACGCTCACCGCTGATGATCTCAAGCGTATCAACGCCCTGGCCCAGCCGAGCGGCACTCGCTACAGCGAAGGCATGATGCGCCTGCTCAATGCCTGAGCAAGAAGCCAGCCTATACAGTGGGCTGCTGCTCGCGTCTGTGGAGGGCGAGCAGCGTCACATCGTCCTCTTGCTCCCAGCCTATCCCGGTAAAGGCTGCAAGCTGGGCTAGTAAGAATGCAATCACATCCTGGTCGCCGTTCGCTTCTTTGAGCAGCGTTTGTAAGCGTGGGAAGCCGAACATTTCACGCTGGGGATTGTGCGCCTCCACCAGCCCATCGCTGTAAAGGAGGATGCTCTCACCAGGGGCGAGCAGCACCTCTTGTTCCTCATAGCGCATGCCAGGCATCAGCCCCAGAGGCATGCCGGTAGCGCGCACTTCAGAGACCGCACCAGCGCGCCAGCGGTAGGGCAAGTCGTGACCGGCATTCGCGTAGCGCATCCGCCCGCTGGCCGGGTCCAGCAGACCATAGAAGCAGGTGATAAACATCTTGCGCGGAATATCAGGATAGAGCAGATCGTTGACCCGCCGCAAGACCTTCGCCGGGGCGACCAGGCGCCGGGCAGCAGCGCGCAGGACGCTGCGAATGGTTGCCATGACCAGCGCGGCTGGGATGCCTTTATCGCTCACATCGCCGACCACCAGACCCAACTGCCCATTCCTGAATGGAATGAAATCGTAGAAGTCGCCGCCAACGGCTCTGGCAGGCTGATAGTGCGCGGCCATCTGCCAGCCTGGGGGAGCGGGTAGCTCTTTGGGCAGGAGGGTTTGCTGGATCAGGCGGGCGACCAGCATCTCCTGCTCCAGCCGCTCGCGCTCCTGAATGACCAGCTCGCGCTCCTGAACCAACTGCGCCACGCGGACGGCGGGCGCGGCCTGAGTAGCGAGGGTGTTCAGCAGCCCGCGATCATCGAGCGAATAGT
Organism: uncultured Ktedonobacterales bacterium; assembly: GCA_964522745.1. Lineage (GTDB taxonomy): Bacteria > Chloroflexota > Ktedonobacteria > Ktedonobacterales > DATBGS01 > DATBHW01. The sequence continues at coordinate 2,086 of CAZFWN010000107.1, forward strand.
CCTGCCCGCCGCGACGTGGCCCCAGATGGAAAATGCCAACCAGTTCGCCCTGGCTGAGCAGCGGAACGACCAACTGCGCGCCTGCCTTCTTCAAGGCAAGCAGCGTCGGCGAATCCAGATGCAGTTTCTCAATCTCCACCGGGCCAGGCGCGCTGAGGAAATAGCTCACGATGGGATCGCCGGGCTGAATCTTATCAGCCAGCACCAAAGGCTGGCGCGAGCGCGCCAGCCACTCCGGCTTGCCCTGAGACGGCTGCGGAAGGGCGCCACCGCTTTGCGCGATCCAATACACCAGATCGGCGGTAGGCATGCGCAGCATCCTGGGGTCCGGGTCGCTGCGGCCCGTCCACAGGTGTTTGAGGATACTTCCTAGTTTCGGCATATGCGCTCAACCTCTTCCCCGCTTATTTGCCGTCCTGCTGGCTCATTTCTGGCTGCGCCGGCTGATTTGCGTCATCGGGCGCGCAGAGCCAGAGCGCCATATAGCTCGGCTGCATCGTCTGCTCAACGACGACCCCCAGGTCTTCGCTCAACTGTTGCAGATCGATTTCACTCCGCAGACTGGCGCTGAAGGCTGCCATCAGACGGCCAGCCTGATATTTCTCTCGATAGAAGCGGCGATCAATGGCCGCCTGGATACGCCAGCGAAGCGACTGGAACAGCGCGGCGATAGCAACCGTCGAACCCAGAATGGCGACACCGGATGTTTCCGTGAGGATACCGCGCAAGAGATACTCTAACAGGATGACGCAGCCAACATAGACCAGTGCCAGCAGCCCGGTCAGGATGCTATATACCAGCACCCGATTGATGACTGTATCGATGACCCACAGCCGATAGCGCAGAATGGAAAACCCAATCGTCAAGGGAATCAGCAGTGGGATATAGTTGACCACCAGCAAGATCGCCTGATAGACTGAGCCAGGCTGGCGGAGGGAGCCAACGAGCAGGTCAGGCACCCAGAACCCACCACCCACAACGGCGGCGGCCACCCCCAGCACAATCCACTTCGTTTGCTGACGCTGGACGAGGCTGGACACGCGCCAGTAGCGCTCCACTTGCGCGAGCGCCATACAGAGTACCAGAGAGAACCACGCCAGGGCCGTGAGCGGGATAGGCCAGCTATTGATGGCGAGCGGCGAGCCAGGGAAAAAGACGCTTAGCAGCGCCGAGGCCGTATAGATCACCACGAGTCCAACGGCCCAGCGCGGCGCCAGGCGCCCACTGGGAAAGAGCGCAAAGACCAGAAACGCCAGGCCAAAGGTGAGCAGATTCAAAGTCAGCGCGGGCGCGTGCCAGAGCGTCCGGCTTTCGGCAAGCACATGCGTGACATCGGCAGTGCCAAAGAGGATCAGCATCAAGGAGACCAGCAGCGCCATCCAGTCGTTGGATTTGCGCCAGAAGATTACTACGCCCACCGCGAACCAGACCAGCGCCGAAGCGATTTGAAAGATCACCGTATACGTGGGATAGTTGCCCACCGGGGCAGCCAGGATCGGCGGCACGCGCACATTTTCGGGAGCCAACTGCCCGGCGGCGCAGTTCGCCCCAGGGCAGACGCTCTGAAAGTGGCTCAGGTACGTGGGCAGCCCGGCGAAAAAGACGCCCAGCGTCCCCAGGGCAAGCAGCAGCCAGACAAGCCTGAAGAGTACCAGTGGGGCGCCTTGTAAGCGCGTGTTGCTATCGCTCTGCCAGTCGGGGTAAATCATCTCCTCTAAGGAGGCTTTCCTCGGTTTCATAGGGTACTGTTTCACCAGCCTTTCCCACCCGGTTCAGTTCGCCTATTCTAGCGTACCCTCTGCCCGTTCCGCAATCGTTACGAAAACCGTTACGAAAACCTGTGAAACGGCGGTGATGGGAAATTCGTGACCAGCAGGCGCTCTGCTGATTGTCCTGCTCAGGTTCGCTGAAGGGCTGGATGTTGGCGGTGATTTCGGCGGGTCGGATGCCTCTCGAAAGGGCAAGAAGACCGGCAGCTAAAACCGCCTGCCTTCTGGCACAACGCTTAGCACTGCGGCATCACGGCGCCTTGCTCGGCGGTACGCTGCGCGCCGCCGCTGGCGGGGATGCGATACTGCCAGTTGTGCTGGTGCGGATAGCTTGTCTGGGTTGGCGGCGGGGTGTCAAAGCGGAGCGGTCCTTGCTGAGCCGCCGTATCTGTCCAGGCCAGCGAGATCGTCACATCGTAGCCGCCACCGCTAAGCGGTCTGGCGGTACTCTCTGTGCGCGCCACTACCGGCAGCCAGCCGCACCCATCGGATTCGGTGTGCTGCAATTCATAATAGAAGCTGAAGGAGCCTGGCCCCAGCGGCAGATCAGCCGCGTTGAGGTCAAACGGGCCAGTAGCAAGCGCGTTAGTCAGGGCACGCTCAGCATCCAGGGTCGCCTGCAAGACCGGAGAATGGAGCCGCAGTTGCCCGGAGGAGTCATCCTGGGCCATCAACACCTTGCCGCGCATCGTTGGCAGATAGACGCGATCCAGGCGCTCATCGACGGCAGGAGTCGTCGGCCAATACCCGCTGTCATACGCCAGCACTGGCAGCGTACTCAGCTTGCGGCGGGTGCGCGTATCGACGACGGTGACGCCATCCTCGCCAAGCAGATAGGCGTGATGCAGCGGTTGATTAATCACCATCGACTCGGCGAGCGGTAAGCTGCCGAGCGTTGCACCCGAATGTCCATCGAGGATGTGGGTCTCGCCTCCATCAGAGACATAGAGGACGCCTTGGCTCGGATCAGCCGCCAGCGGTTTTGATGACGAGTCAGGCTCCTGCCAGGCTGCCACTTTGCGGCCACTGCTGGCCTCGAAAGCTTCCACACAGGTGGCGTCGCTGGTCACGGTGCATGCTACCCAGAGGTACAGCCATCCAGTTGCAGCGCTAAAAACCGCGTTTTCCAACACGCCGCTTTTTGTCGCAATCGGCACCTGATAGCGTGTCTGGCCGGTCATCATATCTTGCGCCGTCAACGCCTGCGGAGATTCATCGCGCTCACTGAGCGTTGCCGTCAGCAGCAGGTGATCGGGGCTATCGAGCAAGGTCGGACCGGCCTTGGTCAGCGACCCCTGGCAGCACGCCAGCCGGTAGCTGAGGCCGGCGCTCTGGCTGCGCGTATCCAGCAGCGTCACCCCTCCGGTGCTATCGACCAGCGCCGCCGCGCCAAGCGCGGCATCATCCAAGAGCGCCGTAAAGGTTGTTCTGTTGCTCTCCGGCGTACTCATACAGGTGGGCACCAGTTTCCAGGTCGCCTGACCGCTCTCCGCTGCCAGACTGGTCATCCGCAGGCAGGGCAGGAGCGGCGCGGGGCAGTGCCAGCCGCGCGGACAGTCATAGCGGGTATCGCTGGTGAGCGTCAACACCTGGCGCGAGAGCGGATCAAAATCGATCACCGTTGTCAGATTACCAGGGTCCAGGACATCGGCGCTGGCAGAAGCCGTCGTGGGCTGGTTAGGCGCCGGCGGATGCCCATTGGAAGCAACATACACAGCCAGCAGAACCAGGCTGCTCATCAGGAACGAGGCTGCCAGCACGGCAATCAGCGTCTTCATCGGAGTAAAAGGGATCGGTTTGCCAGCCGGGTGTGGCAGCAGAGGGGCAGGGACCAGAGGAACGAGGGCGG
>CAZFWN010000107.1:5803-14977 GCA_964522745.1 uncultured Ktedonobacterales bacterium
GGTTTGCCAGCCGGGTGTGGCAGCAGAGGGGCAGGGACCAGAGGAACGAGGGCGGGGGGCTGCGCCGCCGTCTCCGGCGGCTCCTGCGCTGGCAGAGATGCCGGCGCTACAGGCTCGTGCCCATTGTGCCCGTTGAGATGGCCGTTGCTGGCGGGAGAACCCGCGCCCTCGGCGGCGATGCGCGTCTGAATGGCCGCCCAGACAGCATCTTGCGCCGCCGCCATCTGCGGCGCCTCCACCGGCTGCGCCAGGAACCAGGCTTCTGCCTGACGTAGATCATCGAGTTCACGCCGGCAGCGCTCGCAGCCGGCAAGATGCTGCTGGAGAGTCTCCAGCAGTTCCGGCTCCGTCGTAGGGTCCAGCGCCAGCGCCAGCCGTTCCCGCGCCTGGCGGTGCGAGAGCGCGCCGCGCCGGGGCGATGAGGAAGAAGAAGGCCGTTGGGGTCCGTCCGGGCCATCTGGTGGCAGAAGTGGCCGATCAGGTATCAGATGTTTCATAGGTGCCCCCGTTGTCTTCCTCAGCGTGTGTGGCGCTCCGACCCCTGGACGGAGCGTGGCGAGATACATGATTCTGACCGGGCGGGGCCGAGGCGTCGTTGCGACCCGACGCGCCGCGTCCATCGGTTGCCAGCCAGCGCGCCTTAAAGGCTTCGCGCCCCCGCTGCAAGCGGGTGCGCGCCGCGCCGGAGGTGATGCCCAGCATGGCGGCGATCTCATCATGCGAAAAGCCGTGATGCAGATGCAGCAGCAGGCAAACCGCAAGATTGGGAGAAATCCCCCCTAGCACCTGTTGCAGCCGGTCACGCAGCGCCACCTGCTCTTCCGGGTCTTGCTGCTCCGGCTCGGCATGTTCGCTGCCGGTGAGCAGCGGGAGCCAGAGAATACGCCGGCGCCGGCGGCGCTCATCCAGCGCGGCGTTGGTGGCAACCCGATAGAGCCAGGCGCGTGCGTTTGCCAGCGGCTGCCCGGCCTTCAGCGCCAGATGCAGCTTGATAAAGCAATCCTGTGTCAAGTCTTGCGCCAGTTGCAGATCGCCGACCATGCGATATAAAAAGCTGGAGAGTGGCCGGTAATACGCCTCAAACAACGTCTCAAAATCGGGCGGCGCTTCCGGCGGTTCGTTGTCAGGGCCGACAGCAGGCGCAGCATCTGCCCGGTCCCTGGGCATACTCTCCCCTGGCGAAGCGACCCCGGCCAATTCAAGGGTCGCTTCGTCCGTGTACTCCTCTTCGCGTGCCGCCGGCTCCAGTTCATCACCAGTCCCGGCGTCCTCGGCAGGAGTGGAGCCGTGCAATGGCGCCGTCTCCATCGGTTTATACATGCGCTCGCGCCTCACAGACGCCTCATCGCTCAAATCCACGAGAGGCGCCCGGCCAGCCCTGTTCACCCTCCGTCCTCCTCACTCCAGAAGACGAATGGGCACAGGGAAATGTGTTATCAACATTGCCACTGCTACAGAGTAATCACCCCGCGCAGGTTCTTGCCTGCCACCAGATCAGCATAGCCCTCGTTGACCTGATCGAGCGTATAGGTTCTCGTCACCAGTTCATCCAGCTTGAGCTTGCCGGCTTTGTAGAGTGACAGCAGCTTGGGAATATCGTTGGCCGCGTGGACCGACCCATAGAGCGTGCCGATCACCGCTTTTTGCAGCAGCACCATCTCCTGCGGGGAAACTGGCAGAGTGCGCATATCCGCAGGAGCAATGCCAATCAAGACCAGCGTGCCACCCTTGCGTATGGAGGCAAACGCCTGGCTCACCGCGCTGGGCGCAGCGCTCACCTCAAACGCATAATCCGCACAATCCCCATTCGTCAAGCTGCGCACCATCTTAGGAACATCATCACGCGCCGCATTCAGCGTATGGGTTGCGCCAAACTGCCGCGCTGCCTCCAGCTTGGCATCGACCACATCGACGGCGATAATCCGCGCCGCGCCGGCCAGCGCCAGGCATTGCACCACGTTTAAGCCGATGCCGCCGCAGCCCATTACCACTGCTGTGCTGCCCGGCTCGACGCGGGCGCGGTAGACCACCGCGCCAAAGGCGGTTGAAACGCCGCAGCCGACCAGCGCGGCCTTCTCCAGCGGCACATCCTGATCGATCACCACGATAGATTCTTCTGGCGCCACCGTCCACTCGCTAAAGGTCGAGACCAGGCAAAACTGGCCGACGCCCTGCCCGGCGCTGTCGTGCATGCGATAGCTGCCATCCAGGCGCGGCCCGCCCATTGTCTGGTTCTGCATCACGCAAAGATTCGAGAGGCCCATCAGACAAAAGCGACAATGGCCGCAGGCGGGAATGAAACTAAATACAATATGATCGCCCGGCTTGCAGCGCGTCACGCCTGGCCCCACGCGCTCAACAATGCCGGCGCCCTCGTGCCCGCAGGCCAGCGGCAGACGCCCGCGCATCTCGCCAATGCGCACATGCTCATCGGAATGGCAGATGCCGGCGGCGACCACGCGCACCAACACCTCGCGCTCGCGTGGCTCGTCCAGTTCCAGCGTCTCCAGCCGGAACGGCTGCCCATACTCATAGACAACGGCTGATCGGGTCTGCATATGGCCCTCCTACAAAGATATACGCTTTCGCGGCTAAAATCTTACATATTTGCCGCTCAAATCATACACCTTTCCTAGAGGCTGAAACAGTCTCTATGGAACCACCGACGGTGAAACCTCTGGAAGAAAGTATTTGCCTTGCTGGTCCGACGACGCCTCCACCTGCTGCTGCCAGAGCAGCGAGCCATCAGCGATCTTGAGCGCAGAGATCACCCCGGCGCCGGAGCCGACATAGAGGATACCAGCCTTCACCGCGAAGGGCGTCGCATAGTAGTTGATCGGTGCATATGTCTGGCGCGCGGAGCCATCGACGGCGTTAAGCGCGAGGATCGCATCGTAGCCCACGCCCTGGCCCGCCGCCGCCGCGTAGACGACCCCATCGGCTACGAGCAGCGGGGCCGATGCCTCGCCAGCGCCCTTCTCATAGCTCCAGAGCAGCTTGCCATCACTGGCGCTGAAGGCAAAGACGTGCCCGATATTATCCATCAGATAGAGCGTCGTGCCCGCCAGCAGGGGAGCCATCCCATTCAGCATCGTCGTCAGCGGCGCGGATTGCCAGAGCAGTTTGCCCGTGCCGGCAGTGTAGGCATAAACCAGGCTGCCCGACTCCAGGGTATTGATTGTGCCCGCCGGAATATAGACCACGCCATTGGCAGCAAGCGGTGTGAAGAATTGGCTGCCGTTGGACGGCGCGGCCACGCGCCAGCGCAGCAAGCCTGTGCTGGCATTCAGCGCGTAGAGGAAGCTCGCGCCGCTCCCGTCGCCGCCGGTGGCATAGACCATGCCCGGTACAACCGCGATGCCCCCGAAGGGAATAGGCCGGGTATGCCAGCGCAGCACGCCCGTGTTCGCGTCAAAGGCATCGAGCGTGTCGCCGTCGAGCGCGTAGAGCAGGCCATTCATCACCGTCACCTGCATGAAGAACTTCATATATTTGGTGGCGGCGTGCCAGCGCGGCTTGCCGGTGCTGGCATTCAGGGCATAGAGCGAGATGCCTTCGCCGTTTATCATGCTCACATACACGCTGCCATTGGCGATGACCGGCGGCGTCATCACCTGACTGCCCAACTGCACCTGCCAGCGCAGTTTGCCCGTCGTGGCATCCAACTTCGAGACTGAGCCATCGCCCGCGCCGAGATAGACGCTGAGCGGCCCCGCCGCCGGCGCGGCGGGATGGGCCGCGCCGCCGCCATGCCGCACCAGGATGAGGCCCAGCACCAGCGCGCCGATCAGCATGACCAGCAGCACGCCGCCCAGCAGCGCGCCCAGGCGCCGCGCCCTCGTTTTGCCAGGGGAAGAAACATCCAGGAGAGATGACATATGGCCCCGCCTTTCCCGCTAGAAAGCGCATCCTTTCCAGGGCTTCCGGCGCTAAGCGTAGCGAGTGGCAGGGCCGCTGTCTGTGAACTACTTCACAGATGAGTTTGCTTTCAGTGTTTCTCCTATGGCGCGAGCGTCACCGAGCCGCCGCCAGCGCCTATTTGGTTCTTGGCATACTTCAAACTCCACAGTTGCGAGCCATCTTTCGTACTCAAGGCATAGAGCGTGTCTGTAAATGTGGCGACATAGACGGCCTGGTCGCTCACGGCAAATTCATCCTGGAAATACCCCAGGATTTCATGCTTCCAGAGAACCGCCCCGCTTTTGGCATCGAGCGCCAGAATAAAATCGTTGCTCCCGCTATTGCTGGTCTCGCCGGCATAGACGGCGTTGCCCGCCACATGCGCATTGGCATAGACCGATAATGCGCCCGTCGCATATTTCCACATCGGGGAACCATCCGCCATCTTGACGGCATACAGCGCATCTTGCTGCGCGCCAAAGTAGACGCCTCCGTCGCCCACTGCCGGCAGAGCAAACACAAAGCCTTTCGTTTTCTGCGATTGCCAGAGCAGCTTGCCGTTCAGATCATAGGCATAGGCGTAGCTGTCCTGCGCCTCTGTCCCGCTCTTGTGGCTAATCTCCGAAGAGGTGATATACAGAACGCCATCGGCGACAACCGGCCCATTGAAAAACTGCTCGTTTGGCGCGGCAGTGCGCCAAAGCACCGAGCCATCTTTGGCGCTGGCCGCGTAGAGATAGGCGTAAATCGGGCCACTGGGCAGCCAATAGCTGCCATAGAGGACGCCATCGACCACCTGTACAGCCGCGTAATACGCGCCGCCTGCTGCTTGATCGGCAGGAACAACTGCCGCGTGCCAGAGTTCCTTGCCAGTGCTGGCATCGAAGGCATAGAACAGGCCGTCGGCCTCGGAGCCGACGTAGAGGACGCCGTTTGCAACGGTTAACCGCAAGATGCCCCCGTCGCGGCTCTCCAGGGCAGTGATCGTCCAGCGCGTCGAGCCATCGCTGGCCTTCAGGGCCGTGATAGCCCCGCCCTGCATAGGAGCATAGATGGTGTCACCGGCCACTATCGCGCTGTAGGCGGGAACCTGAGCCTGCCAGCGTATCTTGCCAGTTGCGGCATCGACCTTATAGACTCCCGCGGGAGAAGCGACATAGAGGCTGGAGGCCGGAACCGGCGTAGCGGTTGGCGCCGTGTTTGGCTTGTTGGTCTGATGGCCCGTGCCCCCATGCCGCACCAGTACGAGGCCAGCCACCAGGCTGCCGATCACCAGCACCAGCAGTACCGCCGCCGCGATGGTGGCTATACGATAGGAAAGCTTTTGCCCGGCAGAAAAGAGTTTTCCAGGAAAGCGCATAGGCCGCCGCCTTTCTTCCAGGGAGCTGAGCCGGCCAGTTGACCTGGCTTGCATGCTTCCCTGGCTGAACGGGGGAGCGCTATTGCGCAGCCGATGCCGCACCCGCGCCAGCGAGCGCGCCACTGCTGTGTCATCCACCGAATAGAGCGCGTGGAGATCATCAATCAGGCGCAGATCGGGCGCGGGCGTCTCTTCCGAGGGCGTGGCGCGAAGCAACTGCGCGGAGAGGTCGATCTGCTCGTCAATATCATCTGCCCCAAAGGGCGTCGGCTGGTCATTCATCGCGTTTCGTTCCTCTGCTAGCGCTCCCCATACAACGTTCGCAAGGAGGTGAGCGTCCGTGAAAGGAGCTTGCGCACGGCGTCTTCGCGCTTGCCCACCAGCGCGGCGATCTGTGCTGCGCGCAGGCCATCGCCAAAGCGCAGGCGCAGTATCTGCTGTTGGAGCGCCGGCAGGCGCTGCACGGCCAGCCCCAGGCGGTGGCGCTCTTCCTGGCGCAGCGCCACCTGTTCTGGCGTCCGCGCCTCGTCGTCTTCCATGACCAACGCCACCTGCTCCAGCGCCACGACGGGCCGCCGCTTGACGCGCCGGTACTGATCGATCAGCTTGTTGCGCGCCACCTGCCGCAGCCAGGCCAACTGGTCCGCTGGCGGCAGCGCGGAGAGCGGTTCCCACTCCAGCGCCGCCAGAAAGACCTCCAGCAGCACATCCTCGGCATCCTCCGTCGAAGCGGCGTGCAGGCGCAGATAGAGAAAGATCGCCTCTGCGTGTCGCTCATAGAGTGCCGCAACCGGCGTCTCAGCCATATTGGTCGCCTCTGCGCGTCGTTGCATCCTGCCCCTTTCACAAACGGAATCACGAAACGGCCATTTCACTTGTTACTATCGCTGGCGAAAATAAAATGTGACAAGACAGCGCGCCGGGCCACTCATTGCCTCTCGTGGCAACGAGCAGCCCGGCGGGTCACATCGGCGTTATGGTCACTACTTCCCTGGCCGCCAAGCCGCCTCCTTGACGCCTGGTGGCAGCGGCACCGGATTGCTTCCATCTGCCTGCGCGATATACCCTTGGGTGGTGAGCGGAATGGTTGGGGCCGGCTCGTCTATTCCTCGATTGCTCCCCCTGACCTGGAAATAGAGCAGCATATGCCCATCAGGCGACGGGCTAGGCACCAGTTGCACCGTCGCGTTCTGCTGGCTGTCAAGCGCCGTCCCCGCTACCACCCGATGGGGATTGGAACCATCCACCCCAATCTGCCAGATACTATCGTCATGCTCGTAGTAAATGGACTGACCATCGCTTGCCCAGGCTGCTGCTCCCAGGAGCGTCAGGTATCGTGGTGGGTTGACATATGCCTCCGGCCCAACCAACGCGCGCACATGGTTGGCCGAGAGGTCGGTGAGGCCAAGCGTTCCATCAGACCAGTAGCCCAGGATCAGGTTCCCTCCTGGCTGATAGCTTCCAATGAAAGGGTATGGGGCATCGGTCTTGCCGGTATCCAGGTTGATCTGTATTCCCTGCCCCCCGGCACAATTCCCAGGGGGAATTCTCGTGAGCAACAATGAATGCCCATCGGGCGACCAGACAAAGTCGTCATTAGGAATCTCAAAGCCCGCATGCTCGACGCGCCAGATCTCATACAGCAAATCGGAGCCTCCCCCGCCCCCACAACCACCCCCCCCGGCCTCATCATAGGTGAGCGTTTTCACAATGTTACCAGTATCGGCATCAAGGAGCAGGAGCTTTCTCACATATTTGCTCCCTGCTGGATCTAGTGTAGCCTCTCCCCTGAAAGCCACCATCCTACTATCAGGTGACCAGGCGAAGGGGATCTCGTTGGGGGTATCCACTTGCAAGGGTGCCTTAACAACAAGCGACCCATCTGGCTTCATAATAATTATCGAACCGGCACTATTGCCAATGGCTCCCTCTTTAAAGGCGAGGAGCGACCCATTTGGGGACCAGGCAAGCCCATAATAAATCGAGCGTCCCTGAGCATCGGTTGTAAGCTGCTTGGGGGTGCCTCCAGGCCAGGTCATCACCCAGACATTGTTATCGCTGCCGATATAGGCAATCTCCGGCCCAGAGAGGAGCGGGGACTGCGTCGATTGCGCTGTCTGCCCCGGCCTCACGGTGGGCTGATTGGCAACCACCGGGCCATGCTGCCGCACGAGGATGATCCCGGCGACCAGGCTCCCAATTACTGCCACCAACAGAACGGCGGCAGCAATGGTGACGATGCGCAGGGGAAAGCCTTTGCCCTGGCGGCCAGCGGGCGGCATCCTGGGCGGGATGGCTCCTGAAGAATACTGGTAATCTGGCTGGCTTCGGCTTCTTCTGCGCTGGGCTGGCCCGCCCTCGCTGAACTCTGGGGCGCTGCGCGCCAGGCGTCGGCGCACCCGCGCCAGCGAGTCTGCCATCTCCTCATCCTCTGCCGGATAGGCGCGCTGCACATCTTCGATCAGGCGCCAGTCGGGCGGGGGCATGGCCGAGGCCGGCCTGGACGACAGCCGCCGGGTGGCGAAATCGATCTGCTCATCAATCTCTTCGGCGCTGAAGGGCGCGTCATAGTCGTTGTTCATCGCGTTTCGGTCCTCTCTAGCGCTCCCCGTAGAAGCTTCGCAGGGAACTGAGGGTCCGCGAAAGGAGCTTGCGCACGGCCTCCTCGCGTTTGCCCATCACCAGCCCGATCTGCGCGCAGCGTAAGCCCACCGCAAAGCGCAGATGCAGCACCTGCCGCTGATGCGGCTGCAACTGCTGGAGCGCCTCGCCCAGCCGGTGGCGCTCCTCCTGCCGCAGCGCCTGCTGCTCCGGGTTCAGCCCCACGTCCGCTTGCAGCAGCGCGCCAAGCTGTTCCAGCGTTCTGGTTGGGCGCCGGGCGGCCTGCCGATAATAATCGGCCAGCTTATGCTGCGCCACCTCGCGCAGCCAGGCAATCTGCTCGCCTGGCGGCAGGCCATAGATCGGCTTCCACTCCAGCGCTGCCAGAAAGACCTCTACCAGCAGGTCTTCGGCATCTTCTCGCGCCGGCGCGTGCAGGCGCAGATAGGCAAAGATCAGCGCGGCATGCCGCTCATAGAGCGCGGCTGCCGGCGAATCCTCCGGGTCATTGGCATACGCGCGTCGTTGCATCCTGCCCCTCTCGCACAAAATAGTTGACGAAACGGCCATTTCGCCGCTGTATATCGCTGATGAGCCAAAAACGTGACAGGGGGTTCTCTACGACAAGCCCGCGAGGCTTCCTACCTCTGGGACCAGTTGTGTCCCAGGCACATAACCATCTGAGCCAGGAGGGGTGCTGAGGAGATAGCGCGAGATATAGGGAACAGCAAACGTTTGACCCTGTTGATGGGTGTTGACGGCATCAAATCCTGAGCTATCTGGAAGCCAGGCGGGGCCATTTATAGAGATGAAGGTCGCACCATAGTTCCCATAGGCGCGATAGTTACTCCCATCAATGTTCATCGAGAAGATGTCAGCATCACCTTCAATGAGTACATACTGGTCGTTGGGCGAAATCTCCATCTGCCCGGTATTTTGAGTATACGTGTGAGGAGCAAACGACCTGACATTGGTGCCATCCGCGTTAGCAACGACATAGCGTTGTGTGAGCAAAGCCGTGACGTCGATGGCTTCCTGGGCGTAGACAAGCAGCATACCATCTAAGGAGACATTCCACGTTGGCACTTCGGGATCGCTGGGGAACCCACCGGGCGCTGCAAGACTGATCTTCATCGTGGGGCCAATGGTGATTGGCTGCCCAATTTCGGCATTCGTCTTCAAATCATAGCGATGGAGCAGTGCAGAGCCTTGATAGACGTTATAGCCATTCCGCTCGCCAAGAAAGTCAGTTGGGGGTGTCAGTTCCAAATAAAACAGCGTGGAGCAGCGCACCACCCCCTCTGCGGCATGAT
>CAZFWN010000107.1:15077-18076 GCA_964522745.1 uncultured Ktedonobacterales bacterium
GTCAGTTCCAAATAAAACAGCGTGGAGCAGCGCACCACCCCCTCTGCGGCATGATGTACCCCAGGCATCAGCGTCAGCTTCTTGGTATTCACATCATAGCTGTAGGTCGGGCCAGCAGACCCTTGATCGCTGGTATTGCCCCCATAAAAGAACAGCAAGGTGTGGCTATCTGCCCAGGCAAATGTGCGCCCCCTGGGCCAGGAAGGCTGGGGGAGTTGATAGCCTGCCGTTGGAAAAGGAAGTGGGCTGGTGGTATGCGTTTTCGTATCGAGCAGATACGGATAGACGGCAGCGACAGTGCCGGCATTAAACCCGACAGCAAGATAGCGCGCATCAGGCGACCACGCCATAAACGAAGGGACCGCTATATTGTTCGACGACTGAAAATACAGTGGGTAATGAAAATCGCTCAGGGTCATCGTTGGACCATGATTGATGGTGCCCATGACCTGTCCATTGGCATCGTCTGGGCTGGTCACATAGGGAATCCACGCCTCGGCAGTGGCCGTAGGCTTGGTGGCGCACCCAGGAGTCGTCGCTGAACCAGGCGTAGCCGTCGCCTGGTTGGCAACCACCGGCCCATGCTGGCGCACCAGGATGATCCCGGCCACCAGGCCGCCGACCACGACCACCAGCAGCACCGCCGCCGCTATCGTCAGGAGGCGGGTGGAGATTCCGCGACGGGCAGGAGCAGCCGGGGCATAAGCGCGCGGTGGCCGCCGGTCATCAGAGCGGCTACGAGGCGGACCAGAGCGGCGCGCGCGCCGGCGCGGCGCTGCCGGGACGGAGCCGCTTTCCCGCAAACGCTGCCAGACGGCATCGATGGAGTGGTCGTCGGCCTGCTCGGTCTCATAGAGGTGGTGCAGGCGTTGAATCAGTTCTCTATTGGGCGGTTGGCGCCTGCCGGGTGGCGCAGTGCGTGGCCCGCGTTCGAGCCAGTCGATCTGCTCGTCCACCTCTTCAGGCGTAAACAGGTCATCGTTGGGAGCCATTGGTTTCATCGTCCTCCCTGGCGCTCTGTATAGAGCGAGCGCAAGAGATTGAGGGCGCGCGAAAGGGTCATGCGCACAGCGCCCTCGCGCTTGCCTTGCATGCTGGCGATCTGCACGCAGCGCAGGCCATTGCCAAAGCGCAGCCGCAGCACCTCCTGCGCCGCCGGCGGCAACTGGCTGACCGCCGCGTGCAGGCGGCGCTCCTCTTCATGCTGCATCGCCAACCGCTCTGGGTCCAGCGCCTCATCGTAGAGCGCGTCTTCGACGCCATCCAGCGAGACACTGGAACGATAATTGGCGCGGCGGTAGTGGTCGATCAGCTTGTTGCGCGTCACCTGGCGCAGCCAGGCGCCTTGCTCTTCCTCGGCCAGCCCGACGAGGCTGCTGCGCTCGAACGCCGCCAGAAAGACCTCCAGCATCACGTCTTCCGCATCTTCCCGCGACGGCAGGCGCCGTCGCAGATAGGTGAAGACGGTACTCGCGTAGCGCTCGTACAGCGCAGCCCCCTGCGAATCATCTGAGCGCGCCGGGCGTGGTCGTTGTTGCATTATCATCGCTCTACACAGACGTTTTAGAGAAAGCCTTCTCACCTTGTCTATCGAAGCTGAGCCAAAAACGTCACATCGCCCGTCAGTGCAGATTCCGCCGATTCATACCAGGCGCTAGGGGATGATGGATTGGAAGGGAACGATCACCGCTATCGCATAGAGTATCCCTCCGGCTGCCCAGGGAAGTGCCAGCCAGAGGAGCTTTTGTGACCGGCGTAGAGCGGCATAGAGCAGCCAGGCCACAGGGAAACCAAGCATCAGACGGGTGTTGGAAGCGAGATCAGCAGCGGGGAAGATGCTTGAACTGCCGAGCAACCAGAGGAGATACACCGCAAGAACAAAGAGCAAGCCGGGCGCAGTTCGCCACTGTTGAGTGAGGGCTTCACGAAGCATCCAGAGCAGTACAACCAGCGCGGGGAGCAGAATCACCAGCAAGAAGATGAGAAAGCGGGGAGTAAAACCAGCGATGCTCAGAAAGCTGGGGACATATGAAATGCTCCCCAGCAAACCGGACTCAAGCAGCCGTGGAGAGCTGATCCCTACTCCTGGCAAAGCAGAGGTACTGGCGCCAAACGCCTGGCGCAGCACCAAATACCAGATGCCGACAGGCAGGGCTGCTGAGAGCAGTAAAACGGCGCGGGGCAGACGATGCTCGCTCAGCGCGTTGAGGACCATTCCAATGATGAAAATCAGCATGAGTTCACGGGTCAGGCAGGCAGCGGCAAGCCAGAGTGTTGCCCTCTTCCAGTGTTCTCGATCAGCCGCGAGCGCCGCGCATATGACCAGGCTTGCTGCCAGCCCATCTGGAAGGTCATGGGTGAGTGAGGCAAACTGACCGAAGTAGAGACCAAAGGCCAGGCTGAACCAGGGAGAGAGACCCCGGCGCTGGAGCAGCGTTGCTAGAGCGGCTGTGCCAGCCATCGCGCCAAGCACAGGAAGGATCAGCAACCACCAGGCGACAAGGCCAGGTTGGCCGCCGAGCGAGAGTATCCAGACGAGTATCGGAAAGAGGATGCGCTGATAACGGTGGGGAATGTTGTCCATCTGGGCGGTGGCATGGAGAGGGTTAGTCGCAATGTAGTAGTAAAACTGCCCGTCGTAGCCATAACTCGCCTTCGGCCCAGCGGGCGCACCGCAGCAGAAGACGCGCCCGATATGCGCAAAATCCAGCGGGCTGGTATAGCCGCGCAGCAAGGGATAAAGGGCCAGAACAGCAAGGCAGGCCAGACCCACCACGACTGTTGGCCCAATAATTCCAGCCCTGCCAGGCGCCTGTAATGGTGTTTCCTGGGTGCCTGGAGGGAGTACGACAGCAGTAGAGCGTTGCATCAGGAAAAGACTCCTTCTTCAGAGATCGGTTGGAACTCATCCATTTTCTGGTGCTATCTTACACCATAGCTGACGACGGACCAGGCTGCTTGTTGTAACGGCTTTTGCGTAAAAATCTGCTTAATGGAGC
>CAZFWN010000107.1:18176-19241 GCA_964522745.1 uncultured Ktedonobacterales bacterium
GTACAGGTTGTGGTGGCTCCCGCCCTGGCTGAGATGTCTCATCTACTGCTGGTTCTTTTGGACGCCACCAGTTTACGAGCCAGCAAAATGGAACGATAACAATGGGATCCAGTTTAACAACAACTGTTATAATTATGCCTGTAATCTGCGCACGAATACGTATGCGCAGCCAGGCCGGGCTTCGGGAAATGAGTATACCGCGCTGCAATGCCCAGAAGTGACTGCCGGCGCACTCTCTGATGGGTTAGAGGCTGTTGCCCCAGGTCTGGGGCCGTGTTCAGGGTGTTGCCATCGAGTGGCGCTGGTGATGGCGCCAGGGTATGATTTTCATTGGTATCGCCGGGATGCAGACGGCTGGTGGTCGCATAAGCCGGGGGGGACGGAAGCACGTAATACTGATAACTCAGGCAACCTGATTAGTGATCCTCGTACTGCTGATCGTGGCCCGTATACTGAGTTCTGTGGGTTTTTCTGTGTTTGTGCCTGCGATGTGAAGATTAACTGAGGAAACCAATGAAGCAGAATCCATCCCATGTCCAGGTGACACTGGACATCTTCTCTGGCCGCCCCAACCCCCAGTGGGCGCTCTCCGAGACGCAAATAGAGGAATTGCGCAGGCGGCTTGTCGATCTCAAAGAGGAAGAGGCCACCACTCCACCTGGTCTGGGCTATCGGGGATTTCTTGTGACGAATGCTGCCCAGGATCGGCGGCTGCCAGAACAGGTACGCAGCCACAATGGCGTTGTGACGCTGGTGCGGCGGGGAGTCACCCGCTCCTATGCGGATAGCAATGGTATCGAGACCTGGCTGATCCAGCAGGCAAACGAGCGGGGATATGAAGATGTCCTCAAGCGCTTTCGTGGGGAAGAATCCGGTCGTGGGGAAGGCCCCAAATAAGCATCGTTGCACTGAGTTGAGGACAAATCGGAGCGCGGGCGTTCCGTCCGCGCTTCAGGCAAGGTTGCCGGCCTGGAGGCTGGCGCGAGACACCGCTTGTACCGCCGGCAGGGGTGGGGTGTACCGCCGGCATCCCTGCCGGCGTTCGGGGGTCAGGCCCAGCAGCGG
>CAZFWN010000108.1:0-19137 GCA_964522745.1 uncultured Ktedonobacterales bacterium
CAATGAGAAATCCCATGCTGCCAACGATGACGCGCCCGCTGATCCAGCGGCGGGTGAAGACATCGGCCAGCCAGCCGCCCAGAATGGCGCCGATGCCGCCAGCGAAGACCAGCACGCCACCGGCAATGATGCCCGCCTGCCCCGTCGTTGCACCATAGCGCAGATGCAGGAAGATCGGCAGCCAGTTGGCGGCGGCGCCCAGCACCCAAAAGCCAAGAATCTGCACCAGGATGGTGACGATGATGGTACGAATACTGAGCAGCTCTTTGAATGCCCGGCCCAGCGAAACCTTGTGAGCGGGAGCAGCCTGGCCGCTCTCCTCTGTTGTATCATCGCCGGTCCAGCCATCGGCGTGGCCGCGACGTGGCTCCCGCATGCGGTAGGCGAGGAAGGTGAAAAGCAAGCCGGGGACACCGGCGATAAAGAAGGCATAGCGCCAGGAGTGGGCGCTCAGACCGGCAATGACGCCGCCGGCGCCAAAGCCGAGGGCCAGCCCGATAAAAGAGCCAGCCGTCCAGCGGCTTAGGATTTGCGCGCGTTTGGCACTGGGGAAGTAATCGCTGAGCAGCGAGGTGCCGGCGGGATAATAGCCCGCTTCACCTACGCCGACGGCTGAGCGCGCGAGAAACATGGTGAGTACGTTGCTGGCAAGGCCGGTGAAGAAGGTAGCAATGCTCCAGAGGCCGACACCCAGCGCGATGACATTCTTGCGGACGCCTCGGTCCGCCCAGAAGCCCAGCGGCAAGGCGCAGATGGCGTAGACGATGAGAAAAGCAGAGGCGAGCAAGCCGGCGCCAGCAAAGCTCAGCCCGATGTCATCGGAGATGGGGCCGAGGGCGGCGGGCAGGATGTAGCGATCAAAATAATTGAAGAAGTTGATGGAGAACATGACCCAGAAGACATAGGATGCGTAGCGCGCGCTTTTTCTGCCCGTCTCGGTCAGGGAGAGTTGACCTCCGGTGCCGGTTGGTAATGGCGTCTCGCTCATGGTCGCTCCTTATTACGCCTGCTCTCGCCTCTTCAACGAGGAAGCGCCCAAGCAGGGCGTTGATGATGGCTTCATGATAGCATAGCGGCCACTGGCCGGCAATCAGCAGATGTGTTCGATTTCTTCTTGACGGCTCGGCCCTTTTTGCCGATAATGGAGCAAATCAAGCCCAGGGATAGCTGGTGCAATGAGTGCAATAGTGACGAGGCGGTGGGGAAGTAGGGTATCCACAGGCAAGCAGATGCCTCAGAAAGTTAGGTAATAGGATATGGTTGGTCTATTTGAGTTGCATCCCCATCGGGGGGGCGCAGCACGGTTGATGGCGTTGGTTCTCTTTGGTGCGCTGGCGCTCTCGGCCTGCGGGAGCACGGCGCCCGATACCAGTTCGCTGATCCACGATGCGCAGAAGGCGATCAATACCGACAAAGCCTTTCATTTCAAGATGAAGCTCGACCATCCGGGCACGGGGACCGCTGCGGGTATCAGCGTCGATGCGGCGGATGGGGATGTGCAGCGGCCAGATAAAGCCAAAGGGACGGCGACAGTGTCGCAGGGCGGCCCGGCGATTGATGTGCAGTTTATTGGCATTGGCAGCAAGCAATATGCCCTGACGCCGCTCAGTCCAACCTGGATGCAGATACAACTGGGCATTAATCTCGGCCAACTGCTGGACCCCAGAACTGGCGTGAGCGCGATCCTGGGCGATATGCAAAACCCCAAGAATGTTGGCGATGATACGGTGTTGAATGATGGCGATTGCTGGCTGGTCGAGGGGACGGTGCCTGCCGGCGTGCTGGCGCCTATCACTGGAGGCGACCCCAGTTCTACAACGCCTATCGATACGACAGCGTGTATTGCCAAGAACCTGGATGCGCGGGGCTTGCGCCAGCCCTATCAAATTGTCCTCAAGGGCATCGCTACCGATGGCGATACAGCCCAGACGACGCGCACCTTTACCCTTACCAAGTTTAATGAATCTATCGATATTGAGCCGCCTCCACAGCAATAAGGGAGCAGGCGATGAGTGAGCGAGCAGAGGATCAGGCAGTATTCCGATCAGAGGATGAGGCGTTGGCTGAGCAAAATGCAAGCGAACAACGCGAATGGCTAGTGGCCCTGGATGTTGGCGCCGCGCCGGGCAGCCGCGTCGGGCGCTCGGTGGCGGTGCTGGCGCTGATCGTCGCCTGCGCGGCGGTCTTTATCACGGCGCTCGATCAGACGGTGGTGGTGACGGCGCTTCAGCCAATCATGAACGATCTGGACATCCCGCCGACACAGCTTGACCAGGCGGCCTGGATTGTGAGTGGTTATCTCCTGGGCTATGTGATTGTGATGCCGCTGATGGGGCGCGTCTCGGATATGTACGGGCGGCGGCGCATCTTTCTGCTCTGTCTGACGATCTTTGGGCTGGCCTCGCTGGCCTGCGCGCTGGCGAATCCGGCGGTGCTGGAAAACTTTGGCTTTTCTCGCTCGCTCCAGCACAGCCTGGAAAATACGCAGGCGCAAATCTCGCTCTGGCTGCAACCGCTAGGGGTAAACTCGTGCGCGGCGGATACGCCGGCGCCCAAATGTATCCAGCCGGGGCTGGTCTGGCTGGTGCCGGCGCGCTTTATCCAGGCGGTTGGCGGTGGCGCGATTGTGCCGGTGGCGATGGCGATTGCCGGCGAGTATTTTGGCGCGCGGCGGCGCGGGCTGGTGCTGGGCGTCATCGGCGCGGTGACGGAGGCTGGCGGGGCGCTGGGGCCGCTCTATGGCGCGGGCATTATCCAACTGTTCGGCAGTTGGTCCTGGATTTTCCTGCTGAATGTGCCGCTAGTGGTTGTCTTGCTGGTGGCGGGCTGGTTTCTGGTCCCCAGGGGGACAGTGGTACGGGCACGCATCGATTGGTTAGGCGCCCTCTTGCTGGGTGCTTCACTGACCTGCCTGAGCCTCGGCCTCTCGCAGAATGCCGGGCAGGCCGGCTTTTCGTTGACCACGACGGCAGAGAACCATCCGCTGTTGGTGGGGGCGGCACTGCTCTTGCTGGCGCTTTTTATTGTGCGCGAGGTCTTTGCGCGCTCGGCGATGATCGAAATGGCGCTCTTCAAGCGGCGCGCCTTCGCAGCCTCGGTGCTAGGCAGCCTGCTGGTGGGGGCGGCGCTGATTACCGCGCTGGTCGATATTCCCATCTTTTATCTAACGGTGGTGAACGGAACCATCTTGCAGACGGGACTGTCGCTGCTGTGTATGACGGTCTGGATTCCGTTGAGCGCCATTGTGGGTGGCTGGCTCTGCCAGCGGGTTGGCTGCCATATCACGGCAGTGGCCGCGCTGGCGCTGGGCGCGGTGGGGTTCTTCTTGATGCACTTCTGGCCGGTGCAATTGGGCTGGCCGCAGTTGATCGCCGATACGTTTCTGGTCGGTGTGGGCTTTGGGCTGGTGGTGGCGCCGCTGGGCACCTCGACGCTGAATGCGGCAGGCGCCGAGCGCGGTGGTGTGGCCTCGGCGGTAGTTACCTCGGCGCGCATGATCGGGATGATTCTGGGGCTGGCGGCGCTGACCTCGTGGGGTCTGGCGCGCTTTAAGGAACTGATCGCCGGGTATGTTGCCCAGGGGTATACGGCCCAGCAGTTGCAGCAGGCGAGTGTCTTAAATGAGGTGCTGCGCCACGTCTATACCGATATTTTTCTGGCGGCCTCGATCCTGTGCCTGGTGGCGATTCTCCCGGCGGCCTTGCTCTGGCGCAAAGGCGAGGAGGCCGGCGGTTAAAACCGCGCCTGGTAGCTCATGTAGTGAATTGATTCGATGAGGTACGTTGTATGTTGGTTACGCGGACAGAGGGTGTGGAGTATCACGCGACAGTGCGGGAGATGCCGATCAGTGACCGGCCCCGCGAGCGCCTGCAATACTATGGGCCGGAAACGTTGCAAACGGCGGAACTGCTGGCTATTATCCTGCGGACGGGGACGACCCAGGAGAATGTGATTGAACTGGCAAATAAATTGCTCCAGAAATACGGCGGCCTGGCGGGGCTGATGCGTGCCGATTTTGGGCAGCTTTGTAATGAGCATGGCCTGGGAACGGCGAAAGCGGCGCAGGTGAAGGCCGCGCTGGAGTTGGGCCGGCGGCTGGCAGCGCTTCAGCCGGAGGAGCGCGTGCAGGTGCGCTCTCCAGCAGATGCCGCCAATCTGGTTATGCTGGACATGGCGTTTCTACAGCAGGAGCATCTGCGGGTGCTGCTGCTCGACACTAAAAATTACGTGGTGCATATCGAGCGGGTCTATCAGGGCAGCGTGAATATGTCGGTGGTGCGCGCGGCGGAGGTCTTCCGCGCCGCCGTGTCGCGCAATACGCCCTCGGTCATCATTGTGCATAATCACCCCAGTGGCGATCCGACGCCCTCGTTAGAGGATGTGCGCACGACTGAGCAGTTGGTGCAGGCTGGCAAGCACCTTGATATTGAGGTACTCGACCACCTGGTTATCGGCAACCAGCGCTTTGTTTCGATGAAAGAGCGCAAATTAGGCTTTCAGTGATGGCTGAAGACATGCCCCTTGCGCGTGAACGGTCATCCGATGAACCGGGTGCCCGCCTGATTTTTTGCTTGACATTGGGTGTGGGCTATGTTAGCCTACGGCGCAATAGGTGAAGAGAAGAGACGGAAAAGTTGTGCTGAGCAATCATCGCTCCTGGACCGGCGAGCGGTTGCGCTGATGAGGTGTTGGTAACAGGTAGGCAGGTTTCAGCTTCCAGGTTGCCCTATCGCCTGGTTGTCATCTGGCTAGGAAAAGGCTATGGGCCATCAGGCGAAACAGATCATTCACCCGGAACCATCGGTTCCCAGCCAGGATGCGCAGCAGGCGGTGCCGGATCACCCTCTCTCGGCTGCCCTGAAACACATCTACGCGGCGATTGCGCCTCTGGCTTCTGCTGATAGCCTGGTTCTGACGCAGGCGCTTGAAGCGTTGTGCCAGGAGGTTCTGACCTGCTGCGCGGTTGATGCTGCCCAGCTCTGGCTGGCTGAAGGGCCGCAAGGGGAAGGACTATCCGTTCACGGGCTTGCCTATAGGGCTGGCGCGGGGACGCTGCATGTGCCCGCTGAGCATGTCAGCGCGGTTGCCTTGCAAGATGAGATGCTCGTCTCACAAATCCTTCGTGAGCGACGTGCCCATAGCGTACCTCTGCTCGAAGACGCGGCTCACCTGCCAGGTCTGGTTCCCTTCTTTGAGGGCGCCAAAGCCGCGTTGCTCGTTCCCCTTGTTGTTGAGACTTCGTCGGGCGCTGCGCCATCTATTCAGGGCATGCTGGTGCTGTTGAGGGAGGGTGACCCGGAGCGTTTTACTCCCGATGATCTGCAACTGGCTGAGCTGCTGGCCGGGCATATCGCGCTGGCGCTGGCGCAGGCTCAGGCGCTGCGATCCGCCCAGATGAAAGCCGCTGTGTATGAGCGCGGGTTGCGCGCGGTCACTCAGACAGCAGAGATGATTAGCTCAACGCTCCATCTGGAAGAGGTTGCTCAGCAGGTGGTTGCCGTGATTCGCAGCTTGCTAGGCACGAGAGCGGCCTGGTTGATGGTCTACGATGAGGATGCGGATGTGCTGCGACTGGCGGCCATAAGCGGGTGGGATCTGCCAATTGGGACTGAGGTGCCGCTTCACCAGAGTGTGTCTGGAAAGGTCTTTTTAACCGGGCGGTCACTGTTTGTGCCAGATGTGCAGGCAGAACAGCTTTTTTCCGCAAAGGCGGAGGCTGCCAGGGATGGTATTGTAGCAATGTTAGGGCTGCCGCTGCTGGCCCAGGGGCGCGTGGTTGGGGTATTAGGGCTGAATCCGGCGCGAGGCGCCGACGAGGCAGTGCAGAGTCCGCTCGATGGACCGGATAGCGAGTGGCTGCACGTCTTTGCCAGCCAGGTGGGGGTTGCTGTGCAGAATGCGAAGCTCTATGATCGCCTGCAAACCGAACACACCTTTGCTGAGCAATTGGCGGCTGCCGCAGTGCGGCACGCCAGAGAGATGGAAACGATCTTTGAGAGCATGGCGGAGGGGGTTGTCGTCTTCGATGCTTCCGGGCAGGTAGTGCGCGTGAATCGCGCTGGCACCGCGCTGGCGGGCCTTTCAGCGGCGCAACTGGTGCAGGTCTCCTCAACGGCGCTGGGGATGGGTCTCGTTGGCGATTTGGTGAACCGCCAATTTGATCTGACGCGCCACCCGCTAGTGCTGCAAGCGCTGGCCGGCGAGGTGATTACCGGGCAGGAATTGCTGCTGGCGCGGGCTGATGGCACGCAGCTTGTTCTCCAGGTCAGCGTGGCGCCGCTCTCTGGAGAGCAGGGACAGGTGACCGGCGCGGTGGCGATTCTAGAAGATGTCACTGAGCAGAGCCAGCACCAGCGCGAGCAATTAGCCGTTGGATGGGTGGCGGCGGCGCTCAATTATCCGCTTGACCTGAAGGAGACCCTGGATACAGCAGTAGAAGCGTTGACGGCAGCCATGGGAGCCGATCATTCGGTTATTTTGTTAGCCGATCAGAGCCAGCAGGTGCTTCGGGCTACGGCAACGCGGGGCTATGGCGAGGAGATTGAAGCGGCCTTTAGCGAACTGCCGGTTGATGCGCTGCTGGCACCTAGTGCTGCCTTCAGGATGCGCAAAATCCAGGTCTCTCCCTCAATCCCCGTTACGGAGTTGTCGAGGCATCCTCTCCTGGGTATGCTTGCCCGCCAGGGGGTACAGGCCAGTCTGGCTGTTCCACTGCTGGTGCAGGATCAGGCGCTGGGGGTGCTGATGTACTCGTATGCGCAGCCCCATGAATTTTTGCAGGCAGAGCAGCAGGTGGCGCGGGCGATTGCCGATCAGATTGCGCTGGCGGTTCTCAATGCGCGTCTGTATGATGAGGTAGCCGATTATGGCGCCTGGCAGGAAAACGAGCGCAGCCTGTTGCAAGCCGTGATTGACGCGCTGCCGGCAGGCGTGATCTTGCGCGATAAAAACGGCCAGCTCTTTATGTACAATGAGGCGGCACTGCATCTGGCGGTGAATGGCCCGGAGGTGCAGGCAGCCAGAGCCGCAGGTGAGGCGCCGCTGATCCCAAGCTGGGAGATTGTTGGGCCAGAGGGTGAACTGGCAGACCTGGAGATGATCCCTTCCCAGCAGGTGGTGTTGACCGGCGAGGCGCTGAACGAGATACAATGCTTTTTGCGTCAGGCCGATGGACGGATTGTGCCGGTGCTGGTCAACGCGGCGCCTGTGCGCACTGCGGATGGCACTGTGACGCGAGGCGTCGCGGTGTTCCAGGATATTACAGCGCTGAAGGAATTAGAACGACATAAGGATGAGTTTATCTCAACTGCCAGCCATGAACTACGTGGCCCACTGACGGTGATTCGCGGACAGGCGCAGTTGCTCCAGCGCCAACTGCGGCGGCAGGAGAGACAGGGTCAGCTTCCGCCTGCTATGATGCACATTATGGATTCGATGGAAGGTATCGAGTCGCAGACCGAGCGACTGAATGATCTGGTCAATGATTTGCTGGATGTTTCGCGGATTCAGGCCGGCAAGCTAGTGCTACAGCGCGGCCCGGCGGAGTTGATGGCACTCGTCACCAAAGTTATACAGCATTTGAAGTCAGCCGCCGCTAATCATCAGTTGCTTGTCCAGGCTGACCTGCCGCCTGATGGAGTGACCGGGCAGTGGGATGGCCGGCGGGTGGAGCAAATTCTGCATAATCTGATCGGCAATGCGCTGAAATATAGCCCTGAGGGTGGCGGCGTGACGATCCGGGCGAGCGCTGATATGGCGGCAGGCGAGGTGCTGGTGTCGGTTCAAGATGAGGGGCTGGGTATTCCACCAGAAGCGCTGCCCCATTTGTTTGAGCGATTTTATCGGGCGGGGAATGTCCACAGTATTAGCGGAACGGGCCTGGGCCTCTATATCAGCAAGCAACTTGCAGCCGCGCATGGCGGTGATCTTTGGGCTGAGTCGCCAGGTGTCGGGCGAGGAAGCACTTTTTCCCTCCGCCTGCCACTTGCCTGGGCGGAAGACGCCTGATTGTTTAGAAGGGGAAGCGTGTGGAACGTGAGGGGACTCTTGCTGCCTCGCAGAGCCAGCCCGCGCCTGGTCAGCCTGAGACCGGCACTGGCCGGCGCGGGACCGTTGGGCTGGTGCTGATTCTGACCTCGGCGGCGGGCTATGGCACCCAGGCGATCTTTGCCCGGCTGGCGTATGCGGCAGGGGCGAATGTGCCGACAGTGCTGCTGCTGCGCTTTCTGATGGCAATTGCTGTGCTGTGGACCGTGCTGCTGGTGAGCGGCAGGAGCAGGCTGGCCTGGGAAGCCGTGCGCCAGCCGAAGCGGCTCTTTGGCTTGCTGGCGCTGGGCTTCATCTTTGCCGGTAACTCGCTTGCCTTCTTTACCGCGCTCACCTTTCTGCATACCGCCGTTGTCGAACTGCTGCTCTATCTCTATCCGGGCGTGGTATTGCTGCTCTCGGCGGTCTTTCTACATGAGCGGCTGGGAGTGCTAAAGCTGATCGCGCTGGTCCTGGCGGTGGGCGGCTCGGCGCTGACGGTTGGCCCGCCGGGGTCGGTGGCGCTGCCGGGCGTCAGCGGGGGTTGGGTGGCGCTGGGGCTGGGGTTAGGGCTGAGCGCGGCGCTGGTCTATGCCAGCTATATTGTGCTGGGCAATCGCCTGGCGGCAGGAACACCGGCGGATGTGACGGCGGTGGTGAGCATGACCGGCACAGCACTGGTGTTTGTGATCGGCGCGCTGGCCGGCGATGGGGCGTCGCTGCGGCTCTCGCTCGGCGGCTGGGCCGCGATTGGTGGGGTGGCGCTCTTTTCGACGGTGATCGCTACGTCGTTTTTCCTCGCCGGGCTGGAGCGGCTGGGGCCGAGCCGGGCGGCGATTCTGGCGACGGTTGAGCCGGTGGTCACGCTGATTCTGGCGACGGTAGTTTTACATGACCCGCCGCTCTGGTTTCAGATCGTGGGCGGCGGGCTGATTCTGCTGGCGGTGGTGCTGGCCCAACTCGCGCCGAGCGAGAAGCGTGGCCGGGCTATTTCTTAGGGTACATCTGGCTCTGCCAGAGGCCGAAGGCGGCGCGGAACATGCCCCAGATGATAAAGACTGCCAGGGCGAGTTCGATAAAGGTTATGCTGGCCCACAGCCAGAGCAGGCCATTCTGATTCATGATGTTGCCGGGCGTGAGCGATTCTACCAGGAGCGGAATGAGCAGCACCAGGGGAACGACGACGACAGAGGCTCCCAGGCCAAGAACTACGATGGTGGTGAAGGTGCGCCAGGTCTTGTCAACAAGCGGCTCAAATGGGCTTTTTTTACGCAGCGTACTCATCGTTTTGGAACCTTTCCCAACAGTAATAAGTGCTTCTTTGAGTATAAACAATTGGCAGGCTTTTCTGCCACCCTGGCTTAGAACATCTCCAGATAGCGTTCTAACTCCCAGCTATGGACCTGTCGCCGATACTCTTCCCACTCGCGGGTTTTGGCTTCAAGAAAGCGCTCTGCGATATGCTCGCCCAGCGCCTCGCGGACGGTGCTGTCGCGCTTGAGGTCATCGAGTGCTTCGCCCAACGTGGCCGGCAGCAATGCCACCTGGCGGCGCAGCCGGGCCATTTCGTCAAGCATGTACAGGCTTTCTTCGACAGGGGCGGGCAGCGGCAGGCGGTTGGTGATGCCATCCAGGCCAGCATTGAGCATGACCGCCAGGGCCAGATAGGGGTTGCAGCTAGGATCGAGGGAGCGCAGTTCGATGCGCGTGTTCTGTACTTGTTCAGGGTTCACGCGAGGCACGCGAATCAACGCCTCGCGGTTTACCCGGCCCCAGCTAATCATCACTGGCGCCTCATAGCCAGGCACCAACCGCTTGTAAGAATTGACCAGCGGGGCGAGGATGGCGGTCATGCCGCGCGCGTGAGCGAGCTGGCCGGCGAGAAAGTGCCGCGCCAGGTCTGAGAGGCCATACTCGCGGTCTGCCGGGTCGGCGAAGGCGTTGGAGCCATCTTCCAGCCGGAGAAGCTGCTGATGGGTGTGCATGCCGGAGCCGTTGATGCCAAAGAACGGCTTGGGTAAGAAGGTCGCGTAGAGATCGTGCTGCTGGGCGATGGCCTTGAGCGCGTAGCGGGCGGTCATGCTAGCATCGGCGCTTGCCAGCGCGTCGGCTAGCTCGAAATCAAGCTCGTGCTGTCCAGCGGCGACTTCGTGATGGCTGGTCTCGATGCGCGTGCCCATTGCTTGCAGCGCATGAACCATCTCACGACGAACGGCGGCGGCCAGATCGGTAGAGAGATCGAAGTAGCTGCCCCGGTCATGGGGCAGGGGGGTAGGCGTGCCATCAGCCGCGCGTTGCAGCAAGAAGAACTCCAGTTCGGGGGCAACGACGTAGCGAAATCCCTGTTGCCCGGCTTCGTCTAGCGCCTGACGCAAGACAGAGCGCGGGTCTCCATGATAGCGCTCGCCGCTGGGCGTCAGCACATCGCAGATGATGCGCGCCGTCACATCGCCGGCCTTGCTCCAGGGGATGACGGCGAAGGTCGAGAGATCTGGGCGCAGGTACATATCGCTTTCGGCAATGCGCGCAAAGCCTTCAATGGCGGAGCCATCGAACCATTTCCCATGCGCCAGGCAGTCAGGGAACTGCTCAACCGGGATGGTGACGCTCTTGGCGATGCCGACCACATCGGTAAATTCCAGGTTCACAAAGCGCACATGCTGGCGCCCGGCCTCGTTCACCAGGCGCGTGATGTCTGCCTGGGTGGGTGATTCTGCTGCTTCATGGCGTGATGGCTGGCTCATGTCGGTTCCTATAAAGCTGGCGGTTAAAAACGTTAGCTGATGGTGACATAGACGCGATGATAGCCGGTTGAGCCGTTCGGAAAGGGGTCGGCCAGCACCGGCTGCTGGACATTGCCCTGGAGATCGATCATGCGGGCGACGATGCCATAGCTATCGGCGCGCGTGGGGGTCCAGGGCAGTTCCCAGAGCGTCCAGGTGACGGCGCCGAGCGGGCGCTTGAGCGTGGCGCGCTGCCAGGTCGCACCGTTATCCGTGCTGACATCGACGGCACTGACACCTTTGACGC
Organism: uncultured Ktedonobacterales bacterium; assembly: GCA_964522745.1. Classification (GTDB taxonomy): domain Bacteria; phylum Chloroflexota; class Ktedonobacteria; order Ktedonobacterales; family DATBGS01; genus DATBHW01. Next base: position 11,056 of record CAZFWN010000108.1, read on the forward strand.
CGGCAAAGGCCACGCCGGCAATGGTCGTCTGGTGGTTGGCCTGCAATGTCGTGCTATCAAAGGGTACGTCGATGCGCGCCCCAAGGTTGATCACCGCGTCATCGTTCCAGCCTTCCTGCTGCCAGTACCCCTGGAAATTATACGTCACGACCTCGATCTGTGTAATCCACTTGCAGTGCTTCATCCCGTAGATGCCGGGGACGATCATGCGTGCCGGGAAGCCATGCTCCGGGCGCAGCGGCGCGCCATTCATTGTATGCACCAGCAGCGTCATGGGGTCGAGCGCTTTGCTGAGATGGATGCTGTCAGTATAGCCATCGGAGGCATGAAAGGCGACTTTGGTGGCGCCAGCTTTGAGGCCGGCTCGTTCCAGCAGGTCTTTGAGTGGCACGCCCTGCCAGCGCGCGGTACTCATCAGATTGCCACCCACAACGTTGCTGATACATTCCAGCGTGGTGATCTGCTCCACTGCTGGCAGGTTCAGCAGGTCTTGATAGCTGAGCGTGAAGGGCTGTTCAACGGCGCCGGTGATCTGCAATCGCCAGGGTCCGGCGTCCAGATTGGGATCGCCATAGAGATTTTTGGAGACCAGATAGAAGTTGGGAGTGCTGGTGAGTTCGGGCGTTTGTCCGCTGACGTCTTGCCAGGCGCCGTAGTCAGGGGTGGGTGGTGGGCTGATGCGCTGCGGTGGCGGTGGGCCATCCAGCGAACTTGCGCTGGCTGCATTGAGGTTGCCGTTCAAGCCCTGGGTGATGAAGCGCCAGGCGGCGGCACCCACCCCCAGCACGATGAGGCCGGTGGTGACGCGCTTGAGGAAGAGGCGGCGAGTGGGCGAAAAGGTCCGCTGCACCCTGGGCGCGCCGGAGATGCGCGCCGCCAGCCAGCGCAGGCGCGGCTGAAGCAGCGGCAGGCTGATGCTGAAAATCGCCGTCGGCACCAGGAGCGAGAGCAGCACAATGGGCGTGCCAACCGGCAGGTTGGCGCCGAAGAGACCGGCCCCCAACAGTGGGAAAGCCAGCACGCCGCTCAGCACCCAGGCAATTGCCGCGAGCGACAGACCAAAGCGCCAGCCAACAGGCGCCTGAATCCTGGGGACTGCTGCCTGCAAGGCAGCAAGCTGTGCTGGCGTATAATCTGGCTGATCGTAGCCAGTGTAGCGATCCGCATCTTTATAGCGCTCGTCATCCTCATTATCTTGCGCCCTGGTGATATTTTCGCTGCCGGGTGTTTCATCTGTGACGCTGTTCTGTGAGCCATTTGCTGAGGCGTCAGGCGCTTGGGCAACCGCCGCCAGCGCGCGACGCTTGATAACGATGGAGCGGATGGCGAAAGCTAAGGCAGTGAGGAGCGAGAGAGCGACGATTTGGGCAAGTAGAATACCGATGAAATAGAGGTGTTTGGCGTCGTGACCGAAGAGGCCAATCAAGAACTCAAAGAGGTTGCCAGGAATAAAGCGTGTGCCCTGGTCACCCAGCAGTTCTGCGGGCGAGGGGAGGCCGACGAGGGCGCGCACAAGAACTTCAATCAGCACAGCCAGAGTAGACGCGAGAGCGCCGACCAGCAGACCCTCGCGCGCTCGCCCCCAGGCGCGGTGGGTAATCTTCTCAACGCTCATAGTGGACTGTGTCTCCTGACGCGCCCTCGCGTCTGTTCGGCTCCTCTTGCCAACGAGCCGCGCGCTGGCTAGCCTTTAATGTTCAGGCCGTCGGTCAATTGTTCCTGCGAGCAGGGGCCAATGGCGGTAACGACCAGCGGCTCAGTGACCGGGAAGCGCTTGAGTAGCCCCTGAACCTGTTCGCGGGTCACAGCGTCAATGGCTTCGCGGATTTCTTGAATGGTCTTGAGCTTCTTTTCAAACCACCAGGAGTGGGCGATGGCGCCCATACGCGCGCTGGAGGTTTCGGCGTGCATGACCAGTTCGCTCTTGAGTTGTACCTTGGCCCGGCGCAGTTCATCGTCAGTGACGCCCTCGGCTTCCAGCTTGCGCAGTTCGTCGGTCATCACCTGCATGGTCTCGTGCGCCTTTTCAGGGGTCGTGCCGGCATAGAGCCAGAAGCGCCCGCTGACGCTGCTCGAATTGAAGCGCGAAGAAACCGCATAGACCAGGCCACGCTTTTCGCGCACTTCGACAAAGAGCCGCGAAGCCATGCTTCCCCCAAATATTTCGCTCATGAGTTGCGCGGCGTAATAATCGGGGTCGCCGATGGTGACGCTGGGCGCAGCCAGGGCGATATGCTCTTGCTGCCCTTCGTAGTGCTGAACGGCGATACGATTCGTGACTTTAGGCGGCTCGGCGGCTCTAGGCTGGCCCGTGCCAGTCCAGCCCGTGAAGAGCGCATCCAGCCGGCTGATGACCTGCTCCCAATCGAAATTGCCGGCGATGGCAAAGAGCGCGTTGCCAGGGCGATAGAGCTGCTGCCAGAAGGCGCGCAGGTCATCGGGGGTCAGGCTCTCGACGCTTTCGCGGGTGCCAATGGCGCGGCGCCCAAGATTGGAGCCAAGATAGAACTGCTCCAACAGCAGATCGGAGATGCGCGCCATCGGTTCATCTTCGCGCCGGCGGATGGTTTGCAGAGCGACCTGGCGCATCTGCTCGAACTCTTCCGCTGGGAAGGCTGGCTCCAACAGCACGTCGGCGATCAGATCGAGCGCCGGAACAAACTGGCGATCAACGATCTGGCACCAGTAGATACTGGTTTCGGTGCCGGAACTGCCGCCCTTGCGGGCGCCCAGGGTCTCGAACGCCTCGGTGAGCTGCCGGACGTTGCGCGATGTGGTTCCCTGAAACATCATGGCTTCCATGAGGTGTGCCAGGCCGTATTGCTCGGTTGGCTCATCTTTGGTGCCCGCGCCAAACTGCATGCCAAAGGTGATAGAACTGAGGCTGGGCATGCGCTGGCCGACCACCTGCAATCCGTTGGGGAAGGCATGAGTGAAATAATTTTGCAAGGGAATAACCCTTTCTGGTGTGCTAGTTGCGCGCCTCGCCCTTTGGCCGATTGTCGCTAAAGCCATCGGCCTCCACGATGGTTGTGCCATTGGAGGCTGGCGTGGCAACGGATGGCGTGAGATACTGGCCGGCGGGAATCTCAGCGATGAAGAGCGCCTCGAAATCTACCCCCTCCAATGTCTCTTCACGGATCAACTTTTCGCTGATCATAATCAGCCGGTCTTTGTGTTCGGTCAGAATCTTATAGGCTTTGTTGAAGGCGCCCATGATGATGCCGCGAATCTCTTCATCGATCTCACGGGCGGTTTGCTCGCTATAGTTTTTCTGCTCGCCGATCTCGCGGCCCAGGAAGACCATTTCTTCTTTGTGGCCCAGCGCTATCGGGCCGATGCGGCTGCTCATGCCATACTCGGTGACCATCTTGCGCGCAATGGCGGTGGCCCGCTCGATGTCGTTAGAGGCGCCAGTGGTGACCTCGCCAAAGATGACCAGTTCGGCGGTATGGCCGCCCAGGGCAAAGGCCAGGTAGTCCTCAAACTGCGGCTTGCTGTTGAGATAGCGCTCCTCAATGGGCAGCAGACGGGTATAGCCGCCCATCGAGCCGCGTGCCACAATCGAGACTTTATGTACCGGGTCGCAGTTAGGCAGAGCGCGTGCCACCAGCGCGTGGCCGACCTCATGGTAGGCGGTGATGGCTTTTTCGCGCTCGCTGATAATGCGGCTCTTGCGCTCTGGGCCGGCGATCACGCGGTCAATCGCCTCTTCCATCTCGCTCATGCCAATCGTGCGCTTGCTGCGGCGGGCGGCAAGGATAGCCGCCTCGTTGAGCAAGTTTTGCAGGTCTGCGCCGGAGAAGCCTGGGGTTTGCCTGGCAAGCGTCTCAAGCTGTACGGAGCGATCCAACGGTTTGCCCTTGGCATGGACATGCAAAATTGCCAGACGGCCTCGGATGTCGGGCCGGTCCAGCACGACTTGCCGGTCAAAGCGACCAGGGCGCAGCAGCGCTGGGTCAAGGACATCGGGCCGGTTGGTGGCAGCGATAACGATCACATTGGTGTTGGTGTCAAAGCCATCCATCTCGACGAGAATCTGGTTGAGGGTCTGCTCGCGCTCGTCGTGCGAGCCGCCCAGGCCCGCGCCACGCTGGCGTCCGACGGCGTCGATCTCATCGACGAAGACAATACAGGGAGAATTGCGTTTTGCCTGATCGAAGAGATCGCGCACGCGCGAGGCGCCAACGCCGACAAACATCTCGACAAACTCGGAGCCGCTGATGCTGAAGAAGGGGACGCCGGCCTCACCGGCCACTGCGCGGCTAATCAGCGTCTTGCCGGTCCCTGGCGGGCCAACCAGCAGCACGCCACGCGGGATGCGCGCGCCGACGGCGGCAAACTTATCGGGATATTTTAGGAACTCGACGACCTCTTGTAATTCCTGCTTGGCCTCGTCTACGCCGGCGACATCCGCGAAGGTGACGGTGGGTTTGTTGCCCATGAACATGCGGGCGCGGCTCTTGCCAAACGAGAGCGCCTGGTTATTGCTGCCCTGCGCCTGGCGCATCATGAAGATCAGCACGCCACCAATCACCAGGAACGGTAGGAAGGCGGTCAGGATATTCAGCAGGTAGCTTAATGTGCTGGGAGGCTCGTAGACCAGCGTTACATCGGCTGGCTGTGAGATGCCACTGCTATCCGTATAGGGCGCATAGTGGATGCTGTTGTCTTTGAGGACAGTGGTGATAATAAAATTATCATCGACGGTAGCATCTTCATGGATACCGCCATGCCGATCTAGCGTGACCTTGTTGCTGGCGATGGTAATTTTATCGTCATGGTAGCCCTTGCTGACATCTTGTTGCACATGGGTAATGATGTCTGAGAGATTGACATTGACGATGCTTGTATCAGGTTTAATGATGAGGTACAGCAGCAGCAGGACGGCTATGATGACCAGCAGCCATACGCTGTTTCTCACCCATTTGCCACTCATCATGCGTGGAGCCTCCAACCTTGAACAGAAACCGACCCGGCAAGTGGTCGGGATGGGTCTTTGAAGATTATAGCACAACGCCAGGCTTCATTCACGCTTGTGCTTCTTCGTCCTGGCTTGCTGGCGGCTCTGGCCTGGCTGGGGTCTGGCTTTCGCGCCGGAGCAGTGGGAGCAGGAAGCGCAGGCCAAACCCCTGGCCCAGCAGCGTGACCAGCACAACGCCATAGACGATGAGGATCAGTTCATCCCGATTTGGGGTCGCCAGAGGGAGCGAGAGCGCCAGCGCCAGCGAGAGTGCCCCACGCAGCCCGGTGCCTAGCAAGAGCAGGCGCCAGCGGCGTGGAATCAGCCCTGGTGCTATCCAGGGGCCGAGCCTGGTTGCTGCCAGGTGCCGCGCGATCAGGTTATAGAGTGGGATCAGCAGGTAGATCATAAGCGCCCGGCCAACAACGACGCTCACGACGCTCCAGATAATGGCCGCCAGCGCAGTGGTCAGCGGGAACCGCCCAATCTCCAGACCTACCAGCAGAAAGAGCAGCGAGTTAGCGATATACGCGGCAAACTCCCAGACGCCATCAACGGCTTCCTGGGTATGGGTTGCCATGCCTGTTTTGCGGCCATAGCTGCCCAGGATGAGCGCCGCCGTAATGACAGCCAGGATACCAGAAACATGAACGGTATCGGCCAGCAGGTAGGTGCCATAGGCAACGACGGTGGTGATGCTGGTTTCGATCAGATGGTCGTCTACATAGCGCACCAGGCGGCTTACCAGATAGCCGATGACCAACCCCAGGGCGATGCCGCCTCCCATGAGTTGCAGGAGGCTCAGGGCGATCTCGCCGGCAATTTGTCCACCGTTGGTACTCTGTTGAATCACGGCTACACCTGCTGCCGCGCTGCCCAGGGCCAACCCCAGCAGGACTTGTGTGAGGGCGGCAGCGACGCCGTCGTTAAACAAGCTCTCGCCCTCAATTAAAATACGAAGGCGGGGTGCTATGGCTAAACGCCGCAGCAGGGCAATGACCGCGACGGGATCAGTGGGGGAGAGAATGGCACCGATCAGCAAGGCGACTTCCCAGGAAAGTCCCACTGTTATATGTAGGATCAGGCCAACGATGACTACCGAGATGCCCAGCCCTGGCCCGGCCAGTAAGGTGATGGGCAGCCAGTTGCGCAGTAGTTCGCGTTGTTCAAGATTCCAGGCACCCTCAAAGAGCAGCGCGGGCAGGAAGATAAACAGCACAATATCGGGGGTCAGGATGACTCCTGGCAAGAGATGGAAAATGCCAATCAGAAGACCGACACCCACCAGCCCCAGGGTATAGGGGAGCTTTGCCCAGCGCGCCAACAAGGCGACTCCTAGCGCGATGAGCAGCAAGACAACGATCAGGCGGACATTGTCAGCGGTCTGGCTCATAGTGTGGTGACCTGTATGCTGCTCTCAGGCGGCAGGCACAAGCGAGGGCACACTCAAGGGTGCTGAATGCTTGCAAGAACTATGCGTAACTCGGCAGCTTTCTGCTCAGGCAGCGATTCATTGCTCCATAAGCCAAAAGCCGTTTCGGCGCTGGCAGGAAATTTGAGTTTGTTGGGGGCACGCCGCGCTGGCAGCAGTTCAAGGTGCAGATGAAAGTGTTCGTCAGCGAGTTGGTGAATGCCCAGCATATAGGGCATGGGCGCCAGCGTCCCCCCCTGCAACAGATTATAGCCGCGTGCGACGTGCTGAAGCAATCTGCCTAGTTCCTGGCTTTCTTCTTCGCCGAGATCGCGCAGGTCGGGGAGATGGCGGCGCGGGTAAAGATGCACTTCATAGGGGTAGCGGGCATAGGCGGGCACAAAGGCGGCCCAATATTCGCCCCGGTGGATGAGCCGGGGACTGGTCAGAGCTTCGGCGAGGGTGGCGCAAAAGATGCAGCCATGCCCGGCCTCGGCCTCGCGCCTGGCGGCGGCCAGTTCGCGGGCAATGGTGTCTGGGAGTTGTGAGATGGCATAGGTTTGCCCATGCGGGTGATGCTGCGTTTGCCCAATCTCGGCGCCGTTGTTCTCAAAGATCATCACGCAGGCGTAGCGCGCCGCCAGGTCGGTATAGAGCGTCTGCCAGACGCGCACGACCTCGCGCACCTGCGCGGCGGAAAGCTCCAGAAAGGTCTGGTCATGCTCGCGGCTGTAGATGATGAGGTAGCATTCGCCTGCCGGCGGGACGAGCGGTGGGAAGTCGTTGGGGCGCGCCCAGGCGCTGGCCTCTGGAGATACTTTGCCCAGGCGGATGTCCGCGCAAAAGGGGCACTCGTTGGTGCCCTCGCGCCGGTTCATCCGGCCTGGCGCTTGAATCAACCACTCGCCCAACAACGGATTCCAGAGCAGCCTGGGGGAAAGAATATGACCCTCTTGTATTGAATCAGCCACGCTACTCACTTCCATATCCTACGGGGAGGGCAATGGACCGCTCCATTGCCCTCCTAATAACGCGAGAGATATATTTCAGGCACAAGTGGGATTATGGATTGGATCCAAGCCCAAGCGTTGCGAAAGCTCCAGCGAGATAGCACAAGATGCAGAGACCAAGGAAGCCAACAGCAATATAGCCCATCACCAACCCGGCAATTGCCTGGCCGCGACCATCCTGGGTGCCGTTGCTGCGGTTAATCTCGCCCAAGGCCATATGGCCGAGAATCACAGCGGGAATGCCAGTCAAGGCAAGAAAGCCAACCCAGCACAAGATACCCAAAACCATCGCGGCGGTTGCCTTGCCGTTGGTTTGTCTGACGGGGACGGCTACCAGCACCGGCTGGTATAGTGCCTGTTGCTGGGCTACCTGCTGCTGAATGTTCACCATGACCGGCTGCGGGGTGTAGGGGGGATAGGCGGCTGATGCAGATTGGCTGTATTGCTGCTGATACCCCTCCTGCGGCAGTTGATAGGGGTCGTAGTTGCTCGACCCTTCTGGGCTGTATTGTTGATAGGTGTTTGGCTGTTGGGTTTGCGGCTGCCGATAGGGGTCGTATTGGCTATAGGGATCGTAAGGATTGCTCATGTTAGCGTTCTCCCGCCCCGGTGGGCGTGATGCTGGATGGATTGTTGCTTACTGCTTCCAGCCAATTGTAACAGACCAGGAGGGGATGCGCAAGAGCGTTGCTTTCCGA
>CAZFWN010000109.1:0-3477 GCA_964522745.1 uncultured Ktedonobacterales bacterium
AATAGAACCGATGACAAATGGGAATTTGAGAGATATAGTTGTAATTGTCGTATATGACAATTTTGGACGGAGATGCTTGAAGCCTGACGGAGAGACCATGAGAGAAAGTATGGTGGAGGATGAGCGCAGAGCAAGAGGAGAGAGAGAACACAGAGGTGGCCGGGCCTGAACCAGAGGCTCCTCGCCAGGGGCAAGAGATCCCGGAGAGTATGGCTGAAGCTGGCAAACAGGAGATCATCAGCCCAAAAGAGATGCGCCGGTGGGGAGAGATGATCCGCCAGCGCAGGCGCGATCTTGGCTTCACGCTCAAGCAATTGGCAGAACTAACTGGCATCTCTTTTGGCTATCTAGCGAAGCTTGAACGTGGTGAGGCTGATGCCAAGAATCCAACGCGCCTGGTCATCGATGCACTGCGCGGAGCGCTCAACATTCCCCCGCCAGGCGGGAATCATTTGTCCAGGACGGCCATCGCTTCCTGGAAAGTACCATCCTTAAAGGGGCCATCCTCACCAGTGGGTTCAGAGCCTTCTGTTGGGCAAGCGGCAGACATAAGCAGGTTAGCGCCTTCTTCCAAAACAACGAACCTCGCCACTCCCCGCTGGCAAATAGCAGAGGCTCTCTTGCTTATCTGCGGGCGACTGAGTGCTGCTCAAGTTGCCGCTGGACTGGATTGCGGATTATTTGAGGTGGAGGAAATCATACAAGAACTTCGGGAGAAGCTGATCGGTCATGGGATCGTAGTACAAGAGATGAATGGTGAATACCAGCTTGCTTCACTTGGAGGTTTGGCACCTGTCTTGCGCTCGGCATTGGCAGCTATGGGTCTGGCCCCACGTAGGCAGACTCAATTGACCCAGGCACAACGCGAGGTACTCGCATTGGTCATTATGCACCAGCCAATTACCCGTGCCGCCATTGAACGCTATCGAGGAGTCGATAGCGAGAAGCCGCTGCATGCGCTCATTGAGGCTGAGTTAATCACTTCGCTGCCAAACACTACGCCTACCGGAGCGCATCAATATATTTCTACCTTGCGTGTTCTTGAGGAGTCAGGATATAGCTCGCTTGAGGCGCTCCATCAGGCGATCAGTAAAGGCACAGGGGCAGTATCTATACTTCACCAAGACGGAGCAGAATCTAAACCCACTGATTGATTGGGTGATGAACAAGTCGAATTATTTTCTAAAAACCCGCTTTGTTTCCCCTTGTGCTTTCAATCGGCGTGTGCTACCATAGCTTTAGGGTAAAAACTGGTCTTATATAAGACCATCGGCTGGTTGCTTATCCTGGTCTTATATAAGACCAGTTTGATATTCGGAACTCAATATTATTACCCACTAACAACTACCCACTAATAAACCTAGCGTTTGCCTATCTGATCCTCATTGTGTCGCTTCCAGGCGCATGATTACTCACGCTACCTGGGAGATGTTCCTATCCTGGTGGAGCAATTCCACGATAGAGAGGGTTATTGCCAGATGCCCACAGCAGCCGAAACGAACGGGGTGGTCTATGCCATTGCCAATCAGAAAGGTGGCGTTGGCAAAACCACCACCACATTGAACCTGGGAGCGGCACTTCACGAACGCGGAAGGCGCGTCTTGCTGGTCGATTGGGATCCACAAGCAAGCCTTACGGTAGCAACCGGGATTAACCCAGAGCAAGTAGAACAGACCATATACGATGCTCTGATGGCCTCAACACGAGACGAGCAGTCGCCAACCCTGGAAGATATTATTCTTCAGACTGCTATCGGACCTGACCTCGCACCAGCCAATATTGGTCTCTGCCAAGCTGAACTTGACCTCTATCATGCTCAGCTCGGTGAACTGATCCTGGCGGATTTGTTGGAGTCAGCACGCCGTCACTACGATTACATTCTGATTGACTGCCTTCCCTCGCTTGGCATCTTGACGGTGAACGCGCTCGCGGCGGCCAACACGGTGCTTATTCCAATGCAAACGGAATATCTGGCTATGAAGGGCGTTGGGCTGCTGCTCAAAACGATTCAGACAGTCAAGCGCATCAACAAAGGTCTTCGTGTCGGTGGGGTCTTGCTCACGATGGCTGATACCCGGACAGTCCACAGCCGCGATGTCATCTCCTCCACCCGTGAATCACTCCTGGGCCAGGTGCCTATCTATTCAACCGTCATTAAGAGCAATGTGCGGCTCAAAGAAGCGCCTATCGTCGCACAAAGTGTGCTTGCTTATGATACAAATGCCAACGTTTCAACTGCTTACCGGCAACTCGCCGAGGAAGTAGAGCGGGAATGCGGGCGTTTGCCTGCTGTACCCGCATCAACACGTATCCGTCGTGGGGAGGAGTAAAAGCGCATGCCACAGCAGAGGGCACGTCTGAATACCGATCAGGCAAAACATCAACTTGGTCTGAACATTGGCTCTCCCATTCTGGCAGAAATTGCCGGTGCAAAGGGGGGGCCAGCAACACAGGAAGAACGACGCATCGAACAGGTGGCTATCGATCTGATTCAGGCGAATCCCTTTCAGCCCAGACGAGATTTTGATGATGATGGATTGCGAGAACTGGCTGATGTGATGAAGTCGATGGGGTTCTTTGGGGCGCTGCTTGGCCGGCGCCAGCATCGCCATATCGAGCTTGCTTATGGTGAGCGGCGAGTTCGGGCGGCCAGACTGGCAGGAATTCAGGAAATCCCGGTAGAACTTCGACAACTCTCCGACGAGGATATGTTCAATGTGGCAGTGGTAGAAAACGAGCAGCGGCGCGACCTGACCCAACTGGAAGTTGGCGAAGCGTTTCTCCGTGCCAAGGAGCAGTTTGGCCTGAGCGAGCGCGACATTGCTGAGCGTCTGGGGAAAAGCAAGGGCTATGTCCGCAATCGCATTGAAACAGCCCAGTTGCACGATGACTTGAAAGCAGTCTTACGTAAGACTCGTGAAGAGCAATTTTCAGCCAGCCACGCCCGTGAACTCGACCATATTGAAGATGAGCATCTCCGGCGTACCCTTACAGAAAGGGTACTTCAGGATGGCCTCAATTATCAGCAGACGAAACTGGCCGTCGAGCAGGCGCTTGGATTGCACGAGCAACTGGGAGGGGCGTCAATCCCCAGCAAGTTAAGCATAGAAGAGCAACATGAGTTGCTGGAGGAATTGGTACAACCCCTCGATAAATTTCTACAGCAGCGCGAGTCACCACGCGGCGTTGATCGGCTCCGCGTGCAGGCCGAACGGCTCCTTCAGACCGCTAAGCAGCTTGCCAGTGACGAGAGGATTGATCGTCAGGAGCTGCGTGTCGTCTTAGATCAGGTCTACATCAAGATTTACGAATTATCCAGCGAGCTTAGCTAGCATGCTCCATTACGATGACAGCCCGGACGTCTGGGCTGTCTTTTTTGGCTCTTTCGCGGGTAGCGCTAAAGAAAAATCGCGTTTTCCACCTTCTTTCGCGGGTAGCACTAAAGATTTTCGCGGGTAGCACTAAAGATTGCTTCTT
>CAZFWN010000109.1:3577-19019 GCA_964522745.1 uncultured Ktedonobacterales bacterium
TTTCGCGGGTAGCACTAAAGATTTTCGCGGGTAGCACTAAAGAGGCAAGCGGGAGTTTCGCGGGTAGCACTAAAGAAATAGGGCGTTTTTTCGCGGGTAGTACTAAATTTCTTTCGCGGGTAGCACTAAATTTTCTCTAACGCGCGAGACCGCTCCCAGACTGGTCTCATGGCCTGTCTGCGTTTCTCTGTATAATAAATTACTTGTATAGTAATATTTTGTATAATAAAGACGTTGTTCACAAAAATTTTTGAAAAACAAAAAGGTGGAACGAAGAAGCATATGAAGTTGCGCATTTCCCTGACCCCCAAAAGTACCAGCTTGTTGTAATAACAACTCTCTCATGGTATACTTACAAAAGCATTTCAGGATTGATACGTTTCTAGCATCTCTGGCAAGCTGAGAACGCCCATGCACTTGGCAAACTGGTGCAGGAATGAGTTGTCAGCCTGTCCAGAAAAGCTTTCAGCTTTATCGCTACCCACGAAAAGCTTCATGATATGCAAAGAAGAGCATGTATTTTACAAACCCCGGATGATCCCATCGATCATCCGGGGTTTTCCTTTAGTGCTACCCGCGAAAATCTTTAGTGCTACCCGCGAAAGAGAGGGGTGTGTTGTATGGAACAGCGCACACAATCAAACGCCAAAGATGTTGGGATAAACGGCGATGAACTTCCAGCCACTAAGCCAGGGAAACGTAACTCAACACCAGCGACACGACGGCGAAAACCATCTGTAGCGGGCACGCCTGAGCCGCTCCCGCTCTTTGCCGAGACTTCGCAGACGGGTAATAGTGCGTCTGGGGCTGGCAAGGTTGGGCTGTCCTCTCCTTCCGCCGGGAAAATAGTTCCTATAGCCGAAAAGGCGCCGGGCCATGAGTCAATGAGAATGGGAACGGTCCCTGCGCAGCCTGAGCAGCAAACATTCATTGACGTGGACCGTCTGGCTGAGGATACCGATCCCTTGCTTGATGCGCAGTCCCTTTGGGATCTTCCCTTCCCTCCCTGGCCGCCCAGTCCAGATGTGCCTGAGTCGGCAAATCAACTGCCTCCCTCTATGCCAGTTTTGGCGCTGCCAATCTCCACCATTGAGGCACATACAGATGGAGCTGGACGGGATCTGCTCGAATTTTATGGGGTCGTTCCGCGCACCCGCGCTGATGATCCTGAGGAGGAGCGCCGATTCCGCGCGCGTATCATGATGGAGGCTCGCCGGGGGGTTATTGCTGTTGATGGCCTCTATACGCGCAAGGCCGATCTGCATCTTGGCCCGATGCCCCAGGGAGAGATTATTGGGCGCCAGCGCTGGGTGGCCCGCAAAGGCGATGTCCGGCTGGATATTCCGCTGGATCGCATCCAAGATGAGATTGAAGCTGCTGCGCAGCGTGAGGGTGTGGCTATCGCTGATCTCTCGACGCAAGCGCTGTTAGTGACGGCGGTGGATGTAGCGCATATGATGGTTGGTGAGTGGGCAGCAAAAATCATGCTAGGTCTGTATGAGGCTGCAAACGATTGCTGGCGCTCACCGCTTTTCAACCTGGATGTGAATGCGTTTCTCACCAAGTTGGGCCGGAAGCCAGAGATTAAAGTTGATGGCGATGGCATCCCTCGTGAGTATCATCGCAGTGAGTCCCGTGCCGATTTTTGGAATACCATGCGCGCGCTCTCCAGTGTCTCACTGGAAGTAGTGCGCACCATTCGGCATGCAGATGGCTCAATTGCTGATGACACCATTGAGCGCCCGCTCGTCTTCCTCTTCGGCGGCACGTATCCCCATAAGGATAATCCTGAGGGCCGCAGGCGCGCTCCATCGCATGTTAAAGTGGCTCTTGGTTGGTACGCAGGCGTGCGTCAACTCGATGGGCGCCCTGGTACGGACTATGTGCCGGCTGAGCGCCTTCAACCTGGGCGTGGACATGCCCAGCATAATGCAACCCGCGAACGTTTGCGCCGTCGGCTCCTACTCTACGCTCATTATCGCCTTCAGGAAATGCGGGCAAGCAAGCAGGTAATTCCTCCACCAGAAGGGTATGTCATTGTGCGTTTGCGCCGCAAAACAGCATTAGAGCGTGCTGGCATCACTACCACGAATGTCACCTTGCAGCGCAATTCTCTGGTGAAAGCGCTGGAAAAGCTCCGCGTTGATGGCATCATCTATGGATATAGCGAGATCCCTCGCAAACCAGACGATAGCTTTGAAATTGAGGTCAACTGCCAGATGTTGCTCGATGGTCGTGGCAATTTGCGCGATCTTGCCGATCTTCAGGAGGATTTGGGAGTAGAGCTGGGGACGGTAGTTTTGGGGAGCAATACGTCTCGTGAAGCCCAAACGTCTTCCAGTTCTGCGGGAGAAAGTGAAGGAGAGGCCGTAGCAGAATCCAGCGGTGATCTGTTTACCGAACTGATAGATGATGCTGAGTGGGCAGAACGTCTCCATCGGTTTATTCCTGATGCAGAGGGGACGCGAGATGGTCGTCAATATCGTGATATGCAGATGCTCTGGGGATTTGTGCGTGATGCACTCCGTCCCAGCCTGAATACGGCGCGCCGGCAACATCTCGACGCGCTGACGCCGGCGTGGGATCCCGCCAATCCGCGTGAGTTGTTACTCCTGGGCAGCACAAGCTACACCGTTCGCTTCATCAGTATGACGCTTCTTCGGGAAATTGATGAGTTGATCGGCAAATTGCTTATCAGATTTTTTGATCGGGCCAGGCTGGTGTTTGTGCCTCAATGGGTAATTGAACATTTGCAGGCCGATCAGGTGCATTAGGGCTGACGGGATAAAAAAGTTGTCCATGCTGGTCTTATATAAGACCACTTTTCCCGGCTATCCAGGCTTTATTGCCCAATCGCGCTTGACAGTAGGCTGGGCTATGTCAGATAGTGTGCGACGATGCTGCTGAGAGATGTGAGGTTTATGTCGATGGCTTACTCATCAAAGGTGCGATAGATGGCTATTCGTTTCTTGCCCATTTTACGCGGTCTTGCCATGTTGATAGGGATCATCATTCTCTTCACCCTCCAAAGTGGCGAAGTGGTTGCCTACGCGGCTGGATATGATGCTGGCGCAACCGCGACGCTCAAGTTCAATGTCCACCTGCGCACGCGCCCGTTCTGGTTGGATCATGAGCGCCCGCATTCGCGTTATTTTGCTACGCTGGATGCTTGCGTTGATCCAACGTTTGCTACGGTGAAGTCAAATGCTAGCACCTACGATTTTGGAAATTGCTTTGTCTTGCAGGAAGCTAAGCCTGGCTACGAGCCGATTAATCCATCCACCGATAGCACCTATCTCCAGTCTTATCCCATCACCTACTGGACGCAAACAGTTCAGGTGGTTATGCCTGATCAGGTGGCCCACACGCTTGACTTGAATATTCGCTATGTCTTTCATGACCTTGGACAGACAGGGCCAGAGGGTAATCCGGTCATCCTCACCGATGATGCTGTGTTGCATTCCCAGATAACAGTCAGCGCCTCCGACGGTGAGACAGTCGTGCCAATGGATGGCGCAATTCCACATGAGCAGTACGTCCACTTTCTCTTTCATCCCGTAGGCGCTTATAACCGTTCTCTCAGCTTTTGGGGCTGCATGCGCCGTTCGGCACCAGGCTTGCCATCGGATTATTGTGGGCGTATGGAGCCTTTGCCTGATGGGTCATTCCAGTTAGATGCAAAGGTTCCAACACCTCCAGCGCCGGCGAGCCTCTTCAATCCAACCGTCGATCCAGTGCTTGAGGGCACAAATATCCAGTTGAGTATTGTTGCTGCCCTTCCTGGGCTAGAACTCCCAGACGCACAGCCTGCCCCATCAGGGATGGCAGGACATCCTGCCAATCAAATTGTGACTCCGGTTGGGTCACGGCTGGATTGTGCAATGACGTCGGGGCTGGCTTATGCTGACCAGACGCTCGAATGCAGCGCTGCTATCAAGCATGATGCCACAGGTGCCGCCTATCTGGCTCCCACAAAGGTCGATGCCTATGTTGGAGTTCCACCCTCTTTCGCTTATCAGCATTGTGTGGTTTGTACCTCAACGAAGCCCTGGCCGTATGCCGGACCTGTGCTGCTGGCATTGCTGGTGATGGTTCTGGGGGCAGCAGGCGCCGCTACACTGATGTATCTGGGCCGCGTGCCGCTCACTCCGAATCGTCCGCTCATACGTAATCCGATGTTTGTTGGCAGTGCTGTTTTTGCCCTTGCTTCGCTCGTCTTCCTCATCAGCGGGGCGGTGAATTTTCGGATCGGTTACCAGCCTGTCGTGCCCGGCCAGGTAATCTTTGCAAAAACGCCTGGCGCACCCCCAGCAGAAAATGCAGTACCTCCAACTCCAACCTTTACGCCATCACCAACGCCAACGTCTACCTCGACTCCGACACCGATGCCAAGCCGGACTCCAGGAACAAGTCCAACTCCTACGCCATAGCTGGGCGATTTCTCCCTGGTTTTTCTGATGTGCCAAATTGGATGGTACTATTGCCAGCCATTGGATGTTGACTTTTTCTCTTGGACGGGTACAATACAACCAGAACGACTGTTTTGTCTTGCCTGGTGGAGTCCTTATGTATCAGCCGTTGCACCTTGAACTTGATCGCGGCTCTGATGCCGCGCCCCTCTACACACAGATTCGTGAGCAGTTGGCACTGCTGATTCGGCGTGGCGATCTGCCCGTTGGCATGCGGCTTCCGCCAGAGCGCCAGTTGGCAGAACAGCTTGGTGTCAACCGAACAACGATTGTTCATGCCTATGGTGATCTGGCGGCAGCTGGTCTGGTGCATGCGCATGTGGGGCGAGGAACCATTGTGCAGGGGGTCGATGATCTGCGTGTCTTCCAGTCAGTAGCTACGCCGATGGGCAAGACCAGTGCTGGCAGATTGGCCCCTTTTTCCTGGGCATCCTATTTTCAGGAGAGCGGGGCTGGCGCGCAGGGTGAGATGGGGCTGGCTGGAGCGTTCCAGCCTCATGCTCCGTTGGCGTATCGCCCTGAAATCAGCCAGGGCGATATGCTGCTAGCTGATGTGGTGGCGCTCAGCGCTCGCTCGGATGTCATCTCGCTCGCCGCTGGCACCCCTGATCCCGCGCTCTATCCAGTAGAGGAGTTTTGCTCGCTCCTGATAGCACAACTGCGCGCTGATGGCGGGCGTCTCCTACAGCATTGTCCCATTGAGGGGCTGGATTCATTGCGCGCTTCGCTGGCGCTCTGGCTCTCTCGGCGCTGGCAGGAATTACAAGCAGTGCATGGCGTGGCTGCGCGCCAGGGGGCTGATTTGGAGTCTGATCAGGTGATGGTGCTTTCTGGCTCGCAGCAAGGGCTGTGGCTGGCGGCGCGTACCCTGCTCGCGCCGGGTGAGACGGTGCTGGTCGAAATGCCCACCTACCTGGGCGCCCTGCGGGTCTTTGCGGCGGCTGGCTTACGGGTGGTGGGGGTGCATTGTGACCGCGAAGGCATGCTGCCAGAGGCGCTGCATGCCGCGTTGGAGCGCTATCGGCCCCGATTGATCTACTGCCTTCCTACCTTCCAGAACCCCAGCGGTACAACTATGAGCCTGGGCCGCCGTCAGACCTTGCTGGAACTGGCGCATCGTTATCAGACGCCGATTTTGGAAGATGATCCCTATGGAGAATTGTTCTATGGCGATGAACCACCACCGCCGCTGGCAGCGCTCGATCAAAGTGGCTCGGTACTCTACCTGGGAACCTGCTCAAAAATGCTGTTTCCTGGAGTGCGCCTGGGCTGGATGATTGCGCCGCGTCCGGTGATCGGACAGTTGGGGCTGCTGCGCCAGTATATTGATTTGCATGCCAATACGCCTTCTCAAGCTGCTTTGGATGGTTTGCTGCGCGAGGGGCTGCTGGATGCTCATCTGGAACGAGTCCGCCAGTGCTACCGCGAGAAGCGCGATCTGCTGGCAGAGTCGCTGAGTGTGAGCGGGCGTGGGCTGATGCACTGGCGCACGCCGGAGGGCGGCTATTATCTCTGGTGCGCGCTGGAAGGCGGCCTGCGTACACGCGACTTGCAGGAGGAGGCTGCGCGGCTGGGAGTGGCGTTTGTGCCCGGTGATGCGTTTTATCCGGGCGTTGGTGGTGAAGATCATGTGCGGTTGAACTTTACTGGGCCAGATGCGGCTTCGCTGGAAGAGGCGGCCCGGCGGCTGGGAGTCGCGCTGGAGCGGTTGTCGCGGCGTACACGCCGGCCTGGGAGCCAGCCAGTCCCGGCGGTGCGGCGGCCATTGGTCTAAGAGGCATTCATTTTTTTTGATTGATACAGCGAGGAAGGAACAAATTCATGACGCAGAATCACGCAGAACACAATGGCAAGCAGGTGGGCACCGAGAAGGTTAAGCGCGCCTTCCCGGAGATGCTCAAGGGCGGGGTGATTATGGATGTCGTCACGCCCGATCAGGCCAAGATCGCCGAAGAGGCCGGCGCCTCGGCGGTAATGGCGCTGGAGCGCGTGCCGGCGGATATTCGCGCCCAGGGCGGTGTCGCCCGCATGAGCGATCCGGCGCTGGTGGCGGGCATCAAAGAGGCGGTGACGATTCCGGTGATGGCAAAGTGCCGCATCGGGCACTTCATCGAGGCCGAGATTCTTCAAGCGCTAGGTATCGATTGCATCGATGAGTCCGAGGTGTTGACGCCGGCGGATGAGGCGTTTCATGTCAATAAGCGCACTTTCACGGTTCCATTTGTCTGTGGTGCGCGCGATCTGGGCGAGGCGCTGCGCCGTATTGGCGAGGGCGCGGCGATGATTCGCAGTAAGGGCGAGGCCGGCACCGGCAACATCGTTGAGGCGGTGCGCCATCTGCGCGCCATTATGGATGGCATCCGCAAGATCCAGGGCTTGCCCGAAGAAGAGTTGATGGCCGAGGCCAAGAATCTGGGCGCGCCCTATGAACTGGTGCGCGAAGTGCGCGAGCTAGGGCGGCTGCCAGTGGTGATGTTCTGCGCCGGTGGGGTGGCGACGCCCGCCGATGCGGCGCTGGTGATGCGTCTGGGCGCCGATGGTGTCTTTGTTGGCTCTGGCATCTTCAAGTCTGAAGACCCGTTGCGCCGGGGCAAGGCGATTGTGAAGGCAACGACGCACTTCCGCGATCCACAAATTCTGGCGGAGGTCTCGCGTGGCCTGGGCGAGCCAATGCGCGGGCTGGATGTCAAAACGCTGCCGCCGGGCGAATTGATGGCGTCACGCGGCTGGTAGGCTGCGTTCCTTCTGTATAGGGCCAATGGCTGCGCCGGCGGTGTCTGGCAGAGCGCTGGCGCTCCATTGGCTTGCTGTTATTTTTGAGGAGGCGCATGGTATGGTGCAAATGCTTCAGGCGACCTCTCAGGAAGATATAGCCCACATCCGCGAACTATTTACTGAGTATGCTGATTCTCTGGAGGTTGATCTCTGCTTTCAAGGCTTCCAAGAGGAGTTGGCGGGATTGCCAGGTGACTATGCCCCGCTTGAGGGAAGCCTTCTTATAGCCAAAGAGAATCAGCATCTTGTTGGTTGTGTTGCGCTGCGCAAGCTGGGGGATGGGATGTGCGAGATGAAGCGGCTCTATCTGCGGCCAGCTTTTCGTGGGCAGGGTGCCGGCAAAGACCTGGCGCTGGCGATAATTGCAGAGGCCCGCAGGATCGGCTACCGCCAGATGCGCCTGGATACGCTGCTATCGATGCAGGCGGCCATCGCGCTCTATCGCTCACTAGGCTTTCGGGAGATCGAGCCATATCGCCATAATCCCATACCAGGCGCGCTGTATTTGGAGTTGGAGTTAGCTTCAGTGGGGAGCAAGCCATGATGAACACTCAGCCAGAACCTGCTATTTTCTGTGAGTATTGGCATACAGAGCTTCCCAAGATGTTCAGCGACGTAGAACTTCTTATGAAAGGACTTTTGCCAGGAGGGGTACTGCGTCTTGGCACTGTCCATCTTGAAGCTCTATCGGAGGTTCCAGCCTGGTGCAAGGCTAATGGCAATAAAGTTATCGGACAAGATCAGAGGTGTGAATACCCCTTGGGGCTTCAGTATTTCTTCGATATTGAGCGAGGGAGCGTCAATGTACATTCCACCGGCGTTTCGTGAGGATGACCTGCCGACGTTGCATCAACTGATGCGGGACTATAGCTTTGCGGTTCTGGTGACGCAGCAGGGCGGTGTTCCTGTAGCCACCCACCTGCCATTTTTGCTAGATGCTGGGCGCGGCGCCTATGGCACACTGTTGGGCCATATGGCACGCGCCAATGCACAATGGACTGGTTTCAACGGCACGCAGGAGGTGCTGGTGATCTTTCAGGGGCCGCACGCCTATGTGACGCCTTCCTGGTACGATCCTGGCTTAAATGTGCCGACCTGGAACTATGCTGCTGTGCATGTCTATGGGACGCCGCGCATTGTGGAGAATGAGGCGACGTTGTTTGAGATGCTGCGCACCCTGACAGCGACGCATGAGGCAGGTTTTGAGCAGCCCTGGCCCCTAGATATGCCAAAGGACGATTTCCGCAAGAAACTCAAGGGCATCGTTGGCTTTGAGGTGGAGATTAGCCGGCTGGAAGGCAAGTGTAAGCTCAGCCAGAATCGCTCTGAGGTGGAGCAGGAGCGGGTTGCTGCCGCTCTGGCCGAGAGCAAGGAATCGCTGGTGGCAAGTGTAGGGCAGATGATGGCCGAGCGGCGAACCAAGCGAAAGTGAGAGTGTCTATGCGCGATCTGCTGATAGATGCTGCTGGGCGTGCCATTGCCTACCGGGAAAGCCTGGGTGAGCGCCGGGTAGCACCACTGCCGGAGACGGTCAGCCGGCTGGCTGGGTTGGGTGGCCCGCTGCCAGAGATGCCAACAGACTCGGCGGCAGTGTTGGCGCTGCTGGATGAGCTTGGCTCGCCAGCGACGGTAAACATGGCGGGCGGACGCTATTTTGGCTTCGTCAATGGCAGTTCGCTGCCGGTAACGCTGGCGGCAAACTGGCTGGCTGGCGCGTGGGATCAGAATGTTGCGCTTGCGGTGATGTCTCCAGTAGCGGTTGCGCTGGAGGAGATTGCGCTGCGGTGGCTGGTTGAACTGTTGGGATTGCCGCCCGAGTCTGGTGGAGGCTTTGTGACTGGCGCAACGATGGCGAATTTCACCGCTTTGGCGGCGGCGCGGCACGCGCTGCTAGAGCGGGCTGGTTGGGATGTAGAAGCGGATGGATTGTTTGGCGCGCCGCCGCTGACCGTTGTGGTTGGGCAGGAGGCGCATGCTTCGGTGTTCAAGGCGCTGGGGCTGTTGGGGCTTGGTCGGCGGCGCGTGGTGACGGTTCCGGTGGATGGGCAGGGACGGATGCGTGCTGATGCCTTCCCCAGGCTGGAGGGACCAAGCATTGTGTGTATCCAGGCGGGGAATGTGAATACCGGCGCGTTTGACCCGGCGCGCGAGATTTGCGCGCTGGCGCGCGAGGCGGGGGCCTGGGTACATGTGGATGGGGCGTTTGGCCTCTGGGCTGCTGCTGCGCCCGAACGAGCGCATCTCGCGGCGGGCGTGATGGATGCTGATTCTTGGGCGACGGATGGGCATAAATGGCTAAATGTTCCGTATGATAGCGGGCTGGCGTTTGTGAGACATCCGGAGTATCTGCGCCGCACGATGATGCAAAGCGCGGCTTATCTGATTCAGGGAGAGACGCGCGAGCCATCCCAGTATACGCCGGAATCATCGCGGCGGTCACGCGGGGTGGAAATCTGGGCGGCGCTGCGCGCGCTAGGGCGCGCAGGCGTGGGGGAGATGATTGCGCAGACTTGCCGGCACGCCACTCGCTTTGCCGAAGGGCTGCGGGCGGCGGGCTATCAGGTGTTGAATGATGTGGTGATTAATCAGGTGTTGGTGTCGTTTGGGGATGCCGAGACGACCCAGCGAGTGATTGCCGCCCTGCAAGCGGACGGCACCTGCTGGTGTGGTGGAACGGTCTGGCAAGGGCAGACGGCAATGCGTATCAGCATATCCTCCTGGGCAACGACAGAAGAAGATGTTGAGCGCTGTCTGGCGGCCATGCTGCGAATTGCTGGCGAGCAGCGCCATTCATCCTAGCTTACATATCTCTTTCCTTGGGGGGAGAACGCTCGTGGAGGCACAGAAAGACGCTTCGGCGCGGGCATTATTCCTGGCCGGAGTACGTGCCGAACTGCCGATCTTAGCTGGCGCTGTCCCATTTGGGCTGATCTATGGCGTGGTAGCAATCAACGCTGGCCTCTCATCCGGTCTGGCTCAGGCGATGTCGGCCATCATCTTTGCCGGGTCGGCTCAACTCATCACGGCCCAACTGGTTGGTGTGGGCACTCCCTGGCTGGTGCTGCTGGTGACGGCCAGCATCATCAATGCGCGCCATATGCTCTACAGCGCCTCGGTGGCGCCCTACCTCCAGCCTCTGCGCTCTCGCTGGAAGTGGCTGCTGGCCTATCTGCTCACCGATGAAGCCTATGTTGTGGCAATCATCCGCTACCTACAACCCGGCTCGTCCCGGCGCAAGCATTGGTTCTTCTTTGGCGCCGGACTGGCGTTGTGGCTCGCGTGGCAGCTTAGCACAGCGGCTGGCTTGTTTGTCGGGGCGCATGTTCCCGCCAGTTGGGGGCTGGACTTTGCTCCCGATCTTACCTTTATTGCTCTGGCTGTTCCGCTGATTAAGAACCGGGCAGGAGTAGTGACGGCGCTGGGGGCTGGTGGCCTGGCAATTGCCACCAGTATGCTCCCTTTGAAAATTGGCCTGGTGCTGGCTGCCAGCCTGGGCGCGCTGAGCGGCTGGCTGTGGGAGCGTCGCCAGTCAGTCACAGCAGCGGGCAGAAGGTAGGTAGGCATGACGCTCTGGTTGACTATCATCGCCATTGGGCTAATCACCTTTGGGCTGCGGTTTTCCTTTATTTATCTGTTGGGCCAGCGTCAGGTGCCGCTGTGGGCGCAGCGTTTCCTAAGTTTTGTGCCGATTGCCGTCTTCAGCGCGCTGATTCTGCCTGGGCTGGTCTTGCCGGCTGGCGCAGTCTTTCTCTCCATACATAATACTCGCCTGCTTGCCGGGTTGATAGCAATTGTGGTGGCCTGGCGCACCAGAAACGTGCTGCTGACGATTGTGATTGGGATGGGATCGTTCTGGGTGCTGCAAGCGCTGTTAGGCTGATTATCTGTCGCAGCTCAGGCAGTCAGCCCCGCGAGGAGTTGCTGAAGCCTGGCGATGTTTTCGGCATCGGGGCGCTGTTCAGTATGCAGGGCGCCACAGTAGGGGGCAAAGTTGGCTGCCCAGAAATCGGTATGACCGGCGGCCAGTGCAGCCAGGATGGCAGCGGTGTAGGCGTCACCAGCGCCAGCCGTGCTGATGGGCTGGCAAGGCGCGGCGGTCATCTCGGCTCCAGAGCCATCTGCGCAAAACAGGAAGGAGCCTTGCGCGCCGCGTTTAAGATAAACGCTTCCCGCGCCGCGCTCGATGGCGGCACGAGAGCCTTCCTGACCGTTTTTGGCTTTGAAGAGGGCGCGCCATTCCTCCTCATTCCCAAGCGCGATGCGTGAGCGCGCGATCAGGCGCAGGATGAGGGATTTCTGCATCTCTTGTACCAGCGGCGCCAGATCGAAGATCAACTGCGTACCCTTTGCGACCAGGCGCTCGCATGGTTCGACAATCTGGTGTTCGGCGTCGGGCGCGAGCAGCGTATACGCTGAGAGGTAGAGCAGCGCTGATCTGGTGGGAAGCGGACGCGGGGGCAGGTCCGGCGGAACGTAGCTCATCATCGCTTTTTCGCCGTCGGGCAGATTGAGGACGTACACTTCGCCCAGTTGTGAGACAATTGGACAGGCGGAGGTGTCGCAGAAGGCGAGTTCTCTGGAGGCTTTGGCATCGAGGATGGTCCAGAGGCGAATGGTCGGCGGCGCTGCTGCATACAGGCCGGCCTGGACAAGCAGATGCAGCCAGCGGGCCACATGGCCCGCTGTGCCACCAAGGCGGCGCGCGCGGCTTTTGGCGCGCGCTTCTTTGCCTGGTATGGGCAGGTGGGGGACGCTGAGATGGGTATCCCAAACAACATCGCCCACCAGATCAATGGTTTGATAGCCTGGCATAACGGCTATCATAACATATTTTATGATTCGCCGAGGATGACCGCGCCGGGCGGCACCGTGCCGGGGAGATACCAGTCGGTACTGGTAAGTCCTTCGGGGTAGTGGACGGTGGCGCGGATCAGCCCGTGCGGCAAGACGAAATCTTGGATAGGGTGGCCCTGCTCAGCCGCTAGCATGGCATCGTGCCAGATGGGCGCGGCGCCATCGACGCCGCTGACGTTTATCATAGGGGAATCGTCGTTGTTGCCAGCCCAGACGCCGATGACATAATCGGTGGTATAACCAAGGGTCAGGTTATCCTTGAAGTCATCGGTGGTGCCGGTTTTTGCGGCGGCTGGCCGGACGGGGCCGGTATCGCCGCGCTGGCACGCGCCGCTGTAGGGTGGCCCATCATAGAGCATGAGCGGGCTGCACACGCCAAACTCGCGCTGGCGTGTCTGGTCATCGGAAAGGGTGTTGGTAATCAGGCCGGCAACCTGGGGACTGATGACTTGTTGGCCCTGGGGCTGCTGGTGTTGATAGATGGTCTTGCCATTTTGATCGGTGACGCTCTGGATCGAATAGGGGGGCACGCGCACGCCGCCATCGGCAAAGACGCCATAGGCCGAGGTTTCGTCCAGAAGATGGACACCAAGACCGCCAAGGACCATCGAGTAGCCAGGACTACCTTGATAGCTGGTGATGCCCATCTGCTGTGCTGTCTTTAGTGAGTCCTGAATGCCCGTGTAAACCAACGTGCGGACAGCAGGAACGTTGCGCGAGTTTTGCAATGCCTGGCGGATGGTTATTTGGCCCCAGAAGGTGTTGTCATAATCCTTCGGTGAGTAGGTTGGCTCCTCGCTGCCCGGCGGAAGTTGGACGGTAAGCGCAGTGTCGCTGATGGGCGTACCTGGCGACCAGCCCTTTTCAAAGGCAGTAGCGTAGACAAAAGGCTTAAAGGACGAGCCTGGCTGACGATAGCCCTGGGTTGCGACATCGAACTGGCCGTCAATGCTTGCGTTGTTATAATCGATGCTGCCCAGCAGGGTAAAGATGGCGCCGGTGTGGAAATTGATGCCTACGACGGCGGCGTTGCTCATATGATGCCAGGCCATGTCTTGAATGTGCTGCTGGGCGATCTGTTGAATCTGGTTTTGTAAGGAGACGTCCAGCGTGGTGTAGATGCTCAGGCCGGAACGGCTGAGGCTTGTAGCGGAGATGAGATGCTTGTCGATCAGGCTTTGCAGTTCTTGCAGGACATAATCGGTGAAGTGAGGCGCCAGATTGGGCGGCGCGGTCTGCTTGAGAAAGCCTTGCGCCCGCGCTTCATTTTCGGCTTGCAGTTCTTCCTGCGAAGTGATATAGCCCTGAAGAACCATCTGATGCAACACGGCTGCCTGGCGGTTCAGCGCTGCGTTGAGGTTTACCAGCGGGTCGAGGTCGCTGGGCGACTGCGGAAGGCCGGCGAGCAGTGATGCCTGGGCAAGATCAAGCTGCGCGGCGGCAGGATGCCCTGGCTGGTCTTGCAGACCAAAATACGTTTGGGCAGCGGCATCGATGCCATAGGCTTGCTCACCATAATAGATGGTATTGAGGTACAGATTCAGAATATCTTGTTTGGACATTTGATGAGTGAGTCCGATTGCTAGAACCATCTCGCGGAGTTTGCGATCAAAGGTAACTTGGGGGCCAAGGATGCCCCTTTTGACCAACTGCTGCGTGATCGTGCTGGCGCCAGAGACGATTTGCCCAGTGCGTAGGTCATCGGTGGCGGCGCGAACGACAGCCAGGAAATCAACGCCCTGGTTCGTCCAGAAATCTTTGTCTTCAATGGCAATGGTGGCATGGATGACATTTTGCGCTATCTGCTTGAGGGGAACGCTGGTGCGAGTGCCGTGATCGGTGATTTCATAAATGAGTGTTCCCTTTGCGTCGTAGATTTTGAGGCTATCGCCAGGGAAGGCGGTATTGAGATTGGCAAGGGCAGGTTGTTCTGACAGATAGTAGGTCAGGGCCAGGCCGGCTATGCCGCCAATGGTCGTGGCGAGCAGCAGTACGGGAATGACGGTGCCGAGAACGCTGGCGAGTATGGCGAGACGGCTGCGCCGGTCCATTGCGCGCTGAGCGCGTCGCATGCTGCTGCGAATCACGCGGCGGTGTATATACGCCTGATGCCGGGAACGACCAAGCGCGCTGTAGCGCGTGTAATGCGTTGTTGGAAGCAGGTGCCAGTCAGGTGAAGCCTCATCTGCTTCTGGTTCATCACCTGATCGAGCATGTTTTACGTGGGCATTGAGCGCCTCAAAGGCTTCAGGATTTTGGACGCGGCGTTCAGAGATGGTGTCGTACTGGTTTTTTTCTTCATGGGGAGAGTGATGGGGCGCCTTGGAAAGTGCCATACCAGGGATACTCCTATTCCGTGGGGTCAAGAGATAGCGTTGATAAATAGATATATTGGTTTAAGAAATAGTAGTAACCTCTTTGCAGGAGGTATGCCAGCAGGGTTGGTATTACCAGATAAGAGTAGGATCGATGCGTATTCAGCGACTTGCCAGAGAGAATCAATCAAGCCAGGGGTCGGCAAAGCGCTCCTGGTATCAACGCAACAGCCCGGAGCATCTGGAGGCCATTCGTGGGGTGGTGCTGGAGGCGTTGGCAAGCCAGTCCTCTGGCGCAGTCTCGCGTGTGGCAATTTTGGGGGCAGGTGCCTGCACCGAGCTGCCACTGGAAGAAATTGTAGAGCGGGCAGAGGAGGTGGTGCTGGTTGACCTGGATGAGTTTGCGCTCCAGCAGGCGCGTCGCCGGCTGCACCCGAAGCTGCAAGGGCGGGTACGCCTGGTGATTGCGGATATAACTGGCGGAGTGAGCGAGCGCCTGGAACAGACGTTGATGGGGCAACGCTGGCAAGCGCTGAAAGCTCAAGGGCTAGATGGGGTGCTGGCGGCGGCAGCGCGCTGCCTGGAGGAGTGTGAGGCGCCACAGCCGCCAGAATTGGCGGAACTGCGGCCAGGCCGCTGCGCGGTGGTGATCAGTTCGCTGGTGGTGACACAGCTTTGGAGCTATCCTCTGCTCGATCTGACCGATCTGCTGAATACGATTGAGCCATCGCTGGCCGGGCGGCAGCACGAGCATGCACAGTTGGGGCCGGCGATTGAGCGCTTCAAAGAGCGCGTAGCGCGAGGGCATCTTTTGCTGCTGGCGCGGCTGCTGCGCCCGGCGGGCCGGGCAGTGCTGATTACCGAAGATGAAGGTCGGTTAGTGCCACAGGTTGGGCAGGAGGCAGCAGAACTGGATGTGCCGCTGCCGCTGCTGCCGGCGACATTCCAGCAGGCGGTTGAGGAGGTTTTTGAGCCGCTCGCGCCAGCGCGTGGCTGGGAGTGGGTCTCGGACTGGCCGACGGCGGTGCG
>CAZFWN010000110.1:0-18450 GCA_964522745.1 uncultured Ktedonobacterales bacterium
CTACTCATCCCCTCTCTGCACTAGGCAGCGAGTTTCGAGCAAACGGGTCGCACCTCGTAGTAGTCGTTGAAGTCAACCTTTGTCTCGGAGCCTTCGCCGGTGGCGACACGCCCGCACACATCAAGCTCAACTCCATTGAGTTTAATATGCCGCCAGGTTTCCTCGCTGCCATCCCAGGCAACGGTGAAAAATTTTGCAAAGCCGGCCTGGCGATCATGCTCCAATTCCACTGTTACGTAACCGGCACGCGATCCTGTCGCCTGATGGAACCATACCAGACGCCAGCGCACGGGCAGATACTCTTTGCCCTGAATGCGCTGAAGATGCTCACCTGCATTAAAAACCTTCCCCTGTTCCTGCGTTGCCATATACAGTCTCCCTCTGAAAAACACCGAGCCTTTTAGAATTCTTGTTCTAGATCTTACCACATGAGCCGCGTGTCGTCAAAGCAAGCACCTAACTATTGAATCGGCTTGCTACCTGGAATGACGCTCATATCTGTATTCTTTTTGGAGCGGTTTGAGGCGGTAAAAACGGAGCGCGAAAAGAGGGATACTGCTCCTCTTTTCGCGCTCCGTTAAGATGGGTTGCCAGTGTCTCAGCCGCTTGCGCGCAAGCAGCTCACCCATCCAACCGTTGGGTGAGTCGCCTGGTCTTCTGGCTGATTTCTTTAACCATTGTTTGCGCGCTCTCGCCATGCGCCCGTCCCTCTGCCAGTTGGGTGAGCGCTGACTGCGTTTCCGGGTCAAGATTTGCCAGCACGTTGGGCGCCAGGCGGGTCGTCACCTTGCCGGTCTCGCGGTATTCATCCAGCGCGCGTGTCACCAGCCGATGGGCGCTGGCCTTCTCAGCCATATTCATCACCTGGGCATCCACTGCCTGCGCCTGGGCCGCATCGGCGACATACTCAACCAGCACATCCTGGGCTACCTTCTCATTAAAAACGCCCATATTGGGCAGATCGTAAGCCACCTCCACCCGCGCCAGGCGGAAGGTTCCAGGCTGCTGCGCCAGCACCATCAATTCCACTAGAACAGCCTGCGGCGCCCCACGCTCAATATCGCCCAGCGGCACCAGCACCCGCCGGTCTGAAAGGCCCGACTGCCCCAGATCGCTTATCAGCGGCAGCGTCTTCATCACTCGGCGCGGGGTCACACCCACTGGCAGGTCCATCGTCAGCGTCGCGTTGCGAACAACTACCGCTGCTGCGCTCTGAAACTGCTGTTGAAAGACGGTGAGCGCATCCTGCGGCTGGCGAATAAACTCCGCAGGTTGGCCCCGACTGCGCGCGCCAACCTCATCCAGCAGCTTCTCATTCCAGCCTGATCCAACCCCCATCGGATGAATAGGAATCGCCAGCACGCGAGCGCTATCGGCCAGTTCCTGACATTTCGATTTGTTGGAGGTATGCCCATCGGTGAGCAGCACCATGCGCGTCACCACATTGGGACCATGATGCTTCTCTAATTCCTCCAGACCGAGCGCCATGCCGCTGCCCATCTGGGTGCCGCCGCTGGTGTGCAGGCCCGCCACCAATGCTTGAATCACCCGCTTATTAGCAGTCGGCTGAGCCGGAACAATGACCTTGCCTTTGCTTGCAAACGAGACCACCGAGACGATGTCATCCGGCAGCATCTGATCGACCAGCATATTGACGGCTGTGCGCACAGCCTCGATCTTTTTTCCACTCATCGAGCCAGATGTATCCAGCACAAAACAAAAATTCAGAGGAAAGCGCACCGCCTGCATGGCATCACTCGCCTGCACTGTCGCCAGAACATAGGCAAGCTGCCCCGCCGGCGACACCGCCATACGAGGCCGGCCCACCTGGCAGTGTAAATGTAGTGTGCTCGCCTGGGAGCGGTTCCAGGGGAAGATTCCTCCCCCGTGCTGAGTGGACATGATTAGGTCTCCTGCTCTTTCTGCCTAGGCAACGTTACATGCGCTCGGTCATCCGGCGGGTGCGGGTGGTGATGCCTTTCATCAGTGTCGAAGCCTGCTCAGCCGATACCTGGCCGGCCTGTAATCGCTCCAATTCGGCGCGGGTCAAGTCGTCGAGCATCTCCGTGACCTGCTGGCCCATGCGCACCGTTGTTCGCCCGGTACGCCGGTACTCATCGACGGCCCAATGCACCAAACGATAGACATGCGCCCGCTGGGCAAAAGCCATCACTGTCTCATCCACTGCCGCTGCTTGCGCCGGATCGTTCACAAACGAGATCAATACATCCTGACGTACTTTCTGCTTCACTTGACCCAGCAACGGCAGATCATAGCTGACTTCAAGCTGGGCAATGCGATAGCTTCCGGCAGTGCGTGGTTCAATCAGCAGTTCAAACAGCACACCCTGCGCAGTGCCACGTTCTAGATCACCAAGTGCCACCTCAGCCTTCATGCTTTGTAGAGTCGATTCCCCTAAATCATCCAGGATAGGAAGCACGCGCACGGCCCGGCGCGCTGTGACCTTCGGAGAAAGTCGCATGGTCAGCATGGTATTCCTCACCGCAACTGCTGCCGCGTGTTGGGCCTGCTGTTGAAAGATACGCAGCACATCCTGCGGTTGTTGCACAAATTCAGCAGGCAATCCACCGCTGCGCTGCCCTAACTCATCAAGTAACGTCTCATCCCAAGTGGCGCCCAACCCCAGCGGATAGATGCCAACCCCCCAGGCACGCGCCTGATCGGCCAGTTCTCGACACTCGGCCTCATCTCCAGAGGTACGCCCATCGGTTAATATCACCATGCGGCTGACAACATCTGGGCGCATCTGTTTGCTCACCTCTTGCAGCCCACCGCGCAAGCCCTCGGACATTCTGGTGCTTCCCCAGGCGCGCATACCCTCAACCGCCGCTTTAATCGCCGCCTTATCGCTGACCGATTGAGCGGGCACAATGACATCCGCCTTGCCCTTAAATGAAACGACGGAGAGATAATCAGTAGGCGTTAAAGCATCAACCAGGAGGCTTACTCCATCTTTCACCGCCTGGAGGCTAGATCCGCGCATCGAAAACGAGCGATCAAGCACCAGCGCAAAATTTAACGGAAAGCGCACCGCTTGCGGCTGCTCTCCAGCACGCACCATCGCCAGAATATAGACAACCTGCCCCTCTCTTGCTACCATCATCACCGGCTTACCGAGCTGACCCTGCAACAAAACCTCGCCAGCCATACCTACTGAATCCCCCTTTACGAGTTTGGGCGCCTCAGGCAGCTTCTCCCCTTTCATCATAGGATGCTTCTCTATGGAATGTCAAGCTATGATCTGGCTCACAAAATAAGCGTCATTCTGGCCCTTGACGGGTAGCCCATCTTATGAAACAATTGGCAAGCAACAGTAAAAATATTTGCTACGATCCATGCTGCCGAAGGGAGGGCATGCGAGTTTACAGACCATTAGATGGTCAGAGGAACTTGCACGAACACGATGCAAACACGCATGATCGTTGCAACCGTGAGAGACCGCAGTGAACGGGTCTCCCGCGATTTGCAACTTCCTGGGGATTCCCCCATTGGGCAACTCATTCCCCGGCTCATTACGACCCTGGGATTGCCGCCGCAGGACCAGAAGGGCGCACCGCTGCCCTACGCACTGATGATGCGCGACAACGGCTATATTTTACCTGACGACCAGACGCTGATCTCATTAGGCATTGCTTCCGGGCGCATCTTATTGCTGATTGTGCCCACAGCGGACGAGCGGCTGCGCTCGGCAAAAGCACGCGGCGTGATGCCCGTCTCGCCAGCAGTGGTGGCCGGCAGCGGCGTCGAGCGGCAGGTTGGGTTCCCGGCTGAAACGCCAGCGGCAGGCGTCACATTCAACCGCCCGCCACGTATCCGAGTCCGTCTCCCTGATGACGAGATAGAAATCCCAGACCCCCCGAAGGCGGAGGCGCCAAGCAAGAGGATTGATGTTGTCGCGCTGGTATTCCCCATTGTGACGGTTGGGATTCTGGCGGTTCTCTTGCTTTTCGTCATTCCTCAATTTATTAAGTCAGCGACTACTCCACCAACTTTTTTATTCTACCTGGGCGCCATTGCCATCCTCACCCCAATTGGAAACCTCCTGGGTATCTGGTTTGAGCGCCGCCGGGTCCGCAGAGGAAGAGCGGCAGAAGAAGAGGATTATCGGGAGCTACTGGCAAAAATTCGCGCCAGGCTGGAGAGTCTGCGCATCGAGCAGCATCGGGCACGACGGGCTTCATCGCCGAGCGTGCGGAAACTGCGCTCGCTGATTGATGAGCGCATTCACCTCTGGGAGCGCCGACCAGAGGACGATGATTTTATCTATCTACGCATGGGCAAGACTACGCTGCCCTCAGCCGTGAAAGTGAAGGCTCCGCAGGCCACCAACAACTCTACTGTTCAGAATGAGGCAGAAGCACTTGCCAGTGAGTTTGCATTTGTGCCTGATGTCCCTATCACGCTCCCGTTACCGCAGCTTGGGTCGGTGGGCGTAACCGGGGCGCGCGGCCCCGTTGTTGATTTCACTCGCGCGCTGATCTGTCATCTGGCTGTGCATCATTCGCCCGATGAGGTGCGCATTCTGGGCATCTACCCCCAGGAGCAAAGCCGCGAATGGGAATGGCTCAAATGGCTGCCCCATACCAACCATTTCAAGCCTGGTCAACAAAACAAGATGCTGGCCTTCACTCCAGAGCAGATAGAGACAATACTAGATGAGGTCACTGAGGAAATCAGCCGGCGCGAATCGCGCAAAGCCGAAGAAGAGGCAGGCGCAGAGGTCGAGCCGCCGCTGCCCTATCTGGTACTCCTGGTCGATGACTATAACCGGGTGCGTGACCATGTGGGCCTCTCCGAAGTGCTGCGCAACGGGCGAGGGCTCAATGTGTCGGCGCTGGTGTTGGTTGAGAGCCGTCAGGATATTCCAGGCGACTGTGGCGCTATTCTAGAGGTTCCTTCCTATGACCAGATGACCTACTCCGTCGCTGGAGCCGAGGGGCAGGTAAAAGACCAGATCGTGCCTGACCGTGTAGACCGCGCAACAGGCGAGAACATCGCCCGCAGCCTGGCGCCAATTCAGGTGCGCGGCTCGCAAGGGCCGGGCAGCATTAAGACCAGCGTGCGCCTGGTCGAACTGCTCAATATGGAGTCTGCCGATCAGTTGGATCCGCGCGTCTGGTGGGGCGAGCAGCCGCGCTTTGGCCGCCTGACCGTGCCAATTGGCGAAAAGAGCGGCGGGCCGCTCTTGCTGGACCTGACCGATACGGCACATGGGCCACATGGGTTGGTGGCAGGCACCACTGGCTCTGGCAAAAGTGAACTTTTGCAGGCGCTCATCGCCGCGCTGGCAATTACTCACCATCCACACCTGCTCAATTTCGTGCTGGTGGATTTTAAGGGCGGCAGTGCCTTCAAAGATTTTGAGAACATCCCTCATACGGTAGGTATGGTCAGTGACCTGCATGGCCGTCTGGCCGAACGCGCGCTGGTGGCGCTCAAGAGTGAACTCAAGCGGCGCGAGCATATTTTGCAGGAAGCGAAAGCGGTCAATATTGCCCAATATCAGGCGATGCGCGCGCGCGATCCCAAAGCACTGGCCCCACTGCCGAGCCTGCTGATTATCATTGATGAATTTGCTGAACTGGCGAAAGAACTGCCCGAATTTATGGGCGGCCTGATTAGCGTGGTGCAGAAAGGCCGAAGTCTGGGTGTCCATCTCATCCTGGCAACACAGCGCCCGACGGGCGTAGTCAGCGCCAATATCTGGTCAAACGTGAAATTCCGTATCTGTTTACGGGTGGCTTCCATTGAAGATAGCCGCGAGATGCTTGGGCGCTCAGACGCGGCGCTGCTCCCCCATAACTTGCCTGGCCGGGGGTTTTTCCAGGTTGGCGCAGAAATCTTTGAGCAGTTCCAGGTCGCCCGTGTCGCCGGGCCATATCAACCAGCCACGTCACGCGACGCCAAACAGCAAGCTGAGATTGCTGAACTTACCCGCGCCGGCCATATTCACAACATCGGCGCCGGGCGGGCAGCTGCAAAGCGTGCGGCTGGAATAGATGACCGCAGCGAACTCCAGGTACTTATGACCCAGATGGAGCCATTCAAGGAATCCCTGGCCGCAGCGCTCTTCCGTCCCTGGCCTGATCCGCTGCCGGAAAGCATCACTCTATCAGACCTGTTCCGCCAGGCTGGCAAACCTGCTCTTGATGGCACCCGCTGGGAGGCGCGCCCGGCGTTTGGCTGGCTCAACGCCCCCATCGGCATGCTTGATCTGCCTGCCGAACAAAAACAAGAGATCTTCATGCTTGACCTGCTGCGCTTCGGCGGCCATATGATAGTTGCCGGCTCGGCTGGGTCCGGCAAGAGCTTCTTGCTCCGCACCATCGTGACAGCGCTTGCACTATCCCATTCGCCTGCCGACCTCAACTTTTATCTGATCGATTTTGGCGGGCAAGCCATGCGTGTCTTTGAAAAGCTCCCGCATGTGGGCGGCGTCTTCACCTCCGCCGATTCTGATCGCATCCGCCGCCTCTTCCGCAAGCTGCGCGGCGTGATTGAGGAGCGCAAAGTGCTTTTCCGCGAGCAGCGCATCGATAGCTTTCAGGCATATCAGAATCGGCCCAGCACTCCCAATCAGCCCCAGAAACCTCTGCCAGCTATTGTCGTCGTGATTGATCGATTCGCCGAGTTCCGCTCAGTCCACGAGAGCGATCTGGGCGATCTGGTCGCATTTGCCCGCGAAGGGCGCACCTATGGTGTCCATCTTATTCTCGCCGTTGATCGCCCAACAGTAGTGCCAGGTAACCTAGCAGGTAATCTGGAACTGCGCTACAGCCTGCGGTTGTCCGATGTCAACGACTCGATGCTCTTTATCGGCAAAGGCGATGCGGCAACGCTTGACCCTGCCACTCCAGGGCGTGGATTACGCCGGGGGCGCCAGTTACAAGAGTTCCAGACAGCCCTGCCAGTTGCGGGGGACAGCGATGAGGAACAGGGCCAGCAACTTGAAGCGCTTTCGGCCCTGGCAGCACAGGCATGGAAAGGACCACAGGCTGAGCCTATCCAATTGCTACCCGAATTTATCTCACTGCCCGATCTGGTGGCCCAGGCTTCACTAAACGGCCAATCTGCGAAAACGGAAGGGCTGCGCGTGCCGCTCGGCCTGGATGACCTTAGCCTCCGACCCGTCTGGGGAGAATTGAATCAGGACAGCCAACATTTT
The DNA here is from genome assembly GCA_964522745.1 of uncultured Ktedonobacterales bacterium. Lineage (GTDB taxonomy): Bacteria > Chloroflexota > Ktedonobacteria > Ktedonobacterales > DATBGS01 > DATBHW01. The sequence goes on from CAZFWN010000110.1 coordinate 7,187, forward strand.
GTCATCGCTGGCAGCGCTGGCAGCGGCAAAACAACGCTGCTGCGTACCTGGCTGCTTGGTCTAGCCCAGTATTATCAGCCCACCGATGTACAAATCTACCTGCTCGATCTCCGCCGCACCTTGCGCGCACTGCGCTCGATGCCGCAGGTGCGCGGCTATGCCGACAACGAAATGCGCTATGGCGAGGTCATGGAGGCGCTGAAGAAAGAACTAAGCGACCGTATCCAAAAGCTCAGCAGCGGCGCCTACTCTAAGGCGCCGCCGCAGCCACTGGTGCTGGTAATGGATGACTATGAGTTGCTGGCAGCCCTGCCCAAGAACCCTGGTACTGAACTGAAGGACGTTGCCCGCCAGGCACGAGACATCGGGCTACACTTTCTGGTCGCTGGCACCACCAGCGATCTTGTCAAGTCCTATGATCCCATCGCTAGCCAATTGAAAGCCGGGCGTTATGGTGTCGTATTGAGCGGTGACCCGACCGAGAATCCTTTCCTGGGCTTGCGACTGACCGACCTCCCGCCTGGACGCGGATTCTTTGTACAGCGCAATAGCCGCAATCTGATGCAAATCGCCTATCTCCAGCCAGAGGCCGTTCCCGTCTGGATGGCTCAGATTCGCGGCAGCGGCGTCAGCATCAAAGGATGACAGGCGATGCAAAGCGTTGTTGAGCTTATCAAGAACAAACGCGATGGTCGTGCATTCAGTACAGAGGAGATCGACTGGCTAGTCCAGGGATTTACCAGGGGAGATATTCCTGACTACCAGTTCTCCGCTCTGTTGATGGCGATTGTCTGGCGCGGCATGGATGCGCGTGAAACTGCCGATCTCACCCTGGCAATGGCGCGCTCCGGCGGGCAGCTTGATGTCCGCCGGAAGCTGTCGCCAGTGGTGGATAAACACAGCACCGGCGGTGTTGGCGATAAGGTCACGCTGGCGGTGGGACCACTGGTGGCCGCCTGCGGCCTGCCCGTAGCCAAGATGAGCGGGCGAGGTCTCGGCCACACCGGTGGCACTATTGACAAGCTCGAATCGATCAGCGGCTTTCGCACGGCGCTCTCGCAGGAGGACTTCTGGAGCATCCTGCAAACACATCGACTGGTCATCGCCGGGCAATCCAGCGACCTGGCTCCTGCCGATGGCAAGATGTACGCGCTGCGCGATGTTACCGGCACGGTAGATAGCATCCCGCTGATCGCCTCCAGCATCATGAGCAAAAAGCTGGCGATTGGCGCCTCACATCTGCTGCTGGACGTCAAGGTCGGCTCTGGCGCGTTCATGAAGACACTCCAGGATGCAGAAACCCTGGCGCAAACAATGGTAGATATTGGGACACGGGCAGGAGTCCAGACGGCAGCTGTGATCTCAGCGATGGATCAACCCTTGGGGCAGGCGATAGGCAATGCGCTGGAACTGGCGGAGGCGATTCATATCCTCCAGGGCAGCGGGCCGGCAGATGTGACCGCGCTCTGCCATCACGAAGCGGCTACCCTCCTCGAAATGACAGGACTGGCAACCACTGCTGAAGAGGCTGAGGCCACTGTTCAACAAGCTATCAACAGCGGTGCAGCGCTGGCAACATTCGCCGCCGTCGTTCAGGCGCAAGGGGGCGACCCACGCCAGATCGAACAGCCTGATCTGCTGCCCACCGCGCCGGTCCGAGTCCCTTTAACAGCCCCGCACGCCGGCTATATCGCCCATATCAATGCCGAGCAGGTCGGGCTGGCAACCATGAAGCTCGGCGCCGGGCGCTTCCAAAAGGGCGACCCTATCGATCACGCCACCGGCCTCATCCTCACTGCCAAGGTAGGGGATCAGCTCGAAGCCGGTCAGACATTGCTTGAAATTCACGCCCGCACGGAAGCGCAGGCGGCAGCCGTTCAGGAAGAATTGCTGAGCGCCTATCACTGGAGCGAAGCGCCAGTTTCGCCTGGGCCGCTGATTTACAGCCAGATCACGTAACAGCCTCTTCTCTCCCCACAAAGCGCAGCTACTCTCGTAACAAACCGTACCCTGAACGTGGAACGCTCCAACCGCCGCATTCAGGGTACTTTATTAGGCGAATAGCTCATCATAGGTATCTCTTTCTTCCCACAGCACCAGAGATGTACACTATCAGACGGACACACTCTCTCTTGCGCTGCTCACAAACCTGGCGACGAATTGCTACAAAACGGTGCAGATGATGACACAGCTTTGCAACAGATTGCAGCTATACTACTCCTAACACATGAAAAACCCTGGCGCTGCAAGGATAGCAGAGGCAAAGAACCTAAAAGTCTTCTGGAGCGAAGCCCACTTTGGAAAGGACGGCCAAGAGCGATGTTTCACGTCGTCAGAGAAAAACAAACCTACCTGAACCTGCTGTACCTGTTCCTGGCGTTTCCGTTCGGTATCTTCTATTTTGTAATACTGATTACCGGACTATCTCTGGGGATTAGCACGGCTATCATCTGGATCGGTCTTCCTATCTTCTTGCTGACTGTCGCCATCTGGCGCGGCTTTGCCGCTTTCGAGCGAACGTTAGTCAGGAATTGGCTGCATATACCCATCGCATTTATCTCACCCCCTGCGATAGCCGGAGTGAGTTGGTGGAAGCGGCTTACCACCTACCTGGGCACGCCAGTTACCTGGACCAGCCTGGTCTACCTCTTCCTGGAGTTCCCTTTTGGCATCTTCTCATTTACCCTTGTAATTGCCCTGCTCTCTATCTCGCTCGGCCTTACGTTTGTCTGGCTAGCCTATCTGATCGATACGTTGATCTACAACGCGGTTGGCGGAGGCTACACTTCTTATGAGCTGTTTGTGAAAGTCAATGGGCAGATCGAGCCAGGAGCATTGGCGCTGCTGCTCTTCATCGGCGTACTCGGCTTCTTTGTGTTGGTTGCCTCGCTGCATGTCCTCAACGGCATCGCCTACGCCTGGGGCCAGCTTGCCCGCCTCATGCTTGGCATGAGCAGCACCTCCATACAACTAGCCGAGGCACGGGCACAGGTAGCGCGAGAACAGGCCAAAGCCGAGCGTTCTGACCAGAGCCGCCGCGAACTCATTGTGAATGTTTCCCATGAACTGCGCACGCCTATCGCCAGCATTCGCGGCCACGTCGAATCCTTATTGATGGTGACGGAGGGCGGCGCTACCGCTGTTCCGACACCAGCAGAGCAACACGCCTATCTTGACATCATGCAGCGTGAGGCGGAACGGCTTGGTATGCTCGTCGATGATCTCCTCGCTCTGGCGCGAGCCGAAGCTGACGAGTTACGCCTGGACGTTATGCCAGTGCATGCCGGCGAGGTCATCGAGGAGGTCTATCAATCCCTGGCGCCGCTGGCGCGCCGCGAGCGACAAATCACCGTTGTGCGCGATATTCCACCTGATCTGCCGCCGATATTGGCAGATCGCCAGCGGCTCGTGCAGGTGTTGCTGAATCTCGTGCGCAACGCGATTGCATACACGCCGGTTGGCGGCATCGTCTCAATGATGCTCGAACGAGCCGATGCCTCCCATCTGAGTATCACCGTTGCCGATACCGGCATTGGCATCGCTCCCGAAGACCTGGAGCGCATCTTCGAGCGCTTCTATCGCACCGATGCTTCGCGGGCACGTTCCACCGGAGGGTTCGGGCTTGGCCTGGCAATCGTGCGCGATCTGGTCAATGCGATGGGCGGCACCATCAGCGCAGAAAGCACCGTTGGAGAGGGCAGCCGCTTCCGTTTGCTGTTACCTCTTGCCTCTCCAGCAAGTTCAGATACAGCAAAAGTTAGAGCCGTATAAACGCAGACACAAAGACGCGGGAGTGACACGATGGCAACGATAGTCCTTGTTGAAGACGAAGTAGATCTCTGCAATCTGATTCGCACCCACCTGGAGGCTGAGGGGCACAGCGTCTATCAGGCGTTCGATGGGCTGGCGGCGCTGCGGGTGGTCGAGGCCCAGAAACCCCATCTTGTCATTCTTGATTGGATGCTTCCAGGCTTGGATGGATTGGCCGTCTGTCGCCAGATACGCCAAAACCATCTGATGCCGATTCTCATGCTCACGGCGCGCTCGGAGGAGGTAGATCGCGTGCTGGGGTTAGAAGTTGGCGCAGATGATTATGTCGTCAAACCATTTGGAATGCGCGAATTGCTGGCGCGCGTACGCGCCATCTTGCGTCGTGTTGCCCTTGATAGCCGCATCTCACCCGGAGGAAAAGAGACGGGCAGTAATAAACCTGGAGCCGAGAGTGGACAAGGCATAGCACTGCCCACGCCAGAGCCTATCGTCTGCGGCCCGCTTCGTATCGATCTGGCGCAGCACCGCGTCACCCTTGAAGGAGCCGAACTTGACATCACGCCGAAAGAATTTGAACTGCTGACGCTCTTCGCTTCACATCCGGGTCGCGCCTTTAGCCGCGAGTTTCTGCTTGAGCAGATCTGGGGCTATGAATATGATGGCCTGGATCGCACCGTCGATACCCAAATCACCCGGCTGCGGAAGAAGCTGGGGCCAATCAGCGAGAAGCTAGTTGCCGTCTGGGGAGTTGGCTATCGCTTCACCCCATAGGGTTATCAGGTTTTCCAAAGATATTCGCCCATAGTGATGAGCATACCACTACAGAGGTATGAGGGATTCTTTTTGCCAAAACACAGAAAGGGTGATTACACATGACAACTTCTACTGCTTTTTCATTCGCTGATCCAGCCGCAACGCTGATCCGCGCCGAGGCCATCTCGAAGGCCATTTCCAGCAAGGCTGGCGAGACGGTCATCCTTGATTCTATTACGTTTTCTGTTCCTACCGGCAGCCTGTTTGCCATCAATGGCCCATCCGGCAGCGGCAAATCTACCCTGCTCAACATGCTCACCGGCATTGATCGGCCCACCCAGGGACGTATCATCTTTGCCGGCCAGGAAATTCGCAAGATGAGCGAAAACCAGTTGGCAACATGGCGTGGCAAGCACGTGGGCATCGTCTTCCAGTTCTTTCAACTGTTGCCAACACTCACTGCTCAGGAGAATATCCTGCTGGCGCTTGAGCTAGGCGGCATCGTTCCACACCGCCAGTGGCGCGAACGCGCAGTAGAGGTGCTGCAATTGGTGGGCATGGCCGATTTTCGACATCGCCTGCCCAGTGAACTCTCCGGCGGGCAGCAACAGCGCATCGCCATTGCTCGCGCCCTGGCAAACAATCCACCCGTGCTGGTTGCCGACGAGCCAACCGGCAACCTGGACTCGAAGACAGCATTGCAGGTCTTTGGCCTGCTGGAAGAACTGACCCGGGCCGGCAAGACCGTCATCTATGTGACCCATGATCGCAACCTGGCGGTGCGCGCCACCCATCGCATCGTTCTGCTAGATGGACGTATTCTGAGCCAGAGCGGCGCGCTGCGGCTGGCCCATATGGAAGCAGGAAAAGGAGGAGCGCGGTGAGAGCCTTGACTAAAAAAGCCTTCAAAGACGTTACTCGTCGCAAGTTACGCACAGCGCTGACCGTCCTGGGGATCGCGGTTGGGATTATGGGCCTCTCGGCCATTAACATTGCCTCCAACCAGATTAACAGCAGCCTGCACTATAGCATCGATCAATCGGCACAGCCGGATATCGCCTTCTTCACCACGCCAACTGACGCGGCGCCAATTCTCCAGGCGCTCAGCGAACAACCAAACGTCAAGCTGGCTCAGGCCCAGGATAACCTGTCCGCTCGCTGGAAGCTCCCTTCTGGTCGTTTTCCCTTGAATATCAGAGGGCTGGCCGACTTCCAGCATCTTCAGTTCAATACACTTGAGTTGGTCGCGGGCCATTTCCCAGGGCTGAATCAGATCGCTCTAGAATCCAGTGACCGAACCATAGCAACTACCCAGGTAGGCAGCCAGATTGAGGTTGAGGTACGCGGAGCCGTGCAGCGTCTCACCGTCTCCGGCTTTGTCCGCACACGAGGGCTGCCATCGGCCACTATTCTGGGCCAGGCGTTTAGCTACATGAACCAAAGCGACCTGCAAACACTCTTTCAACAGCCGGGGGTCAACGATTTTCTCATCCGCCTGGAGAACTACAACCAGCGCGATGAGACCGCCAGACAACTCGCGCAGGTCTTCCAACAACAGCATGTCACCGTGCTGAGCGCCTCAGTTGGGCACAGCGATTATGGTGATGGCCCCATCGTCAATGGCCTGTTGAGCATTATGCGTGTCCTTTCGATCATCGCGCTGGTGCTGAGCATCTTCCTGCTCTTGAGTACCATCACCACGCTGGTAACAGAGCAACTGCAAACTAATGGCACCATGAAAGCCATCGGGGCCAGACGTGGGCAGGTCATGCGCAATTACCTGACCTCAGTTGCCATCTATGGTGTGATCGGTACGGTTGTCGGCCTGGGGTTGGGCATCCTGGCTGGCTACTTACTCGTCAGTTTCTTTGGTGGATTGCTCACCCTGGATATTGGCGCACTAGAGGTCACCCCATCGTTAGTGCTGCTCAGCATCGCCATCGGCATCGGGGTGCCACTGCTGGCAGCAGCGCTGCCCGTCTATCTGGGTACGCGCATCACCGTCCATCAGGCGCTCAGCGGCTACGGGCTGGAAGGCGGAGTAAACCAGCGCGGCAGAGGATGGGCCAGGGCACTTGGGCGCAGCTTTGGGTTCATCCCCCAAACCATCCAGATTGGCGTCCGCAACCTCTTCCGCAAACGAACACGCGCTGTGCTGACCCTGCTGGCGCTGACCATATCGGGAGCAGCTTTTCTTTCGGTGCAAACGACAACCTACTCATTGAACACCCTCTTGAGTCAGATCTTCGACACCTATCATGCGGATGTCTTTGTCGGCTTTCCCAATCCTCAACCCTATAGCAAGCTCCAGCAGCTCCTCGCAACGATGCCCGGCCTTGCCCAAAGCGAACCATTCTTCCAGGATGGGATTCAGACCCAATGGGGCAACGGGTTGCTGACTGGCGTAGAACCAGACGCTCATCTCTACCAGAAGCACATGATAGCAGGACGCTGGTTCACTGAGAGCGATGAGAATGTCGCCATCATTAGCACCGATGCCGCCAACAAGTCAGGCCTCAAGGTAGGAGATACCATCTCTTTCCATACCGCCCTCTATAATTCCCGATGGAAGATCATCGGCATGGCGCAAGACTATAACAACCCTATTGGATTTGGGGTATTGCTGGCACCGTTGAAACAGGTGGCTGCCTTTGAGCATCTCCCGCCAGATTTTATCCAGGCGGTCTTGATTCGCGCAAACAGCAGAAACCAACCGGATATTGATGCACTGGCAGCGCGTCTTGATGATACGCTGAGCAAATCCGGCATCCAGGCAAACGTACAAACAGCACAGCATCAGATTGAGAGCAACCAAAACCAGTTCCAAATTGTCTTCGTACTCTTCTACGCAGTAGCAGTGATTATTGCACTGGTAGGCGCCATTGGCTTGTTCAACACGCTGGCAATGAGTGTGCTGGAGCGGCGGCGCGAGATCGGCATCCTGCGGTCGATGGGCGCCACCGGGCGCAAGGTCGCTCAAGTCTTCTGGACGGAAGGGTTGTCGATGGGAGTCGTCGCGTGGGCTATTGGTCTGGCGCTTGGCATCCCCAGCGCCTATGGTTTTGTCTGGCTGCTAGGACAACTCTTTGTACCAGTTCCCTTTGCTTTTGATCCAATGAGCCTGGTCCTGATGCTCGGCTTTATTCTTCTGGTGGCCTCGCTGGCGAGCATCGGTCCGGTCTGGGGTGCCACACGAGTCAAGATTGCGCAGACGCTGCGCTACGAATAGGGAACAAATAAGCAGATCGGAAGCAGCGCGGATGCCGGCTGATAGATTGTATTTATCAGCCGGCATCCGCGCTTTCTCGCTTTTGGACCAAGTCAGATGAGCCGATACGATCAGATACGCAAGCGGGAGGGCAGAATACGCATGGATTCACGGTACTTCGCCACCGTGCGCCTGGCGACATTCAAGCCTTGTTGAGCAAGCATGGCTGCCAGTTCTTCGTCGCTCAGCGGATGCTTGGGATCTTCGGCCTCAATCAATTCGCGCAGCGCGTCTTTCGCGCGCAACGAACCATCAAAGAACTCATCAAAGGGAATGGTGCGCCCCTCAGGCAGCAGCACAAATTTATTCGCAGTGGCACGGCTAATGGTGGACTCATGCAAGCCAACTTTTGCTGCTAGTTCGCCACGAGTCAGCGGGCGCTGAGCGCGCACCCCTTTTTCGAGGAACTCCCATTGATACTCCACCAGCGCATCAGAGATTTTTTTCAACGTCTCCCAACGCTGATGAATGCAATCGATAAAAAACTGTGCCCGCGACGTGTACTGGCGGATATGCTGGCGATCTTCTTCGCTGCTCTGCGCCGGGTCGAGGGTCTTAATGAGATGATGATAGGTGGAATTGACTTTGAACTGGTATTTTTTGTTCTCGACCACTTCGGCCTCGAAGCCAGTGTCGGTGCGGCGGATGACGACATCCGGGCGGATGAGCGTGGTATGGGCACGCCCACCTATGCTGCCATTGCCCGAAGGGTCAAAGGCGTGCGCGGGATATGGGTTCAAGTTGGTGCGAATGAATTGCCACGCCTGACGCACCTGGGAGCTAGGAAGATGAACCTCGCGGGCAATCTCCATAAAGCGGTGTTCACCCAGCCGGGTCAGATGCTCTGAGACCAATTGCTCAGCCAGTGGCTGAGGGTTGCCTTGCTCGCGGAACCAGTACAATTGAATCAAGAGGCATTCGCGCAAATCGCGCGCGCCAATGCCCACTGGCTCTTGCATCTGCAACAGGCTCAGCACCCGCTCTACGCGCTCTACCTCGACGCGCAGGGTGCGCGCTACTTCCTCCACAGAGATCAGAAGACGCCCATGCGTGTCCAGGCTTCCAATCAGATACTCAACAATCGGAAGATCATCCGGGTCAACGACGGCCCGCATTTGCAAAAGCAACGTTTCCTCCAGCGAAGAGGCAGCCTCCACACGCGCCAGCGGATCGTATTCCTCCTCCTCACCCCCAACAACACCAGGGTCATTGTAGTCGTCCCATTCGGGCGCACCCTCGGCCTTCGCGCTGCCAGTGGTACTCCCACAGTTTGGACAGACCCCCTCTTTCATCTGCGTACCACAGCGCTGGCACTGGCTTAGCTCTTCCATTTCAAACGCCGGATTCTCCAGAGCTTCTTGAGCAACCGACTGTTCCAACTCTTCAGCCGAGAGTTGTAAGATCTTAATCGAGGCAATCAACTTGGCAGAAATATTGATCGTTTGCTGAGACCCAAGATTTTGGCTCTGGTCCAAAAACATATATTTTCCCCCCGATTGATGCCCATGTGCCGTTTGTCCTAGTGCATAGGAACCAGGCCGACAGTGGTAAAATATGAGCTTGCCTTATTTTGAGTATAGCAGACAGAATGGGGTTTCGCCAGTCTGGTAATGGCGATATATCTCTTTGGAAGCAAAAAGTGGTCAGGCAGGGAGCCAGCCGTTGGCTTCCAGCGCCTGATGTGCTGCCTCTTGTTCGGCGCTTTGCTTATTGCGCCCCTGCCCCCGACCGGCAACCTGCTCCCCTAGCAGCACCTCAACGGTATAGGACCGGCTATGAGCCGGCCCCTCCTCAGCAACTACGCGATAGGTCGGGGTAACACCAAGATGCGCCTGCGCCAATTCTTGCAACAGCGATTTATCATCCTTGAAGCGCCCGCCAGAAACGACGCGCTGCGCCTCTTCCACCAGCAGGGGCAGCAGCAATCGGCGCACCGTCTCCAACCCGCTATCCAGGTAGAGCGCGCCAAGTAGGGATTCAAACGCAGCGGCCAGCAGCGTATCGCGTTGGCGGCCACCAGTGCGCGCCTCGCCCCGTCCCATACGTAGATGGCGCCCCAGGTCAAGCCGGCGCGCAAAGTTTGCCAGCGTCGAAGCTCTCACCAACGCTGCGCGAGTATCGGTCAGTTCCCCCTCGCTGAGTGCAGGATAGGTGCTGAAGAGATACTCGGCACTGAGAAAGGCCAGAATGGCATCCCCCAGAAACTCCAGGCGCTCATTATGCCTCAGTCCTACGGCTGGCTTTTCAAACACATATGAGCGATGGGTCAGCGCCTCTAGCAGTAGCTCGCGCTGACGAAAAGGCTGACCCAATCGCTGTTCAAGCGGATGCCAATCAGCAGCATCTCGGTCCATCCGTTCTCCAGGATCATCTGCGGATGCCAGGCGATGGTCAGGGGTTGCATGTTCCGTAGGCTCATCCTCAACGTGTGCAGCCATGCAGAAGAATCCTCCTCAAGAGCGGCCTGGGTTTAGACGACCTCGATGCCCGGTTCAGCCGTCACCTCGCCAATGCGCCACAGGGAGAGACCAGCAGCGGCAACACGCTCGCGCAGGGCCGGCCAGGTCTCCGGCGCAACTGCTGCCAACAGACCGCCAGAGGTCTGCGGATCAAAGAGCAGCGCCTGCTCAGGCGTGCCCAGGTGTCCTGCCAGGCGAACATGCGCTTCCAGAAATTCCTGATTGCGCCCGGTGCCACCGGGAACACATCCGGCAGCGGCATAACGCTCCGCGCCAGAAAGCCAGGGCAGGCGTTCCCACTCAAAGCGCATGCCACCCTCGCTTTGCAGCGACATCTCCCACGCATGGCCGAGCAAGCCAAAGCCAGTAATATCAGTGCAAGCATGGACGACTTGCGCCCGCAGCAGCCGCGAGGCGTCACGGTTCAGTGCAGACATGCTAGCTATCGCCGCGTTGAGATCAGCCTCCTCGACCTGCTCGCGCTTATGGGCCGTCGTAATTACGCCGGTGCCAAGTGGCTTGGTCAAAATCAGCACATCGCCAATCTTCGCGTTGCCTTTGGTTAGAATATGCTCAGGATGGACAATGCCGGTCACTGCCAGGCCATATTTCGGTTCTTTATCAGTCACCGTGTGTCCGCCTGCAATCACGCCGCCGGCCTCAGCGACCTTATCCCGCCCACCACGCAATATTTCGACCAAAATCTCAGGGTCAAGATTGTCTGGGAAGGCCACCAGATTCAGAGCAAAAAGCACCTCGCCACCCATCGCGTAGACATCACTCATCGCATTGGCGGCGGCAATAGCCCCAAACGCATAGGGATCATCGACGACAGGTGGGAAAAAGTCAGCCGTGCTGACCACGCCCTGCTCGGCATTCAAGCGATAGACGGCAGCATCATCAATGCTCTCAAGGCCGACGAGCAGGTCCGGGTGGTTATGCTCCACCCCTTGAGCCAGGGGACGCAACACGTGCGCCAGGGCCGCAGGCCCCATCTTCGACGCTCAGCCAGC
>CAZFWN010000111.1:0-14774 GCA_964522745.1 uncultured Ktedonobacterales bacterium
GGTGGGCTGAACAAGCAGATTTATCTGCCGAACATGCTGACCAAGCAGCTAGGGTACTTTGAGCAGGAAGGTCTCGATGTGACGCTGATCGACGAGGCTTCCGGGCAGTCGGCTGAGGACTCGGTATTGGCAGGACAGGTGGATGCCGGCTCAGGCTCCTACAACCATACGATTGAACTGCAAGCAGCCGGGAAGCAAATGGAGTGCGTGGTGCAACTAGACATTGCGCCCGGTGAAGCCGAAGTTGTTTCAACCAAAGAGGTCGGACAAATTCAATCAGTCGCAGACCTCAAAGGCAAGAACCTCGGCGTTACCGAGCGCGGCTCAGGCACGCAAAGCCTGACCATTGCTCTGTTGCATAATGCTGGGATTGCGCAAGATCAGGTGAATTTTGTGCCCGTTGGCGCTGGCGACACCTTTATCGCGGCGATGCAGCAGGGTCGCATCTCTGCTGGTATGACCACCGAACCGACGATCTCTCAACTCGTATCCAGCGGTGTCGGAAAGGTGCTGGTAGACTTACGCACGCCGCCGCTGACCCAGGCGGCACTCGGCGGGCCTTATCCCTTCATCTGCGTCTTTATGCGTAACGACTACGTCAACAGCCACAAAGATGTTGTCCAGAAGTTGGTGATCGCCTACGTCAAGACGTTGAAATGGATGCGTGCGCATACGGCGGTTCAGATCGCTGCCCAAATGCCCGCCGACTACTATGCTGGCGATCAAGCCTTGTATGTGGCGGCGTTGCAAAACCAGCTCTCCATCTTCAGTCCCGATGGGACGATGCCTGCGGACGGCCCACACTCTGTACTCACCATTGAGCAACAGACCGATCAGGTTGGACAGGGCCAACAGATCGATCTGAGCAAAACATACACCAACGAGTTTGCGAACCACGCGACCAGCTAATAGCCTTGCCATGAACGCCCGGAGGGCAGCCTCGAAGCTGGCGCCCAATGATATCACCAGCGAGCGCGACACATCGGTGAACCTGGAGTACATAGAGAAAGGGGTAGAGAGAGCCAATGCTTATTTATCTGCATGCCATCGGGTTTGGGCTGGTAACCGCCTCCATCCTGGCCCTCGCGTCGGTCGGGCTGTCGCTCCAGTTCGGCGTGACGAATTACATCAACTTCGCCTATGGTGAGTTGCTCACCTTCGGAGCGTATTTTGCCTGGATTGCGAACAGCCAGTATGGCTGGAACATCTGGGTGGCGCTGCTGGTCGGGGCGATCATGGTCGGCATTATTGCGGTTATCTTGAATCTGTTGATCCTCCAGCCTTTCATCAGACGCCAGTATCCTGTCCTCTTCATGCTCGTCGTCACCTTTGGGCTATCGCTGATATTATCCAACGTCATTTTAGCCATCTGGGGAGCCGATTTCAGACGGTATACCGTCGCTCCTGATACCCAGTACCAGATCGGTCCCTTCCTCCTCACCGGCCAGCAGTTAATCATTATCGGCATCGCGGTGGTGACGATGATCGCGCTCCATGTGCTGCTGACCTATACCAAGCTCGGTAAAGCCATGCGCGCCATGTCAGATAACCCCACGCTCGCTCGTAACTGTGGCATCAACACCGAACTGGTGACCAATTTTACCTGGCTGCTGAGCGGCTTTCTCGGCGGGCTGGCTGGGGTCGTGCTCGGACTCAACATCTCATCGTTCCAGCCAGCATTCGGTGGTGATTTTCTGTTTGTCATTTTCGCAGCGGTGATTCTGGGGGGCATTGGGCGTCCGTATGGCGCAATGGCCGGGGCGCTGGTGATCGGCATCGTTACCGAAGTTTCTGCTGTGCTGCTCAACTCCTCGTATAAGAACGATGCCGCCTTTGCCATTCTTGTTTTAGTGCTGCTGCTGCGCCCACAGGGCATCTTCACCTCAGAGGGGAAGGCGTGATTCGATGTCACAACTCTTGTTCTACATTTCAGCCCTGCTGGTGTATTTCTTCATCTACAACATTCTGACCTGGGGACTCAACATCCAGTTCGGCTACACCGGCATTCTCAACTTCGCTTTTATTGTGTTTATGGCGATTGGAGCCTATATCGCCGGCGTTACCAGCCTGCCGAAACCGGACCCCTTTAGCGGGCAAACCTATATCTTTGGGTTTGGCTGGCCGTTCCCGCTCACGCTGCTTGCCGGAGGGGTCGCGGCGGCGCTATTTGGGGTGCTGGTCGGCTTTATCGCGCTGAAGCGGCTGCGCAGCGATTACATGGCAATTGTGACAGTGGCGGTGGGAGCTATTTCCTACGATTTCATCGGCAACTTTCATCCGCTCTTCAATGGCTGGGATGGAATTGGTGGTGTGCCCTTCCCCTTGTTCGACACCGTCAATCTAGATTTCTTTACCTACCAATGGTTCTTTGTGGCGCTGGCGGGCGTGGTGATGCTCATCCTCTGGTGGGTCGCGCATCGCATCTATAACTCTCCCTTTGGGCGTACTTTACGCTCCATCCGCGAGGACATCGATGTCTCGGAGGCGTTTGGCAAGGATTCTTTCCGCTATCGCATGATCGCAATGGTCATCGGCTGCTTTTATGCCGGAATCGCTGGCGGGTTACTGATTGGCTATATCAGCGCATTTAACCCCAGCGGCTGGACAGCGGGAGAGACATTTGTAGTCTGGGCGGCACTGCTCATCGGAGGCCGGGCCAATAACTGGGGAGCCATCCTGGGCGCGCTGCTTGTGCCGGTGCTGTTCCAGGAAGTGACTCGTTTCCTGCCACAAATCTCCGACAACGCGGAGCTGATTCCGGCGCTGCGCAACATCATTGTTGGGGGCTTGCTGATTCTGGTACTGTGGTTCCGTCCGCAGGGAATTATCCCGGAACGGAAGAAGCGCTTCTACGAACTGCCACTGGCAACTCCGCCCAAGAACCAGGAGGAAGCGCATGTCGCAGGCGACTGACATTCTCAAAGTTGAGGGGTTAAGCCACACGTTCGGCGGGGTGAAGGCGGTCAACGAGTGCAGCCTGAGTGTGCGCAAAGGGACGATTACGGCGCTCATTGGCCCCAATGGCGCGGGGAAGAGTACCCTCATTAACGTCATTTCTGGCTTCTATCGACCACAGCAGGGAAACATCATCTTTGATGGCAAGAGGGTGGGTGGATGGCCGACGTATCGCATCGCTCGCCGGGGATTGATTCGCACCTTTCAAATCTCGCGCGATTATGGCGGCATGACCGTGCTGGAAAATATGATGGTGCCCCCGCAGGCGCAGGCAGGGGAATCGCTCTTCAACGCGCTTTTTCGCCCCAGGCTGGTTGCAGCGGATGAGCAGCGTCACCTGAAAAAAGCCGTCGAACTGCTCAACATTTTTGGGCTGTATGAGAAACGCAATGACTATGCCCATGACTTGAGTGGCGGTCAGAAGCGCCTCTTAGAAATGGCACGAGCGCTGATGGCCGATCCGAAGCTGCTGCTGCTGGATGAACCAATGGCGGGCGTCAATCCGGCGCTGGCAGATCAACTGGCCCAGCATATCCTTGATCTGAAGGATACCGGCATCACCTTCCTGATGGTCGAACATAACCTGGGCATCGTCGATCAAATCTGTGAGCAGGCTATCGTGATGGCAAATGGACAGCCACTGGCAACCGGCACGATGGCGGAACTGCGTGCCAACGAGGCAGTCGTCCAAGTGTACCTTGGGGGGTGATTTGTGGCAACGTTGCATATCGAGCGCCTGACCGGCGGCTATAGCCGCCTACCGATTGTTCAAGAGGTCTCGCTCCAGGCAGATCAAGGCAAAGTTGTTTCCATCGTTGGGCCAAACGGCGCGGGCAAGTCTACCCTGCTCAAGCTCGCTTCGGGCACCTTGCGCTCGATGAGCGGCAGCGTGCAGGTCAATGGCCGCGACCTGACCAATCTTCCGGCTAATAAAGTCGTCCGTCTTGGTTTGGCCTACGTCCCGCAGGAGCGCAATGTCTTTCCCACGCTGACGGTGCGCGAAAATCTGGAGATGGGTGGCTTTATCCTATCGGGCGATTTACGCGGTCGCATAGGGCACCTCTTCGACCTGTTTCCCGACCTGCGCGCGGCAGAACACCTGAAAGCCGGGAATTTAAGCGGAGGCCAGCGCAATATGCTGGCGATGGCGCGGGCATTGATGCTCGATCCCGCCGTCCTCTTGCTTGATGAGCCGACGGCGGGCCTCTCGCCGGCGTACACGGATGTTGTCTGGCAGAAAGTGCAAGCCATCGCCGAAACCGGCACAACGGTGGTGGTCGTGGAGCAAAACGTGGATCGGGCGATCTCTCATTCGGATTGGGTCTATGTTCTGGTGGCCGGACGGAATCGTGTTGATGGCTCCCCGGAATATATGCGGAGCCTTGATTTGCCCGCCATTTTCCTGGGCAAGAAAGGAGAAGGCTCAGCAGAGCAACTTCGCGCGGCGGATGCGTGATCCTGGCAAGGGTTCACCCATCAAGCATCGCACCCGATCAGGAGTATGCGCATCAGGTGGCGCATGGTCCTCAATTTCTTATCTTTTCTTACATTAGTGAGTGAGGAAGGCAGAGCATATGAAGACAAAGCTGTCAGCCCTGATGGCTGTCGCTATGATTGCAATTCTCGCGTTAAGCGCGTGCGGCTCCAGTGGGGGAAACACCAATTCAGGGCCGATTACGGTGGGAGAACTCTTCCCGATGACTGGCCGGGAACCCTTCGTCGGGCAATGGTTCTTGCATGGGGCAAAGGTGGGCATCGCCGATATTAACGCCAATGGCGGCTGTGCCGGGCACCAGATCAACGCCAAACTGTCCGATACCGGCGGTGATGCAGTGGATGCGGTGACAGCGCTGCGCCAGTTGCAGTTGTCGAACCCAGCCTTCATTCTTGGCCCCTCTTCCTTGGAGATCGAAGGCGTCATCAATCAATTCGATCCGCAGCACCTGCCCGATTTCGTCGAGGGCGGGACGACGCAGCTCGACCACATGACCAACAAATATGTCTATCGCACGACGCCCTCGGATTCAACGCTGGCTATTGGCATGGCCTACTATGCCATTCAGAAGGGTCTGAAGAACGCCGGCCTGTTCTTTGAGTCAACATCCAACGCAGCGGGGGTCGTCGACCCGCTGGTCAAAGCCTATACTGGACATGGTGGGACCGTCACCGACCAGGAACTGGTGACACCACACCAGAGTTCGTATCGTTCGGAGGTGGAGAAACTCTTTGCGGGCAATCCTCAAGCCGTCTTCATCCAGACCGACCCTCAGACGGCCAGCACCTTCTTCAGCGATGTGAGGCAACTCGGCCACCTCAATGTGCCCTTTATTGCCACTGATGCCGGCGCGGATATTAATCTTGCTAAGGCGATGGGCCTGGCAGATGCGTCCAAATGGCTCACCGGCATGAACGGCTCGCCGCCAGCAGGGACAGCCTGGCAGTATTATAAGACGCAGTACCAAAAGGTGTGGAATGACCCCAACCCGGTCACGCTGTCGCAGAATACCTACGACTCCGTCGTGATCGCCTGCCTGGCAATGACCGCCGCGAACTCCACCGATCCAACCGTGTGGATCAATGATGTGACCAAAGTTGCCAACCCGCCCGGCCAGGTGGTCACGACCTATGCCGAAGGGGTGGCGGCGCTGAAGGCCGGCAAGAAGATCAACTATGATGGAGCTTCCGGCAAGGATGACTACAATCAGTACCACAACGTCGCGGGAAGTTGGGATGTCGTTCAGTTTGACCCTACCGGCGCCAACCTCATGACCGTTGCTACGGTCTCTGAAGATCAGATTGCTGCCTGGAGTGTCTAGGCGGCGGCTCAGAGGCAATCGAGCTATCGAGCTTCTCTAAGCCAGAGAGCCGATGGGAGGACGCGGGAACGCAGAGAGCAGCGCGCTTTCTGGCGGCCCCGCGTCTTCCCATCATCTTGATGGTCAGACAGTTACGAACATCCTATCAGGAGCGCTGGGTGATGCCTGGGTCAGCGAGGCTCTGGGCACGAGATTCCAATGGCAGGAAAGAGAGACCAGCATGTCAGATCACAAGCGTGATGAGCGACTCACGCACCAGGAGACCGAAGCAGATGCCGTTCAAGCGCCCCCACTGCATGGGGTACGGGTGCTGGAACTTGGGTCATTTGTAGCAGCGCCAACAGCCACACGTATCCTGGCGGATTTTGGCGCGGAGGTCATCAAGGTGGAACCCCCAGGCGGAGGGGATGAATTGCGCACCTGGGGCCAGATGGTGCCCACTCGGACCGGGCAGGTCTCGGCGTGGTGGCTCTCGCAATCACGCAATAAGCGCCTGGTGACTATCAACCTTCGTCATCCGGCAGGGCAAGAGTTGGCCCTCAAACTGGTGGCGCACAGTGACATTGTGATCGAAAACTTCCGTCCTGGTCGGCTCGAAGGCTGGAATCTGGGCTATGAGCGGATGCAAAGCGTCAACCCGCGAGTCGTGCTGGTGCGCATCTCCGGTTTCGGGCAGAGTGGCCCCTACCGCGAGCGCGCCGGCTATGGCAATGTGAGCGAATCGATGGGTGGTCTGCGCTATGTGACTGGCTTCCCTGATCGTCCACCAGTTCGGGTCGGAGTCAGCCTGGGCGATACGCTGGCGGCTCAGCAGGCGGCATTTGGGGCACTGCTCGCGCTGCGGGTGGCTGAACAAACCGGGCGAGGCCAGATCGTGGATGTGGCGATTACCGAAGCAGTCTTCGGTGTCACTGAGGGGATGCTGACCGAATATACCCACTGTGGCGTGGTCCGTGAACGCACTGGCAATGCGCTGCTGCGCGCCGCGCCGTCGAACGTCTATCAGACAGGCGATGGACACTGGCTCGCCATCGGTGGCAATGGAGAGAATGTCTTTCGCCGTTTTGCGGCTGCGATGGGACATCCTGAATTGGCGACTGATCTGCGCTTCCATGACAATGCTGCTCGCGTCACTCACCATGACGCCCTGGACCAAATTATTGCCTCCTGGGTAGCCACACATACGCTCACTGAGGCACAGACAATCCTCGATCAAGCTGGCGTGCCAGCCGGCCCGGTCATGAGCATTGCCGACATCGCTACTGATCCCCAATTTCAAGCGAGGGGGATGATCGCGCGCGTCCCTGATGAGCGTCTGCCAGAGGGCGTGGCCGTGATGCCGGGGATTGTCCCATCCCTTTCGCGCACACCGGGCGCTCTCACCCACAGCGGTGGCGAACTCGGCGCAGACAATCATGCGGTGTTCACCGAACTGCTCAGACTTGGGGCCACAGAGTTGGAACAACTGGCCGCTGATGGCGTGATTGCCTGATCAATGAATCCTGCAAACATGTTTAATACCACCTGGGCAGTCATCGTGATATGATAGGCAGGTAATCGACACCTCACTTCGGGGCGCGACAGTAGTGTTCGGTGATCGAGAGGAGCAAGACCATGTTGCGTTTCGCGCGTCGATCTCTTCTGATGCAATTGCTGAGCGTCTATCTGCTCTTTGTCCTCTTTGTGCTGCTCGGAGGCGTGGGGGTCAACGCGGTAATCGATCAGCAACTACGCGCGGATGTCCAGGCATCGGACCAGGCGCTGGCACAGGAGATCGCGCTCGAAACCAGCCTCCAACTGCGCGACGCCGAAACTTCGCTTGCAGCGCTCGGCGGGTTGGTAGTTCAGGCAGGTACACCTGACGCAATCATGCACACCTTCCAGGCATTCCAGGTCGCGCGAAGCGATGTAGATCAGCTCTACTGGCTTAACCCGGTGGGTGCCTTGCGCGTCTCCTGGCCGCCAAACAGCGTCGAGGTAGGGGCGGAATTTTCGCCGCCCGACGTTGTCCAGCGAGCGCTTACAGCCAGCGAGCCGGTTTTTGAGATCGGCATTGCGGTTGAGACGAATCTCAATGCAGGCGTCATCATTGCTGACCCGGTGCGCGATGCCAGCGGAAAGCTGGCCGGCATCGTTGCAACAAGCCTCTCGCTCGCCGAACTGAGCGAGCCATTGGAAAAGGTTGTCAACGCGCAGCAACGCCAGGATCGGCAGCTCATCATTAGTATCATCGATGGTCAGGGCGAGCTTGTCGCTACGCCCGATCACAAACGCATCTTGCAGACGGTGCTGGATGAACTGCCTGGCGCCGATCAGGCACTGCAAGGCCACGCAGCCTCACGCCTGAGTCCGGGGTCTGATGGACAGGATTGGTTGTTCAGCGCCGTTCCCGTCCCTGATATCGGCTGGGCCGTCGTCGTGCAGCGGCCTGCCGCTGAGGCTCTGGCCGTCGTCGCGCAGTTCCACCTCTGGTTACTGATGACAGCCCTGCTCTTCGCCATTGGCGGCCTGCTGTTCTGGCTCATCCTTCTGGGGCGAGTTATCCGCCCCCTCCACACACTCGCCATCGAGCATCAGGTGCTACCTGACTCGGAGCAATCTATCCCAGTCCACGCGACTCTGCTCGCCGCCCGTAAGGACGAGGTTGGTGGTCTGGCACGCTCACTCATCCGTCTGGAGCGCGACGGGTTAGAAAAACTTGGCGAACTGCGCACACTGCTGGAAACCTCGAACGCCGTCGTCGGATCGCTTGACCCGCGCGCCGTTGTTGGAAAGATTATACGCGAAGTACGGCGGCTGGTGGATGTGCAGGCAGCATCGGTACTGCTGCCAGATGCACAGGGCGTGCTGCGCGTGCTGGTCAGCGACGGCCATAGTGAACGCTACAACCACCTACTCTCTCTGTCTCCTGAGAATGTGAGTTCGACTGCGGTGCTGGCGCTACGGGACGGCAAGCCAGTGCAGAAACTACTCGGCCTTGAGCGTCCAGTGTCGGCGCTTGCCTACGACGAAGGCTTCCGCTCAGTGCTGGCGATCCCGATCATCAGCCGGCACGTGGGCAGTGTGGTTCTGGTGGTCCATCGGACCCAACCCCATCCTTTCAACCAGAACGAGATCGACTTGCTACTGACGTTTGCCAACTATGCTACCCTCGCCTGGGAACACGCGGTACTCTATGAGCGCAGCGACGAGCGGCTCCGCGAGGTAGCCCGCGAGAACGAACGCCTGTACCAACAAGCCTCGGAAGAGAAACAGAAACTGGAAGCCATCATGGGCAGTATGAGCGATGGACTGGTGCTGACAGACATCAACGGTATGGTGCTGTATGCCAACCTGGGAGCAAGTATTACTGCTGGTCTCTCCAGCGAGGCGCTGGAACATCGCCCTATCAGCGCACTCTACGCTGCACTGCGCGGGATGGCAGTAGATACTGGGGATTGCGAGCGCGCGCTGGCCCAGGCTGAGTCCACTAAAGCCACCGAGGTGGTGGTTGAGATCAAACGAGATGGACAGCGCCGGGCTATCCACCTACGGCTGTTCGATGTACGTGACGAAACGGGGCACGCCATTGGGCGCGGCTTGCTGCTGCGGGACGTGACCCGTGAGCGCGAACTGGATGAGTTCAAGACGACGTTGCTCGCGGCAGTCGGCCACGAATTGCGCACGCCGCTGGCAGCGATCAAAGGTCACGCCTCGACGCTGCTCCGAGAAGATGTCATCTGGCCTCTTGCAGACCAGCGCCATTTTTTGCAGACGATCAGCAATGAAGCTGATCGTCTGGCGCAACTTGTCAGCAACTTGCTCGACCTCTCGCGCCAGGAAGCTGGGCTGCTCCTCCTCAACCGCGAACCCACCAGGGTGCAAGATCTCGTGGCGCGAGAGGTCGAGCGAGTGAGTCACCCTGGTGTCACGATCTCTTGGCACATCCCCGACGACCTACCGCTGGTCAACGTGGATGGCGCGCGCCTCGAGGTCGTGCTTCATAACCTGGTCGCTAACGCGCTAGTGTATGGTGATGGCGAAGTAGACATCAGTGCCGAGACGCGAGACGATGGAATCGTCATAGCCGTGTCGGACAATGGGCCTGGCATCGCCCCTGACGAACTACCACACGTATTTGAGCGTTTCTATCGAGCGCGACATAGCCACCAGCAGCATTCTGGCGGCACAGGTCTCGGATTGACCATCTGCAAGGCATTCATCGAGGCTCACGGAGGTACTATCTGGGCTGAGAGCGGCGCCCAGGAAGGCGCCACATTCTTGTTCTCGCTGCCGTTTGTCTCACCTCTCGTGGCTGCAACGCCCATCGAGAAGGCGGCAGAACTTTCAATGGGGAAAGAGAGGCTCGTATGACAACGAAGGCGAAACGTATTCTGCTTGCCGAAGACGAAGCGGTACTGCGTGACTTCGTAAGCCGGAATCTGCGGGTCAGTGGCTTCGAGGTTTTAGAAGCGAGCAATGGGTTAGAAGCGCTGGCCGTGTGGGAGCAAGAAACTCCCCATTTGCTGATTCTAGACATCATGATGCCACGTATGGACGGTCTCGAAGTCTGTCGGCGTGTGCGCGAGCATTCCGCCGTGCCCATCATTGTCTTGACCGCCCTGGATGCGCAAAACGACAAGGTCACCGCGCTCGATCTAGGCGCCGACGATTATTTGACCAAGCCATTTGGGGTGGAGGAACTCCTGGCCCGCGTGCGCGCCGTATTGCGCCGTACCCAATGGGGAACGATGCCCCCCACAGGTGACATCAAACACATTGGCGACCTCGAGATTGACCTGACAGGACATATCGTGCGACTGCGGGGGGCAGAGATACGGCTCTCGCCAATAGAGTTCGCCCTGCTGCAGCAACTGGTCACCAACGCAGGCAAGGTACTCACGCATCGCATGCTGCTTCAGAGTATTTGGGGGCCAGAATACGGTGGCGAGGCCGAGTATCTGCGCGTGTATATGAACCGATTGCGCCATAAGTTAGAGCCTGATCCTGCCAATCCGCGCTACTTTCTCACCGAGCCAGGTGTGGGGTATCGTTTTGTTGCACCGGAGAGTGAAGGGGTACGCAGATACCTTCCTTCAGCGCGTCATAGCAGCGAATAGGGCACAAAGATCCCATTCTGCGCAGGCTTCTCAAAACTCGTCGTGATGGTAGCGCGCTCCTAATAATTTCGGCGCCGAGCAAATTGGTACTAAGCTAATTAAGCTTGTTTGATTTTCCTCAATCCTATATTCCTTGTTTACTCTCTACTTGTTA
Organism: uncultured Ktedonobacterales bacterium; assembly: GCA_964522745.1. Taxonomy (GTDB): domain Bacteria; phylum Chloroflexota; class Ktedonobacteria; order Ktedonobacterales; family DATBGS01; genus DATBHW01. Next base: position 11,025 of record CAZFWN010000111.1, read on the forward strand.
GATGAGGGGGAAGCCCCTCGACTACCACCCAGAACATCACCTTCAAGTAAGGCTGCCATACACCATTGAGTGCGGCCCGTCCTCGATAAGCGGCGGGCCGCACGAGCATCCTTTGATCTCCTGTCATGTTCCTGCGCGGCCTCCAGACGCCACCTCAATTGCCCGCTTCCCTGCTATAAAGGAGAGGAATTGCTCAAAGTATCGGGAAGGCAAACGGGCAGCGCGGGGCGGATAGCAGCATTGCTGATCCCTAGATGAGCGCCAGCAAGCTGGATAGCTCCGAGGTATCATCCAGAAACTCGCCTCGAACGTACTCTTGCGTTGTAGTCCTTTGTTGCTGTAGGATGGATTGCACCTGGTGAGAGACAATTCGGTGGGCGCCACCAGCAGTCCAAAAGGCAAGCAGAAATATGGCTGCCGATGATTGCTAAGTTGCAACGACTTTCCCATTTCTATTGTCCCAAACGAGCAAGCGCTCAATCCATAGGTGAGAGCAGCAGACCTCTCCCAGAAGCTGCCGAAATGAGAGGAGGAGCGTTGCCATGCTCTACATTGGCGGCCCTGTCTGGGGCAGCAAAGCATGGGTCGGGAATTTCTTTCCACCGCGGACGCCCGCGAGCGCGTTTCTTCGGCTGTATAGTCGCCAGTTGCTGACGGTGGAGGGAAACACATTTTTCTATTCCACCCCTTCGGCGGAGATGATTGCTCATTGGCGGCAAGAAACGCCCTCCACCTTTCGTTTCTGCCCCAAAGTCTCTCGCAGCATCAGTCATACAGCACGACTTGATCAGACAAAGGCAGAAATCCTGCTGTTCACTGAGCGTATGCGAGGATTGGGAGACCGTTTAGGACCAATGTTTTTGCAACTGCCGCCTTCCTTTCCTCCCTCCTATCTGGGGCGTCTCCAAGCGTTTCTCGACGACTGGCCCTCCGATCTGCGCCTGGCTGTAGAAGTGCGTCACCCCGATTTCTATACCGAACACCGGGTAGAGCCATTGCATACGCTGCTTGGGCAGTATCGGGTTGGGTGGGTAATGATGGATACACGGCCCCTGCGCACCGGCCCCACCGAAGAGCGGAACATGCTGGAAGCGCGTGAACGAAAACCCGATCTGCCATTGCAGGTTGCTGTGACTACTGATTTTGCGTTCCTGCGCTATATCGGACATCCAGAGATGGCAGTCAATGAGCCGTTTTTGGATGAATGGGCGCAGCAGGTGGGGCGATGGCTCCAACAGGGCAAGACCCTCTACGTGTTTTGCCACTGTCCAGAGGAAGCGCAGACACCTGCCCTATGCGCTACACTCTATCAGCGGGTGCAGGCACTCGTGCCGCTTCCTCCTTTGCCCTGGCAGCCATCTTCTCTTATTACTCAGCCTGAATTATTTTGATGGGATTTCTTCTAAAAGCTATATCTGATGCAGCTTGATAAAGTTGGTTTTTGCCTGGATCGCCAGTGGCATACCTCCTACAATTACTACTTTCTCGCCCGTTTGAACCAGCCCTTCCTGTTGCAGCTTTCGGCTGACCTCGGCTATCAGCGCTTCTGTACTCTCCGCCAGGGTGATTTTTCGGGGGGTGATACCCCACCAGAGTGAGAGCTGTCGATAGATATGTTCTGATGGGGTATAAGCGATGATAGGAATATGGGGGCGCTCCTTAGAAACAAGCTGGCCTGTTTTACCACTGCGAGTGAACACGACAATGGCTGCCACATTTGCTTCTCTTGCCAGGAGGTGGGCAGCGCTGCTGACCGCGTGGGCAAGCGTTGGCCGGCTATGGCGAGTGCCATGCGTTACCTGCGCGCAGGCTGGTTCAGTTTCCTGGGCGATGCGCACCATCATTTCTACCGCCTCAACGGGATACTGTCCATTGGCCGTTTCTTCGCTCAGCATAATGGCGTCGGTGCCATCAAGGATAGCATTGGCAACATCGCTTGCTTCGGCGCGCGTTGGTCGGGGCTGTGTGACCATTGACTCAAGCATTTGTGTGGCAGTAATGACCGGAATGCCTTGCTCATTCGCGCGAGCAATGATACGCTTCTGAATCAGAGGAACCTTTTCAGGGGAGAGTTCAACCCCCAGATCGCCTCGTGCCACCATGACCCCATCAGCGGCTTCTAGAATGGAGTCGAGATGCTCAATGGCTTCTGGTTTTTCCAGCTTTGCAATAATAGGTGGTGGAGGTGGCCCATCAGGCACTCCAACACGCTTGCCTGGAGTGGGTGCTTTGGTAGAGGAAGAGCGAGAGATGTCCTCAATGATGTCGCGTGCTGTCTGAATATCAGCGGCCTGGCGAACAAAACTTACCGCGACATAATCAACCCCCTGCGCGATGCCAAAGCGTAAATCATCACTATCTTTCTGTGTCAAGGCAGGTGCGCTCACGGTCACACCAGGCAAGTTGATCCCTTTGTGTTCACCAAGCGGCCCACCATGTATTACCTGACAAATGACATCGGTGTCGTTTGTCGTATGGACGACCAGTTCTAGCAGTCCGTCAGCGAGTAGAATGTGGTCGCCAGGTTTGACATCACGCGGCAAATTCTGGTACGTCGTTGCTACCCTGATTGTATCCCCAATGATGGGCTGTGTTGTCAGCGTAAAGGGAGCGCCTGCCTGTAGGAGAACAGGCAGGTGATCGCGGAGGCTGCCGGTACGGATTTTTGGGCCTTGCAAATCCTGAAGAATGGCTACTGGCTGCGCTAATTTGGTCGAGAGTGCGCGAATACGGGTGATGACTTCTGCGTGTTCTTCATGTGTTCCATGTGAGAAATTGAGGCGTGCCACATTCATTCCAGCTTGAATAAGGCGTTCTAGACATGCTTCGCTCCGCGACGCCGGGCCAATGGTGCAGACGATTTTGGTGGAAGGCATAGGTAAGACCCTCTTGCGGAAGTTAATAGCTGGGCCACTGGCCGGAGACCTTGTAGAATGCCGGTCATGGCCCAGCGCGTATACAGTAATGGTCTTGCCCAATGCGTCAGGTTAGCGTTGGATGGTTTGGCCGGGACGCATCGTAATGACCTCAATATGTCCCAAACCAGCTTTCTCTAGCTCCTGATGAAACTCGTCGGGCGTCCCCTTCAGCAAGGGGAATGTGCCAAAGTGCATGGGAATGACGGCCTTTGGCTGAAGTAGTTTGCAGGCATAAGCGGCTTCGCGTGGCCCCATCGTGAAGTGATCTCCGATAGGGAGCATGACGACTTCAGGATGATAGAGTTCGGCAATCAATTGCATATCACTGAAGAGTCCAGTATCTCCAGAGTGATAAAACGTAGCACCATTCTCCAATTCAACCACATAGCCTGCCGCTACTCCACCATAAATAATGGCGTTGCCATCCAAAATGCCACAACTATGCTCGGCATGGGTCATGGTGACTCGGATGCGGTTCTTTGCATCCTGGCCGATGTATTGGCTTCCCCCAATGTTCATGCCTGAACAGTTCTGCACCTTCTTGCTTTCCAGCCAGTAGCACAGTTCAAATACGCCAACGACGGTGGATGGATGGGCTGTCTCTGCAATGGGAACGGCGTCTTGGATATGGTCGAAGTGCCCGTGTGTGATGAGCATTGCGTCCAAATGATCGATCTTCTTCTGGTCAGCAGGGCAAGCCGGATTGTTCTGGACCCAGGGGTCAATCAAGAGTGTTTTCCCGCCAGGAGTCTGGACTTTAAACGTGGCATGCCCAAGCCAGGTGAGGTGATAGCCGTTGTTCTGCATACTGGTGAGTTCTCCTTCGCGTCTC
>CAZFWN010000111.1:14874-18389 GCA_964522745.1 uncultured Ktedonobacterales bacterium
GGAGCTTCTTTCAGCGTAACTCTGTCACCTGGAGAAAGCTTGAGGCTTGCTTTTGCGCGTTGGTGATTGACCAGGATATGACCTTGTTCGATCAACGCCTGAACCCTGGTTCGGGAAAGCTGTGTCGTGGTATGGGTGACAAAGGTATCAAGGCGCTCTCCACCGATGCCAGTATAAAAAATTTCTTTGGCTGCATTGGCTTCTGACATGGCAGGTGTTGCCTGAGTCTCGTCCATCAACATCCTTATTGCTATGGCTGGGTGCGCTCGGCAGGCTTTTCCTTCACTGCTAACGAATTGGCATCCGGCGCGCCAGATGCGTGCTTTGCTTGAACGGGCCGGCGCCAGAGAAAGAGCATCAGCAAGAAGATACCTATGCAAATAGCGCTATCGGCGAGATTGAAGACCGGCCAGACGAATGATTTCACGGTAAAGAGAAGAAAGTCGGTCACATGCCCCAGGCGTAAACGATCAATCAAATTACCAACTGCCCCGCCTAAAATGAGGCCGAAGCTGATCTTCAAAAGCAGACTCTGTTGATTTGCAAAGCGGATATAGAGCCAGATGACGACGGCGAGCGCGAGGCCAATGAAGAGAAAAAGAAGTGCCTCATGTCCCTGCTGAAATATGCTGAATGCGGCTCCTGTGTTATAATCGCAGGTCAGCCCAAAATACTGACCTATGAGTGGGGTATATCCAGTTCCGTCGCAGGGAAAGTGTTGCCTGATGGCAGCCTTGCTCCACTGGTCAAGGCCGATGGTAATAGCTCCGGCCAAAATCATGACCAGATCATAGAGGTATTTACGACTCTTCATCGGGTTGTTATCCGTCCTCCCTGGTTGAGGGTCTTTTCACTTTTGGTCTGGCAATCAATGCACAGTGCTGCGGAGGGCAAGGCCATCAACCTGGCTGGGGCGATAGACTGGCCGCAGTTAGTACAGCGCCCGTAGGTTCCAGCCTCTATCCGCGCGAGCGCCTCATCCACTTGAGTGAGGAGCCGCTGGGTATGGCTTACGATTGCTCGATTGCGCTCTGCCTGTGAAAGCGCGTCCGCATCATCTGCTTGATCACTTGCCATGCCTCCGCTGTCTAGCAGTGGATCGGTGGGTGGGGTGGCTTCATCCCCACCAGTTAGCTCATACAACTCATGTTGCAGACGCTGAAGCTCATCAAGAAGCCGCTGGCGTAATTCTTCGATAGGAAGTCTTAATGATTGATTCTGCTCTGCCATAAGTCATCATTTCCTCACTGATTGTAGCTCAGTTCCCTGGAAGTCGCAAGTCCTTCAGGAAGCGAAATAGAACTCTTCTTGGTCGGTGTAGTTGCGAGGAGGAGCTCTCGTGCTGGCACTTCTTCTCGTGAATAGCTATTGCACACCAGATGCCAATCACGCAGGGTATGGAGTTTGCTCTGGTCTAGAAGGCTACGTTATACTATGAGCCTGGCGGGCCATAGTCAGGTTTCTTGAGTCGATGCGTTGTTGTAGGATATCTCAGTCCCTTTAGGGTTGCCAAGAGGGTCCTCATATTGATGCGTCTGTTAGGAGTAAAATGTGACTACTGAGATCGTATCACCTGTAACTGATGCCGTGACTGCCATCCGCTTGAAAACCACTATGCAACCACAGGTTGCACTGATCCTTGGTTCTGGCCTTGGCATTCTGGCAGATGAAATCCAGAACGCTGTGCGTATCCCTTACGCTGCGATTCCTCATTTCCCGCTCTCGACGGTAGCCGGCCACGCTGGGGTGATGGTGTTGGGCCAACTATCGGGGCAGTCGGTTGTTGCACTGCAAGGCCGCTTTCATTTGTATGAAGGCTATACTCCCCAGCAGTTGGCTTTTCCTATTCGGGTCTTGCGTGCTTTGGGGGCAGAGCTACTGATTGTGACCAACGCTGCTGGTGGATTGAATCCAGTCTATCACGCGGGCGATTTCATGCTGATTCGGGATCATATCTTTTTGCCTGGAATGACTGGATTCCATCCACTGATTGGACCGAATGACGAGCAAATTGGTCCACGCTTTCCCGCCGTAGCTGGCGGTTACGACCTGTCGTTGAGGCAGTTGGCGAAAGAGACAGCCTCACGCCTCTCTATTGCACTGCACGAGGGGGTCTATGTCATGGTCAGTGGACCCAGTTATGAGACCGGGGCTGAACTGGCAATGTTACGTGGGTGGGGGGCTGATGCTGTTGGGATGTCAACTGCTCCAGAGGTGGTGGTAGCCCGACACGCGGGGATGCGTGTCCTGGGCCTCAGTTGCATTACGAATGCTGCGATCCCAGGGACGGAAGAACAGATCAACCATGAAGAGGTGCTTGCTACTGCGGAGATCGCCCTTCCGAAATTTCTGGAACTCATGCGAGAAATACTGGCTGCTATTCCCCGCCAGAGTGCTGGCGAGTGAGAAAGATCAGGCTGAGCATCTTATAGACCAGTTTGGCAGCAAAGAAATCTGGGTGGCTCAGGCCAGCAATAGGTGCCAGTTCAACGACGTCGAGGCCGACAATGTGTTTCTGCTCGGCGATGGTTTGGAACGCGCGTAGAAATGTCCACCAATCCAATCCCCCAGGTTCTGGTGTGCCGACAGCAGGCATATAGGCTGGGTCAAACACATCAAGATCAACCGTAACGTAAACTCGTTGGGGGAAGTGCCCAAGCAATGTGTTGAGCTGCATTTCGCCAATCTGGTGCGCCCAGACGATCTCCAGGGCGGGATGCTCCTGGCGAATATCAGCGATTTCCTCAGGGCTGATGCTGCGAATGCCGAGTTCTAGTGCGCGAATGCCGGGAATTTCCAATGCCCTCCGCATAGCGCACGCATGGCTGAGGGGAGTTCCCTCATAACTGGCGCGCATGTCGGCATGGGCATCAAAGCTGATCAGGCCGAGTGGGGCAAATCCTGCCGCTTGTTGGATCGCGCGCAGGCAAGCAGGGGTAAGAGAATGTTCCCCTCCCAGCGTGACTGGTAATTTCCCTTGCGCGAGTACGCCGGCTACTGCTTGCTCTGTCTGCTTGAGCGCAGCTTCCTGTGATAGACCGTCGTAAGAGAGGGGAGGCCAGGTGCCGATGCCAGCACTCATGGGAATCCAATCATGCACCTCGTCGTAGATTTCCATCTGTGTGGATGCGTCGATAATGGCCTGCGGCCCCTGGTGTGTTCCCTGACCATAGCAGACAGTATATTCAAGTGGCGCCGGGATGATGATGGCTGTAGCCGATTCAGTATCCCCCCAAGGTGCCGGTGGGTCACCGAATTTTTTGCTAGTGTGGGCTGGTTCTGGTGTGGGAGGGTGGTGTTGGCTCATGTTCACTATTTCCTGTTTTCAAGAGTAAGTTGCAAGCAGTCTGGAGAAAAAATTCAGCAAGTTGTGAGATGCTAAACTGCTCCAACTGCGTCGAACCTTGTGTATATCGAATTGCTTCTCCTGGCCTGGTGGGTGGAATTCTTCGCAGCAACTCTGCCTGTTCCAGGCGTTCCAGGCTTTCGCTGCTCAGGGTTTCCATGCCGCAGGC
>CAZFWN010000112.1:0-18226 GCA_964522745.1 uncultured Ktedonobacterales bacterium
CGCTCTCGAGACACCTCCTCTCTCTATTCTATCCTCTCTTAACGAACAGAGCACTGGGGTAGGATTTTCTTGCCATGGCCCAATTCTATCAAAAAGTTCATAACAGACTCTAGACAAGGTGGGCACCACATAAAACAAGACGCTGAGGTACGCATATATATGTGCTCCGTTCCTTAAAGGCGGTATACAATCTTTCGACGGAGTTGGCGATGCTTGGGCGCAGCCCCTGCCAACTCAAGACGTCCATCTTCGCTCGGCGGATCCCGTCTCCAGGCGCATGGCGACTGTTGCCACTTTGCGCACCTGGCATTCTTCGGTGGTATCTTGGGCGGGGCGGGCAAAAAGCAGTTGGGGCATGCTCTCCTCCTGCTCAACAGAAGTTTGCTGCTCGTCTATGATACACTCTTATTGAGGATCGCAGCACCAGTCCATACAGATGCTGGCGTTCTGATAGCATGAAGTGCCTCCTCTGTCAAGACATCGAAATCAGGGCTGCTAGGGAGGTTCCTCAATGGCCGGGGCCTTGCCATACAGCCTCTGATGCCAGCAGAGCAGGCAGGACAAGGAGAAGCCGAAATGTTCGGCTTCTCCTTTTTGTATACCTCAAATACCCCCACACCCTTTGAGCATGACAAGAACAGTGAGTATAATGAGCTTGAGATCTTGCCAGATGGACTGCTGCTGAAGATAGGTGATATCCATCTCAACCATTTCTTGAAATGTAACTCGACTGCGCCCATAGACCTGCCATAGGCCTGTCAACCCTGGTTTGCCAGAGAGCCGGAGCCAATGATACGTGCTGTAGTGGGTGACCTCGTAGGGCAGTGGGGGGCGTGGACCCACCAATGTCATCTCGCCCCGTAGGACGTTCCAGAATTGGGGTAACTCATCAAGGCTGGTTTTGCGAATAAAACGGCCAACCCTGGTAATGCGGGGATCACCCTCAAGCTTATATGACCTGGTGGTATTGCCAGTAAGCATCTCCCCATTCATGAACTTCTCCACAGCCTGGCGATGCACTGTATCATCACAGTTTACGTACATGGAACGGAATTTATACATAGTAAACTCGTTGCCCTTCGCTCCTACACGTTTCTGGCGGAAAATTATCGGGCCAGGTGAATCTAAGCGGATGAGAAGCGCGACAACGGCAATAGTGAGCAGCAGAAAAAGTAATATGGGCAAAGTCAGTGTGAGATCAGTGATACGCTTTATTCGCAAATAGCCCGGGTTAATACGAATGAGGCTATTACCAGGTGCTGATTGTACAACCATCGTTATTTATTCCTTCTTCACTCATTGGTCAGAGCTACATTGAACGGGCCTACGTAGGGGTCGATGGCTCATTTCTAACTGGCAAAAAAGGAACCGTTGTGCCGAGGGCCTACTCTTATCAACACTTGGAGCGTCCTCCGTTGGCGTTCACTGATTTGCTTGACTGGTAACGAACTGATGCCGTCTCACACCAAATGTTTAAGTCTTCATTAACCTTTCTTTTGGAGGGTGAAGGTTAAAAATGTGTAGTCTTGAACAAATTTCTCCCATCTCACCGGATTTTCGTGATGGTCCAGATCAATAGAGTCAGTTAGCTGCAAGCCAAACTCGCTGGCAATGTCCAACACGCAGGTAATTTCATCCCTTGTGAATATATGGATCGGTACCCCATATGCTATTTGACCTCCCGTATCAACTGGATGCGCACAGTAATCTGTCGATGTGATTAGCACTCCATTCGGCTTCAAAATTCGCTCCATTTCTCTGAAATACGCCCTGAGATCTACACCATGCTCGATTACACTTAGGCAAGCAACAGCATGAAATGTGTTCTCTTCAAATCTCGTTTGGGTTATGTCGCCAGGTTCATAACGGATTGGCCCCCGTGTTACCAGGCGATCAAACACCAGATCAATACCTATTAAGTTCTCGTAGCCATACATGAGCAACCAGGGCAAAATCACAGAGGCCAGTCCGGCTCCTGCATCAAGGATAGATGCTGAATGATCTGTCCTCGTCAGGATGCAATCGAGTGCGGCAAGACTATCCCAGTTTTTGGGGAGATCACGTTTTAGAGGAAGCCCTAATGCTTTAACCTGATCCACTGCCCTCTCCCATTCCTGGCATGATTTTAAAGCGGCATTTCTCCAGGGTGCCCTTGGATATCCTCGTGGTTTGGCTATTCCACACAAGTACTTCAGGTAGGTCAGATAAAAAAGAGCGTCTCGGCGGGTTGCCTTTATCCAATTCATCGTGTGCGACTGAGCCATTTTCATCCTCTGCCTCTTGAGTATAGACCTTACAGTGGAAGTAGAAGCAATGGCCCGATGTTCTGCTTTCTGACTGGGCTGGCCGCGTGACCCCGGCCCTTCGATGGGAAAGGCATGTGACGTCTCCTTGTCATGGAACCCCCTATCAAGCATACGGGAGGATGCCTGCAATCTCCCCAGTTATGTGGTTGTACTTGAGATTGCTGAATGCCTATGATTAGCTAGTCGCGCAATCGACCCGGCGGCAGCGGATGGTTCCAACGTTTGAAACTGTGTGCTTGCTATTACCAGTGCAAGAAGTGTCCAGAGTATCTGTGTGACTCCAGCGTACGTAAAATACTCAGCCGACACATTCATAACGTTAATGGCTACCAGGATAGCGAGTGTTGCGGTGGCTACTGCTCGACTGGCACCTTCACTCTTCTGTTTGATCTGCCGCCAGCAGGCCGCAATTGCCACCCCAATAAGCAAAAGATAACTAAAGAAGTAGGGCAAACCACCCCTGAGCAGCAGAGACAGATACTGCGTCTCTGCAGAAGGCCAATAGGCGCTTGATTTCGGTGCAGGACCAGCCCCGAACAAGAGGTGCTGACCAATTTCTGGCAAGATTAATTCTTTCCAAAGTACAATCCTGTAGGCATATGTCTGAGGTATTAATCCCTGGGAATTTGCCCCTGTAAGCCAATCGCTGAACCGGGAGGAGATGAATGAGGAGAAGATGAACGCTGTCAGAACCATACCAACCACTACAAAAACCAGGCTCTTGGGCAGCCGACGAAGCAGTATGAACACAATAACTGCACCGATTGCCACTCCAAGCCAGGCAACAAATATACCAGTCAGGACCAGGGCAACACTATCTATGAAGAGTGTGGCTGCTAGCAACAAAGGGGAAATGTTGGATCTCTTGTGAGCGCTATAGCAGGCCAGGGCCGTAATCAAATTGCAGGTCAGGTAACCCGCCAGCCCACCATAGGACTCCAAGGTGGAAGTAATCCGCAGGTCAGCGTTGGAGAGCAGTTGCAGGGAAAAAACATCATGGAGATCAAAAGTTGGATAATAAGTCGTCAGAAATGCATCGACGAAGCCTATGCCGAGCTTCTGCAAAATCCCGATAACCGAAACCATAATGCTGGCTAAGAAGCTCAGCTTCAGTACCCATTCAATCTGTCTTTCTGATGAGATAATTGCCACTACGATACGGTAGAGTAAATAATATTGAAGTGGCCCCAGTAAGGTCTGCAATGGTGTCACCCCGGTGAATCTATCGGGTGTGGTGAGGTTTAGGGAGTCGCCACGGTAGAAAAGGGCAAGCATTGGGAAGATATCCCCAGTCAGAAAGAAGAGTACAAAAGCGAGATCAATGGTTGTTAAACGACTTTTTCCCTGGCGGCCAGGCGTGGCAGGCATAAAAAGGAGAAACCCAACCACAAGCAATGCCTGACCCACTCGCAGAAAGGGTATCACCCCCCCCCTAGCCATGCCAGCGGTAAGCGGCAATAAAAAGGTCAGACCATACACTATGAAGATTGGTTGAGGCACAACGATTATCGCCAGGAGAAGCACCAGGCTGCTAGCCACTCCAACAAGTGGATTCAGACCGGCCAGGCCACCCAGAACCGCCACCATCCCTAGCCCAACGAGCAGCACTGGCCAACGGGTACTTGCGCGCTTGATTAGTTGCTCATACTGTTGTTGAGCCTTGTGTACGTTTTCCATTGCTAAGCCTTACCCTCGTTAGCCCATGCCTGGTTGGTGTTGTTACTAGCATGGTTGAGTGCAACCCCCAGTACGTTGGTGTTGATCTGCTTCAGAAGTTCATATGCCTGATTGAGCTTAACTGCAGATGTGCGGCGAGCATCTGCAACCAGCAGTATAGCGTCGCACTTGCCCGCCAAAATCACTGGCGCGCTCGAATTCAGAACTGCTGGACTGTCAACTACAACAAACGCTTTGTTCCGTAATTGATTGATGATAGCCATCATCCTCGTTGACGCAAGGACTTCTGTGCGAACCTCTGTTGGCAAGTTGACAGCAGGTCCGCTCGACAAAACTGTCAGGTGTGGCTCGCACGTCTTCTGCAAGGCAGCGAAGGGAGAGTAGATTGCCTGGCCGCTTTCATCGCCTGGACTCTGTTCACTTAATAGCGAACTCAGGCCGACCCCATTGGATAAGCCGAACATGTCATGAACCTGAGGGCTGCGCAAATTGGCGTCGATCAGTATTACCTCAGCACCAGTTCTCGCAAGACCAAGCGCAATTTGAGAGGCTATGAGCGTCTTTCCATCACCATCATCTGGGCTGGTAATGAGCAATGACCTGAGCTTACCCTCGTTTGAGATAAGTTGACTATTTTCGTTACCAAGCAAAACGCCTAAAGTCACGAATTCTTCTAGCGAATGAAATCTGTTTGATCCGGTGCCTGCCTTAAGTTCCACTTTCGTCGGGGCTGCTGCAACATGCTGCGGTGGCACAAGCGAGCTTGTAGCTATCTCTTCTGTAAGCTCATGGTAGTCGTCCATGAAAGGAGCTTGCTTTGTGAGCGTGGGCAGGTGCTCAACTGTGATAAAAGTCGAAAGGTTAGTTGCCTGACGAACTTTCGCTGGAGTGCGTAAGATGTCATCGCCCCGTTCAACGAAGATAATCGCTCCTGCAATGGCAACCAACCCGGCTAACATGCCTATTGCCGTTGCCAGTGCCCACCTGCTCCAACTGGGGGTACTAGAGATTTGTGCATCCTGCAAGATGAAGGCTTGGGTGCTGTCCATACTCACATATGAATTAAGCAGTTGGTTGTATAGTGCTCGATCGTTAGCCAATTTCTGATTAAGTTGGTCAGCGCTGGGGTTAGGCGCATTAGAGGTAGAAGGCTGCTGAAGATTGGCTAATTCCATTTCCAAAGTCTTTATCTCAGTTTCGAGCCTATCCATCTCTTGCTTCAAAAACGGTTTGGCTTGATCGTAGTCGTTACCCGCTGCTGCAAACTGGGCAACAGATTGTTTCGTGACTTCCTCATCTAGTTTTATAGCTCGGTTGGCATCGTTATCACTCACACTGATGTAGACAAACTGAGAATCGGAACTGTTATCAACGGTAATCATCGAAGATAATTGAGGTATGCTCAACGAGGGGTCGCCCAACGCCTGAAGTGTTGCCGCCAGCACTGTCCCGGACTGGGGAATAAGGGTAAAGGCTTTTGCCGCTTGTTGATCGCCTGTTACAGTATTGCCATCGCTATGGTTGGGGGAGACAAGATATACAATCGCCTCGGCAGTATACTGCTTTGGCTGAAGGAGGCTCACTACGAGACCTGCTGCCCCGCCAACAAGGCATGCGATGATTATCACACGGAGCCACTTTCTGGCTACCCTCACAACGTCGTATACTTTCACTATAATCCTCTTTCCATCCTTGCCTGGTTTGCCAGAATAGCGAGCTAACCGCCAGGTGTGCTGGCATGGCTCGTAGCGTGTGTCTCACGCACTACAAGAAATCCATACAATCCACCAATCATAAGGACTCCGGCAGCAATACCCAGCGAAAATCCTATTGCAATACCTTGTAGTCCCCAATGGGGTAGCAGCGCGAGTTCAACCATGGTGCTGATAGCCATCGTTACAGACATCCCCAGAGCGTGCAGCCAGGGATAGCCTTTGGCTACCATCCAGGTCTCAAAGACCAAATAGAGTGTGTATAACGCCATGCCCCCTGCTAAAATGATGAGCAGTTGAGAAGCGGAGCTATAGCGCTGACCGAAAATTACCTGGACCAGTGGCCTATTGAACGCCCAGAATCCCGCTAGCAGCATCGCGGATGTGATAATGGATGCCCCTGATGAGAGGAGCAATGAGCGTTGAGCATCGCGCCTGGAGCCACGTGCGAAGTAGCGTAGTGCTACCGTCGTGACTGCATACGGAACGAAGAGAAAGACGAGAACGGAGGTTTTTGCTGCTGCATAGATACCGGCGCCTTGTGAACCTAGACGCTGCTCCACGATGAGCAAGTCTAGATTCCCCCAGACCGCGTAACTCGCATAGGCAATCACAAGTGGCACAGAGAAGTGGCTGAGTTGCCACACCGTTGCGAGAGTAATGAGTCGTGGACGCAGATGCACTGCCGAACGCGCCCGCAGTTCAAAGAGCGCAATTGGGAGAATAGTAGATAGCCCGTAGATTGCAAGCACCAGACCCACAGAACGGACACCTAAACCCCATATACACACAACAATCGCCGCTAATTGGACAAAGTTCGCTGTAATGTAGTAGTTTGACATGCGCCAAATATTATCCAGACCCCGACTTAATTCGGTATAGGTATTGAACGCAGCTAGCCCGCAAGTGATGAGTAGAGTGCTCAGTGTGAGGCTAAGTTGTTCTCCTCGCAGATACCAGCCTGTACCAATGAGCGTAAAGAGGAGCATCACTGTGATAAGCGCAATGCCATTGGTAAAGTAGCGATCAACCTCACTGGAGTCATTACGATAGGTAGCGAGATAGCGTGAGAGCATCGTTGGGAGAGATGCAACGGCAATGGTCGCTAGCCCGGCAACGCCGATGGTATAGCGGACCAGACCGAAATCCGCTGGACCAAAGGCGCGCGCCACTACCACCGAGAACAGCAAACCGAGGGCACGCGCTACCATATATCCCATGCCTGAGATAACTGACTGCCTCAGATACAGGCGTGCGTGCTGGCAAAATGTGACTGGTGTATGAGTACCCGGCATCAATGCCTCGCTCGCTCTATTCTGTCCCCCATCTCCCTCGTCCCTGGAAAGGAACCTTTGCGAGAGAGGCATCTGTTTTGGTTTCCAGCGCCCTGATAAGCTGAAACGGCACCCCGCCTGCACTTGACCCTCCTGGTCCTCATAAGCATGTCTCATATTCAGAGATGAGTTGGCGCAATTCAACAATGGATCTTGCCCACGTCTGTCGTTTGTATACTGCCAGCGCCCGCATGGCTGCACGTAGGGAGTCCTCCTGAACGAGGGCTATTTGAACGGCTGCCATAATTTCTTCTGGAGTTGCTCCCGTGAAAACCGCTCCCTGCGGGAAAGCCGTACGCAGCACCGACCAATCCGACGTTATCAGAGGCTGTCCCGCATACAGTGCTTCCCAGGCGCCACAGAGTGTGGTATGATCGCGAGTCGTGAGCGCAACCACCACATTTGCCTCGTGTATCAGCGCGTTGTAGTCACCATCGCTCAGCCACCCAGTTAAGCGAGCATTCGGTGGACATGTAGCACGCATCGTTGCCTGGAGGCGATGTACATCACCAGTAATTGCAAATGAGACATCTGGCAGTTGCCGGGCAGCAGCCAGCACAGCCTCAATCGGCTCATCTGAAGCATAGGTCGCTATAACTACTACCTGCCGCGCCCCTCGCGTCGGAGGGGATGAGGGCACCGCACTGCTCCTTTCGGCTGGCGGATCCTCGACAATGAGTACATGGAAGGCTCGCTTACTACTGCCACCCAATAGGCGGTCGCGCAGGCTAGCATTCGTCATCACTGTTGCAAGCGCATGGCGCGAGAGCCAACGATGAAGCGGTGTGGACCATTTCCACTTGTATCCCACTAATGCACCAGTGTGTGTATCAATGATGTAGTGGTTGCAGGTAAGGCGAGCATAGAGCGCCACCACCATTGCTGCAAAGATGGGAGGATTCTGTACCAGAACCACGCGCGGATGCTTACGCCAAAGCAAGTACCAGGTGACGAGCGCCTGGACAGGATACTTGAGAGGCGCAGCCAGAGGCCGCCGAAACGTCAGGAAATGCACTTTGTGTATTTCTGCCCCAAGCGCAGCCGCCAGGCGCTGGCTACGCGGCGCATGGGGCGCCCAGGCAATCCACAGGGATTGAGGAGCGCCCGACTTGTGGCGAGCAGTTGCAAATGATAATCGGTGCATGGCTTCTCCAATCAAACGCGGTGCGGTATCTGATTGTTGGGTCGTGTACGCGGGGACCAAACATCGAGCGCGTCAAAGCCTCTTCGAAAAAAGCACCTCGTAAGCTCGCAAGAGTTCCATTTTGGTATGATCCCAGCTGAGTTCCTCTTCGATTCGCTTGCGCCCAAGTGCGCCCATGTGGGCGCGAAGTGTTCCATTATTCAGTAGAGTTTCAATTTTATCAGTGTAGTCTTGAATCAGATTTGGTGCAGCATAGAGAACTGCATCCTGCGCCAGAAGGCGTGTTTCAGAGAGGTCGAAGGCGACAGACGGCTTGCCTATCGCCATATATTCAAGTGTTTTGCCCAGCGTGCAATACTCGTTCAGGCCGTTTTGTGGTTCAGGTGTGAGTCCCACATCTGCCACGCTAAGATAGCGTGACACGTCTTCAGCCTTTGTCCAACCGTTGAAATGAATATACTCATCAAGCTGTAGTTTATGAGCAAGCATATGCAGGGTAGGGGCGTGGTCGCCATCTCCCATCACCTCCAGAGAAACATCTCGGCGACCGCGTTTATGAACAAGCTCATGCAGGGCGAGGAGGATATATTCAACACCATCCTGAACTTCCATTGCACCAACAAAGGCCAGCAAATAAGGCCGCCCTCTTTTTAGTGCAGCTTCAGGTGGAACTCGTTTTATGCGGTTTAAATCAACGCCATTATAGATGACAAATATCTTGTCATTTGGAACATGACCACGCTCAATGGCGAACCGCTTTATGGTGCTATTTGTCGTAATGACCAGATTGGCAGTTCGGTAGGAGCACCATTCAAGGAAAAGCAGAAGCTTATGCAGGGGCTTCATCCGCCCTTTGAACTTCACCTGAAACATCTCTGGGGAGAGATCATGCTGATCGAAAATAAATTTTTTGCCCAGGAGTCGGTAAAACAATGCAATCATGAAGAGCGTATCAGGAGGATTAGCAGCGTGAATCACATCAAAACCATGACGGAGAAAAACCTTAAAGCTGAGCAGAAACGTCATGACCATAGCAACACAGTACTCTAAAATATACGCAGTATATTTGCTGTTATTTGCAGGTAACTGGTAGCGATAAATATGGATACCGTCAAGGTAACTATAGGGTTCTTGATCGAGTTTGGTTCCTTTGGGACCAACAATACTCACTTGAAAGCCATGCTCCTGGAGGGTTATGGCCTCAGCCCAGACGCGATTATCCATTGGGACCGAGCAATTTTCGATGAGCATTAAGATCTTATGGGTTTGAGTCATAGATAGTAGAGCTCCCTCTTCGTTACGTATTGGTCTATCTATGATGATGGACCTCAAGGATGCGCAAAAAGAAATCTTGTATGGTAACTGAATCGATGTCTCCGGTCACCGCAAGTGCTGCTCGACTTCCATCGGGCCAGCATCCAAAATGCAGCAATGGTGCTTCTTGCTGTTCAACGTTATTCAATAAGGCAGTACAACGCTGTATATGGTGCTCGCGTGTGGCCCCCAATCCTTCAGGCATATCGAGATACCAGGCATACACATGTGCTTCTTCCTGAGCACAGCGTACTGTGGGATAGCCTTGTTCTAGCAGGAAATCAGCGACTTGCTGAGGTGTCTGGGGAGACACGGCAATACAGGGACATTGGGAAGCGCGCACTGTAAAGCAGCGGGCTTGTACACGCTCATCGGCGCCATACCAGAAGGATGTTCGCTGGTCTTCAACAATCAATCGGCGTGCCAGAAGCGTGGCAGAAGAGGAACATATGGCTTCTATATTCCAGCGATCAGCAGCCTGTGGGGTAATATGGAGGCGAAATTGGCTGCGCTCCTTCCACCACTGAGCGATATCTTCAAGCCGAGCAACCCAAACTGGAAGTGGTTGCTGGCGAGCATAGCTCAGCAAAGTATCAAGGGCACGCTTACAGAGCAGCGCACGCTCTGGATGAAGATTCAGCGTGTAGAGTCCTCCCAGGTCATAAACATGCTGCATGATGGTGCACCAGATACGCCCAACCGTCTCTGCATTGGTCATACGTAAGCGATCAACGAGCATTTCATCATCTGGAATGCTGACGGGAATGCTCAGGAGTGTATCTTCAAAATGGGGACGGAGTGTATAGCTGGTGCAGGGGATCGCTTGAAAGAGCGCTTGTGATTTCTCATACCCACTCTTTATTGTTGGGGAGAGGGAGTCAAGATCAATTACATCATGTAGAACAGCATGGTTGCTCTCATAAGCCAAACCGACTCTGTCAAAGATATGCTGCGATGCTTCTGTCCATCCAAGATACGGGTTGCGGAATCCACGATAGGGTATCTGCCGATCTTTAAATACTGAGATCGCTTGCCTTGTTTGCTTGTATTGGTCGCTTTCTGGCAATAAACGATAATCGTTATGGACATAGCCATGTATGCCAATTTCAGCGCCATGACTGGTTAAATCTGCTATCAATGCAGAGTGCCGATTCAGTACCACTGCTGGGATAAAAAATGTTGGAGCTGCATGGCAGGGCTGAAGGGCGTCTACTATGGTATATAAAGCTCGTCGTGTTGGAATTTCAGAAAACCCGAAGCGGGTAAAAACCGTCCAGAGGCGACGAGTAAAATTGTGTAGCCCTTTGGTTTTCAAAGAAAAGGAAACAAGATTCATAAGCCTACCCGTTCCAGTTGTAGAAAGGAGTACGCCTCTCCCTTCCTTGCAAGGATCACTTCTCCTCAAGAGAGCTTTCGGTTTTAGGGATGTCAAGATCGATCCGGCAGACTATTTGCTTGCGCCTTGCTGAGACATATACCCAATTGTTTGGCGAGATCATGGAGATACCTGGTCCTGCACGTCTCATGTGAACCGGGGATGGTAAAAATCTCCGTGTTCTCCGTTTCAGTCACCTTACCCCACCACAATCTACGGCTATCAGGATTTTCTCGCGCAAACAAATACGTTATCTTGCCTTGGTACTGGCGAGGGAAGTAATCCGAAACTGCCCAGACAAATAAGGCCATCCAATCCTGACGAAGAGCTTCAGCGGCTGGAATAAGTGGGAAGCGCTTCGGGTGCTCGGCTTGCCAACGCCGCATCAGTTCATTGACGTGTTCTGTGTTCTCGTCTCGTGAACGCCTCAGGATTCTGGATAGGTGTCGTAATCGAAGAAACCATTCTAGCTGCTTAGCTGGGTGAAGGTGTATCAAGCCGCCAGAGCGACGGATACATCTGCCAAGCGATCTAATGAACTGGATAGGGCCTGCCATCGGATCGATCAAGACTAACAAATCAATAGTCTGCCCTTCTGCGTAAAGTTGCTGGGCTACTTCGTAGGCAAGAAGACCTCCGGCACAAAAGCCTCCCAAGAGGTATGGGCCTTCTGGCTGTACAGTACGGATGGATCTGATGTAAGCAGCCGCCATCGCCTCTATAGTAGGAGGCACAGGGAGACCATCAAACGTATATGGGTCTATAACATAGAGCGGTTGTTCTAACCCCAGATCGTGCGCCAAGTCGAAGCTATAATAAGCCCCTCCAATCCAATGTACGTGCATATAGAAAAAGGGGCGCCTGGAGCCATTCTTCTGAACGGGTATCAGGGACACACGAGAGTCCATTGAGGACGGAGGTACAAGACCTACTTGTGAACTCTGCGTAGCGGCATTCATAGCCGTTCTGCTCTTTGGGAGGTTTCCACGCAAATATTTTTCAAGCAGGGCGCGCTTGGGCGCTGAGAGTTCTGGCACATCTGACATCACATTACCTCCATTCCTGCAAGTAGGGGCGCTCACATTGGCTGCCTCTATAGCCTTCTCTTCATTCGTCATCAACGAGTCCAAGGGGTATCGGCTAAAACATAACTGGCAGCGTTTTCAGCCCTCGCAAGCCCAGATTGTCACGCCAGACTATCGGGCCAGGCTTCAGACGCAAGTTCGGCATTCTGCGCAACATTGTTGCAAATGCAACCTGTCCCTCAATTCGTGCCAATGGCGCTCCGAAGCAGAAGTGGCTTGCCCAGGCAAAAGCAACATGCCGGTTATCCTGGCGACAGATGTCAAGTCGGTCGGGGTCAGGGAATCGCTCTGGATCATGATTTGCAGCACCCATCACGGCAATAACCGCCTGGCGCTTCCGAATCAATTTTTCTCCGAGCATCATGTCATTGGGAGCCAGGCGCGCTGTGTGCTGGCTGGGGCTCTCATAGCGCAGTAATTCCTCAACAGCTGAAGGAATCAGGGATAGGTCTGCTCGGAGTTTCTCCAATTGGTCTGGATGGCGTAGTAGGGTAAGGATGCCATTACCAATCAGATTCGTTGTAGTCTCCTGGCCGCCGACCATAGTAATGATCGTATTAGCAACGACTTCTTCTTCAGTAAGGCGATCACCATCTTGCTCGGCAGCGAGCAATGCATTGATGAGACCTTCACCAGGATGCTTGCGTTGCTCGCGGACAGCAGCATGAAAATAAGCGCTCATCTCTTCCAGGCTCTGCAGTACGTGGGGAGCATGATCCGGGTTGTGCTGGAAATTCCCCAGTACCTGCGCGAAATCGGTTGACCATTTGGTTAACTGCCTCCAATCAGAAGCGGGTACACCGAGCATCCCGGCGGTGACGATAGCCGGCAAAGGATAGCCGAGATCGGCGATCACATCCATACATCCCCTGTCCTGGACCTCATCTAACAAGCTATCCGTAATATTTTGAATCTGGGCACGCAAAACCTCCACCCGCCGTGGCGTGAATGCCTTGGAAGCTAGACCTCGCACGCGCCCATGGGCGGGGGGATCCAAGAACAGCATCTGATGTACCATCATCTGAGCAAGCGGTGCTAAAGTAGATAGCCCTAGCGCCGCCAGTTGCTCAGGCGTGGGTGTGCGGTTGGCCGAGAAATGTTGGAAGACAGTCACAACATCAGCATAGCGCGTCACAATCCAGGCATGAAGAAAGGGATCCCAGTGAACCGGATCCTCGCTGCGCAGCCGGTGGTACAAAGGATATGGGTTGGCGAGTACCTCTGGATCGAGCAGATGATACAGGCTCAGAATTGATTCTTGTGCGTCTGTGGTTGACGAGAGGTTGGCGCGCATCATAAGGTATGGTCATCCCTTCAAAGGCTAGATGGGCCTTCACTACATTGCAGCGTGTTCTGCTCCTAGCAGATGTAGTGCTTCCTCATCGCTCATCATTGCCAAGTTGGCAATAAGGCGTCGCTCAATCTCGGCAGAGAGACGCCGCACAGTAGGAGCATCGAACAGGGTGCGCAGCGGAAGTTTAACGCCGAAGATATCCGCCACCCGCGCGATGACCTGTGCGCCTAAAAGTGAATGCCCTCCTAACATGAAAAAGTTCTCATCTGGCCCAATGTGTTCCAATTTCAGCAGACTCGCTACAATTCTGCTCGCTTTCTCTTCAGTTGTTGTCAGATGCCCAGGGATGGTTTTGTCCCGTAATGTATTGGTAGCATCAGGCGCGGGCAGAGCGGCGCGGTCCACCTTGCCATGAGGGGTCAAAGGCAGCGTATCCAACCGCACAAAGACCGCAGGCACCATATAATCGGGGAGATGCACTCGGAGGAGTTCCTGCAAAGAACTGAGTGTCACCTGCGCTCCTGGCATTGTTATGATGTAGGCCACCAGGCGCTTCTCTCCAGAGTTATCTTCCTGGGCCATCACAAAGCTAGCTTGAATTGCCGAATGCTGGTTCAGTACAGAAGTGATTTCGTTGGGTTCAACACGGTATCCTCTTATTTTGATCTGGTAGTCGGCACGGCCTATAAAGGCTATTTGTCCATCGGGCAGGTAGCGGGCTAAATCTCCAGTTTTGTACAGTCGTGCGCCAGGCTCATTACTGAAGGGATGAGGAATGAACTTTTCAGCAGTGAGTTCAGGGCGATTGAGATAGCCTCGTGCCAGACCTACCCCCCCAATGTATAATTCACCAGGCATACCGATGGGTACCTGGCGCAGGTGCTCATCTAGAATAAAGATCTGGGTGTTTGCAATGGGGCGACCAATCGAGGGCAATAGATCAGGAGTTTGTCCTCTTGAGAACACGAGTCCAGAGGTTGCCACAACGGTCGCCTCGGTTGGGCCGTAGTTATTAATGAGTGCAAAAGGTAGGCTGGGTGGGGGATAATGCTGGAGCGTGTCAGCCCCGGTCAGTAAGAAGCGTAATGAGGTTGTCGCGGGCCATTCTAGAGCCATGACACTTTCAGCCAGCGCAGTTGGGAGGAAAGTAATTGTGATGCCGCGTTCTCCTAGCCAGTTGCGGAGCCGCAGAGGAGCAACACGGGTCTCCTCATCGGGTAGAGAGATACTCGCCCCACACGTGAGATAGGGCCACAACTCCCAGCCAGTTGCATCAAAGGCAGGGCTGGCAAGCTGGGTCGCCCGGTCAAGGGGCGTAACAGCGAAGGTACGTTGATGCCAAAAGATCAGGTTAAGCAAACTATCGTGAGTGATCTGCACCCCTTTAGGTTGGCCGGTTGAACCTGAGGTATAGATAACATATGCCTGGTCAATACCTGTAGCTAAAAGAGGTGGTTCCGATTCGCTCTGCTGCTCCAGAACGGCGGCATCGGCATCCAGGCAAATGACCTGTGTGTCTTGGGCAACGAAATTTGTAGCGAGATGTTGATGGGCCAGCAGCACTGAGATCTGGGCATCTTTCACTATAAAGGCCAACCGCTCAGGTGGGTAGGTAGGATCAAGGGGGACATATGCCCCACCGGCCTTGAGAATGCCTAGCAATCCTATTATTAGATCTACAGAACGCTCGACATATACCCCTACAAGTACATTGGCTCGCACGCCAAGCCCCTGCAGGTAATGAGCTATTTGATTGGCACGTCGGTTCAGTTCTCGATACGTGATCACTTGATCATCTGCTACGAGAGCTACTGCATCAGGCGTCATGGCAGCCTGCGCCGCCACTAATTCAGGAACACAGGCATCATGGGGATACGGCTGCCCGGTAGCATTCCATGCCGCCAACTGCTGTAACTCCGTCTCTGTCAACGATGACCTGGCTATGCCTTCCTCATCGTCCCCTATAGCAGCCGCATCATGACCAGGCAGATAGTGAGAATGGTTTGAAGCTTCCAGGCTATCGTTCGATTTCATCGGTATCTCCTACTACTTAGTTGGCTTGTATCACGACTACAGCACACGATTGCTTACCCTCTTGGACATTTAGGCTTGCTGTTTCCAGGGACATATGGATAGCCTTGGAAAGAGGGGTCTTTCTGATACAAGGATAGAATTCGGAAATACAAAATCCATTTTTGCTGGTATAGAGATTCCGTTAAAAAACATCCTCTCAGATAGATACCCCCTTTTGTGTAGGTGCCCACGAATTGTGTAATGAGGTTGTTGAAGTTCACCACGAACCTGGTGGGAGAAAGCCTGGCAGAACCGGAACTGATAGCATAGCTGAAAAGCACCGTGACAAAATCGATTACTTCGTAACGCCCGAAGCGACGGCGGACAAAGCGCACCTATTCTTTCATGGCAGCTAGTATTATTTTCTGGTGCGAAATGAGTGGGTTCAGCCCAGGCAGGGCCTTGCCGGGAGGGCTCAGAAGGTGGTAGAATGAGCAAGCAGACTAGCAAGCAGCAGGAGGAACGCCACATGCTCATCGACCGCTATCCGCCCGAAGACGTCTTTGCTCGTGTACCTGAATTGGCCGACCAGACCGACCCGGTGCTGGTGCAGTTGGATCGCTTGCTCGATGACGATCGGTTGTATCAGCAGGTGCGCGCCGATCTGGTCCACCGCTATCGCCTGACCGCCATCCACGGGCGCCATTCCACCCCAGCAGAGGTGCTGTTGCGCTTGCTCGTCGTCAGGCACCTGTATGGCTGGAGCTTTGAGGAGACGGAGGAGCGCGTGGCCGATAGCCTGGTGCTGCGCTGGTTCACGCGGGTCTATTTTCGTCGGGTGCCCGATGATACCACCTTGCTCCGCTGGGCACAGACGATCCAGCCCGAGACGTTGCATGCGTTGAATGATCGCGCCGCGCACCTGGCGGCTCAGTTGCGGGTCACCCGTGCGCGCAAACTGCGCGTGGACGGCACGGTGGTGGAGACGACCATCCATTATCCGACGGATAGCCGTCTGCTGGGCGACGGGGTACGGGTGCTGACACGACTGGTCCAGCGGGCCAAGCCGCTGGTAGCCGAGCGCCTGGCCGGGGTACGCGACGCCTTTCGCCGCCGGACGCGGTCGATGCAGCGCACCCTGCAAGCGCTCTATCGACAGGTGCGCCACCGCAGCGAAGCGGCGGCCCAGGCGGCGGCCGAGCAGCGCCGCCAGCTCTACGAGCAACTGATCCACATCGCCGAGCACACGATCCAGCAGGCGCACCAAGTCCGGCAGGCCCTGGCACAGGTGGCCGAACCTGCTGGGTCATGCCCGAGTCGTCCGCCTGTTTCGGAACGGCTCGGTGAGGAGCTGGAGCGCTTCCTGCCGCTGGTCGAGCAGGTGATCCATCAGGCACGCACACGGGTGCTGGCGGGTAGGAAGGTCGCGCCCCCAGGAGAAAGTGGTCAGCTTGTTCGAGCCGCACACCCGCGTGCTGCAACGCGAGAAGCCGGGGGCACCCATCGAGTTTGGACGGCACCTCGTCCTGGATGAGGTGGAGGGCGGTCTCGTGACGCGCTACCGGATTCTGCCGGCGGGCGAAGGGGAGCGGCACGAACTCGAGCGGGCCGTGGCGCACCATCGAGCCGTCTTTGGGCGCTCGCCCGATCTGGTCGCCGCTGATCGAGGCTTTCACGTGCCGGGACAGGACAGCACCTTCCAGCAGGCGGGAGTGAAGCACGTGACCGTGCCCTGGAAAGGCAAGGCTTCCCCAGAGCGGCGGGCGCTGGAGCACAGCCGGGCCTGGCGGCGGCGCTATCGCTGGCGGGCGGGCATGGAAGGTCGCATCCATGTCTTACGGCGGGATTACGGCCTCAAGCGCTGCCGCGATCACGGGGAGGTGGGCATGGAGCGCACCGTGGGCTGGGGGATCCTGGCGAGCAACCTCTGGCAGATCGGGCAAACCTGCGCAAAGCGAGCGGCGTGATCGTGATCTATACAAGCGAACAGCAACTACGACGATAGCCAGCTACAAAGCCTGCCCTGATCTGGAGTCTCATTTCGCACCAGAAAATAGTACTAAGAGCTTGCAGCAAATCCTGGGTCTGTTCGACGCAGAGCACCAAGGCGTGGGAGTCTCGGCCCTGTGCCTTCCACCCACCGACAAAAGCCATCCTCTCCACTGCCCCTATCGCAGCAGGCTTTGGCACGCCCGCCACGACCTCCGAGCCTCTCATCCCGGCCCATCTGGATCGAGAGCGCAATCGCAGCTGGGCCGAGCATTGTGGGAGCGTTAAGCAGAAAGGTACCTTTGCCTGGTTCCTGGTTCCACTTTTGCCGCGTCAAGAGGGACCGCTCCTCCACCGATGAATGGAGCCCTACGAAGGCGAGCGGGTCAGCCCTCACAGACTAGGAAGGGGATTATTTCTTGACGACACGGTACCTGATATGAGTGACCAATTGTGTGCCGCTTATTTCAAGAGGTTCAAGTTGCAGATTGGGAACATTCTCAAAGAGACGTGCTCCCTCCCCGATGGTGACGGGCACGATGTGGAGCCATAACTCATCAAGAAGCCCGGCTGATAAATATTGATTGATGGTATTGGCGCCGCCCATTATAGCAACATTTCTCTCCCCAGCCGCTTCTTTTGCGGCAGAGAGGGCTGCTTCAATGCCGTCTGCAATGAAGATGTATGTAGTGCCACCCTCCATGGCAATAGGGTCTCTCTGCTTATGAGACAAGACAAAGACAGGTGCATGGTAGGGGGGATTGTCTCCCCACCAGCCCTTCCAGTCAGGGCTCTCTCGCTTTTCTTTTGGGCCATACATGTTGCTGCCCATAATGAACGCACCTGCATCCGTCAATGCATTCAATTGAGCCTGGTGTTTTTCTGGTTCCTCAAACATCCAGCTATGGAGGATAGTTTCAGGGATGTCCCTGAGGTACTCCCCATTGTCAAGACCACAATGTGCCGAAAAATAAGTGGACCAA